>JAFQWV010000027.1 GCA_017407325.1 Clostridia bacterium | reverse complement strand
GGGGAAGGGGGACCGCTTGCGGTGGATGAGGTGTCTAACGCAAAAACAAAGTTTTTGCATATCGCTTTGCGCTACACAAAAGTAGTGCAACATATCGCGCGAAATATATTTCGCATATCGCGTTGCGTAAGCAACATATCGAGCGCGAACAAAGTTCGCACATATCGAGCAGTTTATGCGTGGGAATAAACTGCATTACACGCGCGTATATATTATATATAAAGGAAATACGCTATTTTTTGCTGAAAACGGCATAGAAAATATGTATATATTTATACACAAAACGGCTTTTTATAACAAAATTTATAAACTAATATTGACAAAAAAGCAGAATTTGTGTAAAATATTGATACAATTATTATAAGGTAGGGCAAATTCTGCGCTGCCAACTTAACTTTTGGTGAAAAATTTTTTAAATTTTTAATAAAAAACAAATTTATTATTTTAGGAGGTCAAATATGATTTCTAAGAAAATGAGAAACATATCAATGGTATGCTTATCGCTCGTTCTAGCGTTATCACTCGCCTTTGGTCTATCAAGTTTCTCTAGTATTAAGAAAGCCGACGCCGCAGCTACACCAACTGTATCAGTCGACTTCAACTCTTGGTACGCTGCCGATTCTAGCGGTTTGTCTTCTAAACCGACAACTATTTCTTTTAATAACGATGGTTTTTTTAGTGCGGCAAGTACTCAAACTGATTATGTAACTTACACCATGGCTTCTGGTGGTGAATACATAAAGTATAATAAAACTAGTAGCACTCTATCGTCTGGTGATATTTATGGTGTTACTACAAACAAAAGCTCAACAACTGATACTCAACTTTCTTTTACAATAAGTGCAAATTCTAAGGTAAAACTACTACTTGGTGTGGATAGTAATGGTATACCATCGTCAACTTACTCAGCAACATTAACTGGCAATACTAAAGGTACTGCAGATCAAGTAGTTGTAACAAGCGACATTACTATTGCAGGAAAAACGTATACTCCATCTGTTAGTAGTTCGAAATCAAAATTAAGATATTTTGAATTTGATTTAGATAAAGGAACCACTGTTTTTACAGCTAACGCGGCATTGATGTGTGGTAATTCAGGAACTGCCAGAAAGTTTTTTATCTATGATGTTGAAATCACTCCGTTGGTAACTAACTACACCGTATCATTTGATACTGACGGTGGTAGCGAAGTTGCAGCTGTAACTGTTGAAGAAGGTAAAACTTTAACGTCTGCCCCTACAGCACCTACTAAGACTGGTTACAATTTCTTAGGTTGGTCAACTGACGGTTCAACTGTAATTGATATTACAACAGTTCCAATCAATTCTGACACAACCTTTAAAGCAGTTTGGGAACTTGACGCTAACTTCGTTAAGCCTTCAATCACTGAATATGACGCTGTTTCTAACGTAGAAATTGATTTTGGAACTGCAATAGACGAAATCGAACTTCCTACCGTAGTTACTTCTGGCGAATATTCTTTGCCTGTAACTTGGAAATGGGATAAAGATTACGACGCAACCAAACTTCAAAACTATACTTTAACTGGTAACGTAACAGTAGACGCTAACGTCTACGACGTAACTGCAGCCGCTCCTACAATGCAAGTTATCGTAAAAGAAATTGCTGTTGCAAGTACTTCACTTAATATTACTGCTACTCAAGACGGTATATACGACGCTTTACCTGCAATTGTAACAATTGATGAGGTTCAATTTGAAGTTGTTTGGGGTGAATATGCTGACGGCGTTGTTATTGGTACTTTAAAAGCGAAGACTGGTTACGATGTATCAAACGCAACAGTAACTGCTAATATCTCATTATTAACACCTGCTGTTTCTTATGATTTTAACAATTATACAACGGCTGATGATGCTCAAGAAGCGGGATATACATTAGGAACTAACAGTTCAAACAATTGGGGTGTTGAAGCACAAACTATTGATAATGTATCTTATAGTATGATAAAAGGTAAAGATGGTGCATATATTGAATTCTTTGCTGAAGCTAACACTAAAATTGTTGTTACAATATACTCGGGTAGAGAAGTAGCATCTTCCTTCTATAATAATAATAGTACTACTGCACTTTCAACGGTTACGACAACGGCAGGTGCATTTAAAGATTTTGAATATGTTACAACTGAAAATGGCGTTTACAGATTTGAAGTTGACGGTTCGCAATCAAGTACTTATATTAAAGAAATTCAAATTTCAGATTTTGGTTATACTTATATTGGCAAGTTTGGTGATGTAAATGCATTTGCTAAGGCTGAATATTTAGGTATTAGTTTTAGAAAGAGTGCTGAAAGTCCAGCAGTTAGATTTGGTTACGTTGTAACTATCGTTGATGCAAACGAAAACGCTTTAAATGGTTTAACTTTAAATGCAAGTGCTGTGTTTAACGTTGCTAACCTTACAAATGGTTCTAGTGCAAACGTAAACGTTGATGTTCTTAATATTGCTTATAACGAAAATCAAAGTGGATATCTTGCAAACCTTTCAATAACTGGTATTGATTCAGCAAAAGCACAAAACGCATTAAACGTTGATATGACGATTACAATCAACGGCGTATCAATTATCGCTGAAAGTGATGCAATTGAAAGTGATACAATCGTAAGTAAAGCGCAAAAGCTTTATGATGCTGGTCAACTTACTGATGCTCAAGCCGAAATTTACGGCGTAGTATTAAATGGTTAATTAGGAGGTATGAAAATTATGAAAAATTATGAAGAATTACAATTTGAAATTACCTTCTTTACAGAAGACGTTGTAACTGCAAGTCAATTAGGTGCTGACAACGACGTTGACGCAGACGATATCGGTATCGTTTGGTAATTAAAAAACAATCTTAAAGCCTTGCGAAGTATTTCGCAAGGCTTTTAATTTTTATGTTTTTAATAAATATTGATTTTAAGGCGCGAATTTGCCGTTATTTGGCAAATTCGCGCCTTTTTTGAATACTCGACCAAAAAGCATAAAATCGCCTGAAATTTGGCAATTTTTGACGCTAGTAACCGTACGGCAGTATTGGGCAGCTTAAAGGCTACTCGATATGCGCGAACTTTGTTCGCGCTCGATATGTTGCTGGAGCAACTCGATATGCAACCTAACGGTTGCTCGATAGCAAGTTTTTAACTTTCATAAAGGTCGTGCGTTTTTTTAAACGCCGTCTAATTATTTTATAATACTGAATACTGTCATTCTGAGCGGTAGCGTAAGAATCTCTAAAGTGCGTTGTGGGTTGTTTTTACGTTCGGGTGTTAAAAGTGCGCGGTTAGTTCTTTAGAGATTGCCACGCGCGATAAATCGCGCTCGCAATGACGGGGTAGGAGTAAAAAAATCGCGCTCGATATGTTGCCTTAGAGGATGATTTGAAGGCTGAGCCTTCATGATTTGAACGGCAAGCCGTTCGTGATTTGAAAGCAGGCTTTCATGATTTGCAAATCTCAGATTTGCATTGTGGTCGTGCGTTTTTTTAAACGCCGTCTAATTATTTTATAATACTGAATATTGTCATTCTGAGCGAAAGCGTAAGAATCTCTAAAGTGCGTTGTGGGTTATTTTAGTGTTCGGGTGTTAAAAGTGCTCGGTTAGTTCTTTAGAGATTGCCACGCGCGATAAATCGCGCTCGCAATGACGGGGTAGGAGTAAATAAAAATCGCGCTGCAATGACAAAAAACGATTTATATAATAATTTCAGTCCGAAATTAAAATATATGTTATTCACGGAACGTGCTAGCGTTCACGACCACAATGTAAGTTGCTTGCATACTTACACATCATGTAATCCGTGCGCAAAAAGTAGGATTGCGCTTCATGCTAACTGACAAGTTAGCGCATCATGCAAAATTTATTTTGCACATCATTAACAATCTTACACCTCATCCGTCGCGGGGCGACACCTTCCCCTCAAGGGAAAGGCTAGGGGGAAAAAATGGTGCAATAATCGCGTTATAGGGCAGTTTTTGCGAATTTTATTCGCAAAAACTGCGATAAATTGAACTTTTGCAAAGTTCATAAATTGCGCTTTAGGCGCATAAATTGAAAGTTAAAACTTTCATAAATTGCAAATCACGATTTGCATTATTGTCGTGCGTTTTTTTTAAACGCCGTCTAATTATTTTACAACACTCATTAGTGTCATTCTGAGCGAAAGCGTAAGAATCTATAAAGTGCGTGTGGGTTGTTTTAGTGTTCGGCGTTAAAAGTGCTCGGTTAGTTCTTTAGAGATTGCCACGCGCGATAAATCGCGCTCGCAATGACGGGGTAGGAATAAATAGAAGTAACGCTCGCAATGAAAAAATAACCATAATGCAACTTGGGTTGCAATTTATGAACGCAGTTAGCGGTCAATTTATGACGGCAAACGCCGTCAATTTATGCAAAATTTATTTTGCAATTTATTTTGTTTTCTTGTGCAATGTGCTTTATATGAAGTGGAAAATTTCTTGCAACCTGCTACAAGTTTTTATAATATTATTGACAATTTTGTCGCGTTTTGTTAATATATTATATATTATAATATTTATCGCGTGCTTTTGCGCGTAAAATACGGGAATAATCCGTTGTCGGGGAAAGTAGAACAAAAAAAGGCTTTTTCCGAAAAGGAGTACATATATGTTTAAGAAGAAATTTAGAAGTTTGGCAATCGTTGCGCTATCGTTTTTAATGGTAGTGTCTTTTGGCGTGGGCATTTCAACCTTCGACACAAAATACACCGCAAGCGCTGCTAATGGCGATAAAACATTTGACTTGCATTTGAGTAGTGCTACTATAACTGGGGCTAAAACTGTATATCTTACAAAATCTGGCACGAGTTACACTTTGGGAACGGTTCAGCCAACTGGTTCTGCTAATTATGTTACTTTTATATCACCTAATCAAAATTGGAAAATAGGCGATGCTGAATCTGTTTCTATTAACGGTGCTAGTGGAACATCCAAAAATCTTTTGACGCAAAGTAATGGTCATAGTGATGATATTACTGTTGAATTCAACTTGTTATATCCAGCAAAAGTTGAAATGTTAATCGCTGGTTCAGCTGATTTAACATCGAGCCCTACTTATTCGTATTCTTTCAATTCTGAAACTCCTTCAACTAAGAATATTACAAAACATGCAACTGCGTTTGCTAGTGGTAGCACGCCTACCGATTTTATGAATTACTACAAACACACTTCAAGTACTGGTAGAGTTGGTTATGTTGAATTTACAACTGCTGCAGCTGGCACTAGTACTTTAGTATTTGATACTGTTGAATTGGTTGGAAGTAATAAAAAAGTAAAAGTTAGTGCTTTACGTATTACGGATATGACTCCAGCAGGTGAAACGCCGGCGGCTACTTATACCGTAACTTATAATTTAAACGGTGGTAAGTTTAATGGTAGTACTAGTAACGTAAGCGGTGGAAGTTTTGCTGAAGGTGCTACGGTAAAGATTTCTGACGTTATAACTTCTAATCCGACTAAAGATAATTACTTGTTTGATGGTTGGACTGTTACAAGTGGTGGTGTCATAATTTCAAACGGACAGTTTACAATGGGAACTGCCAATGTAGTACTTACTGCTAATTGGACGGAAAAGACTGATTTTACGGTGACGTATGATGCAAACGGCGGTAGCGGTGCACCGAGTGATAATAATCAGTACGAATCGGGCGATAAAATAAATATTAGTAGCGTTATTCCGACAAGATCTAAATATACGTTTACGGGCTGGAAATACGGTAATAATACGTATCAGCCTGGCGGAACGTTTACTATGCCAGCAAGTGACGTAACGTTTGTTGCGCAATGGAATGCGAATAATTATACCATTACGTTTAACGCGCAAGACGGTACAATGTCTAACGGTAAAGAGACGATGGAAGTCGCAAGCGACGACGGTATGGTCGATAGACCTGAGAACCCAGAAAGAACAGGTTATACCTTTATGGGTTGGTATAAAACTACGGATAAATCGACTTATAGAGACGAGTTTGATTTTGACTTGGATAAGGTAAGTGAGGATATAACTTTATACGCACTTTGGTTTAACGAAGTTGATCAAGATGCGATTCTTGATTATATCGAAGGGCACGTAGACACAACCACGGATAACAGTAAGGTTAACGGCGAAGCATGGAAAAATATGGTGCAAGGCTCGTGGGTTGGTGAAGATGAAAAATGGCGTGGTTACTTTAACTACGTAAACGGCATTTTCTTAAATTCGCTCGTAAACCTTTCTTATAACTTAAACGAAGACACTCAAGGAGAAACGATAGATAAGTATCAACAATTCGTGGTTGATTATCTCGAAAGATATATCCGTGAAGACGGTACTATCGTTCAATATAGCAATTCAAGTGACACGCCTAATCCAGAAAGTGCTAGCCAGTTCAACAATATCGTAAGACTTGACTTCTTGCAAACTACCCGCGTTTTATTCGATGCTTACGAGTTTTCTGGTGACGACAAATTTTTAAGAGCAGTTGAGTGGGCGTTAACTCAGTTTGCAAACGACGAGAGTCATAGGCTTGAAGATACTTATAACCCTTGGCATACGCCGGATGAAGTTAATGAAGTTTGGCTTGACGGTTTATATATGTACGCTCCGCTTTATGCAAGATATTTAGCGGCAGGCGGTAAAGCGCAGTTAGGAACTACTGATTTTAGATATACCGTGCAAGGCTTAATTGACCAATACGCCGTAGTAGTTAATAATATGCGCGATAGTGACACAGGCCTTTATTACCACGGTTATTCTGCGGACGGTGCTGCGCCTTGGGCAAATGAAGACGGCGTAAGTTCGGCTTTCTGGTCACGTGGTACAGGCTGGCTTGCTATGTCGCTCGTTGACGTTTTAGATTATTTGCCAGACGAAACGATAAACGAAATTACGTTTAAAAATACTACATATACGAGCAGTAGAGCGTATTTGACGGCTGTATTTAAAGATTTGATGGATAGTATTTTAGCGCATCAAGACCCTGATTCTAAAATGTTCTATCATGTTTTAAACCAAGGCACGATAAAGAATACGGATAACTATCTTGAAACGTCAGGTTCTGCGATGTTTGCTTACGCTTTAATGAAAGGCGGTAAAGCGGGATATTTGTCAGGAACTTATACTACTACTGCAGGGGGAGATCCTCTTTCATATAACGATATTGGTAGACAAGTTTTTGAAGGTATTTATGCACACTCTGTATCAGTTAGCGGTTCGGATATTAACGTATACGATATTTGTGGTGCTACAAGTTTAAGTGATGCGAATTCAGGTCTAGCGTCTACATATGTTAATAAATCTGCGGTTGCAAATGGTTCAAAAGGTACGGCTCCGTTTATTTTAGCGTTTATCGAATATTTTAACGAAACTGTAAACAAGCCTACTACACCTAACGTTAACGAAAGACAAATTCCGTTAGATGCAAACGGCGGAACGCTTTCGGGTGACGAATATATCGCGGCTGTTGTCGGTAACGTTTATACTGGTACTTTACCTACGCCAACAAGAGATAATTACGACTTTACGGGTTGGTATATAGACGCACAATTAACGACGCAGTTTGTATTAAACTCAACCATTATTACGTCGGATATGGTTCTTTACGCAGGTTGGGAACTTGAAGATAGCGTTGAAGCATACACGTTTACACTTGACGCTAACGGTGGTAGTTTCGCTGGCGGTAGCGAAACGCTTTCGGGTATTAAAGTAGCAATTGCAAATCCTGAACTTTTAAGTTCGCATATTCCAAGTAGAGAACATTATGATTTTGCAGGTTTTGCAAGTTCTGAAAACGCAACAAGCGCAGATTTGTTCGATGCAAATGGTGATTTAATTGAAGATGCTGAACTTTCAAACGGAACAATTTACGCCGTTTGGACTGCCACGGAGTATACAATTACTATTGACTTCAGTGCCATAGTGCAAGATTTAACAGGTAGTAGAAATAATTATTACAATATTACCTACGATTTCAACGGAAATACAGGTATAAACATCACCGCGAAACTAAATTCTGTGATTAATGCCAATTTTGTTGACGGTTTTAACGCGCCAACTAACGTTGCAAGAACAAATTATACTTTTATAGCGTGGATAGACCAAGACGGTGTTGAATATGCAGAAAATGCTGAAATACATCCAACGAAGGATATGACGCTTAAACCTGTTTTCCAAATTGCTCCTGGTTCTATCAGTTCGAGAGTTTCTGCAAGCGATTCTACCGTTACTTGGAATTCTTATACCATGGATAGTGACGGTAAATACGTTACCACTAATGCTGATATTTACCAAAACGTTCGTTGGACAGATTTGTACGCTGATTATTTGAGCGATGGATATTATACAATTATTGACAACACGGGTGTTACGGTAAAATTTGATTCAAGCAAGTGTATAACTGACTCAACCCACCGTGCAATTACTGAGCCGTTTATAAGAATTGCGGCAAATAGTAAAGATTTTGCAACTATCGTTATTAAAGAAGGTTATACTGCAAAAGTTACTGTTTACGGAACCACCGTAACAAATAGTAAAAACTGGACGGTTTCAATAAATGGTAGTACAGGTGATATAATCGCTTCTTCAGCGTTCTATACGGAAACAAATTTATTCAAAGAGTTTACACCTGGATCGTATACGACTAGTTCATTATCTGCTGGAACTTATACTATTTCAAATGGAAATGCAAGCAATAACGGTTTTATAACTGGTATTAAAGTTGAGTTAAGTAAGGCGCCGACGTTTACCGTGTCTTTTGAAGAAAACGGTGGAACTTCTGTAAGTAACGTTTCTAATATTGCGGTTGGTGGAAAAGTTTCTGAGCCGACTGCTCCTACTAAGACTGATTATACTTTTGGCGGTTGGTACTTAGACAGTAACTTAACTAAGGCTTATGATTTCAATACAGTCGTTACAAACGATACTACGCTTTACGCTAAGTGGAACGCAACGGGCGAAACACCAGATACATATACCGTAACTTATAACGCTAACGGTGGGGCAAACGCTCCTACGGACAGTACCCAATATTCAAGCGGGGACACTGTTACTATCAGTTCAACTGTTCCTACAAGAACTAATTATATTTTTGCAGGTTGGACGTCATCTGCATTTAGCGGAACTAAGCAAGCAGGTGAAACGTTTACTATGCCTGAAAATAACGTAACGCTTACGGCAAGTTGGACTGCAACTTACAGCGTAACTTACGTAGACGGTGTTGATGGCGAAGAAATTTCAATGCCAAGCAATTCTAATAGGTTTAAAGAAGGTGTTACGTTTACAATCAGTGGGGCTAATCCTTCAAGATTAGGTTATACTTTCGCTGGTTGGGAATCAAGTGCGTTTGACGGCGTAAAACAAGCAAACGCTTCGTTTACGATGCCAGCAAGTGACGTAACTTTAACTGCTACTTGGAATCCTATTACGTACAATATCGCGTTTAATAAAAATAATGAAGATGCAACGGGAGAAATGAGTCCGATAGTTGCAACTTACGGTCAGGCTACAGCATTAACTCAAAACGGCTTTACGCTAGAAGGTTACACTTTTAAAGGCTGGGCAACGAGCGCAAACGGTGACGTGGTATATCTAAACGGTGAAAGCGTTGAAAACCTTGCTAATACTCAAGATGCAACGGTTACTTTATACGCTGTTTGGGAAAAAAAGATTGATATACCTACGGAAATAGAAAACTTTATCATTTATAAAAATGGTGAACAACTAACCGTGCCTAACTCGCAAGGTATTGAAGTAACTTTCCACGGTTTATCAAATATGGCAGAAGAAAGAACGGATATCGTATTTGGTAGTGGTGATTTACAAACTGGTACGGTAATTAAGACTGGTGGATCTTCAAAATCGACAAGATATATTAGTTTTAAAGTTCCAAGTTCTGTTTATTCTTCGTTTAAAGTTAAAGTTGTAGGTACTCCAAGTAGTAACGGACAAATTAATATTTGGGTTTCTAAAACTATAGGATCTTCTATGGGTAATGGGGAAACTGCAATCATTACTCCATCTGTTTCAAATACATACTTGACCGGTACTTCTGGTTCGTTTGACACCGCAGATGAAAACGGTGATGATATTACTTATTACTTAAACTTTAGTAGTGGTGCAAGATTCTATGAAATTTCGTTAGAATTGACTACGGAAATTAATACAGACGTTGAAAGAACGATTTCGTTTGTTACTGACGATAACGACGCTAGACCTTTTGACGGTGCTATCGCTGATCAAAAAGTTGAAAACGGTGGTTCGTTAGATCTTACAGCTATTGTTCCGACCACTTCTTCTAAAGGTTACGTATTCAGCCATTGGGTAGATTCACTCGGCAACGTTTATACAGATTCGATTGATAACGTATTAAGAGATATGACTCTATACGCTAAGTGGTATACGGTTGTTGATAGTGCAGATACTCCTGAATCAACACGCGGTAAAGTTCCGCTTGCTGATGCTAAAGTTTACGGTTTATATTTACCAAGCACTACGACGATACGTCTTGCTAACGGTTCTACGGCAAGTTGGACTGTTGATTGGGATTACGTAAATGCGACTTACGCAACAGAATTAGACGGTAATTACACGGCTAAAAATATCAGTAACTATGCAAATATTGACGTGGCTGGTTTCTATAAAGTAACTGGTACGATAAGCGTTCCAAGTGGATATCTTTACGAGATTGGAGAAGTTGAAACGTCAACTATAACGGTCGAATCTATCGTTGAAGTTTACGTAATTGGCGCGCAAGTTATGGCTGGTGCCGGTTATATGTCAGACGGTAGAACTGCATGGAATAGCGGACTTACTTTAACAAACGACCGCTATACGTTGTCAGAAAACGGTGAAGTTTCTATCGTAGTTGACGCAGATAATATTGGCGAAATAACAAGCGACGGTATTATCAATTTAACAGGTGCGACTTTCAGTAACTCATCTTATAAAAATGACGCGCCGATTAAAATTGACTTACCAAATGAGTATTCGATGCTTTTAATCGTTATTAAAGTAACGAATGCAACGAAAGATAACGTTTCGCTTTGGACTGAAGATGGAATACAAGTTCCGCTTAGTCAAACTGTTGGTGCAACTTATACGAATTTAAGTATAAGTACGACTGATGATTACGGAAATATTCTTTACTTATTCTCAAGCGGTAACAATACTGCGCTTCATTCTATCGTTGTTAACGCTCAATACGAAGATGAAAACATAAACGATGAGAATATTGAAGACTCTACTAACAAATTATATTACCATACAGTTATCAATGACAATAATTCTTACGGCGAAGCGATAGAAGAACCTTATAACTATTTAAATCAGGCAAAAGTAATCGTTAAACCGCAAACTGAACACCTTGATTTACCTGATCACTATTTGTTCAGTAGATGGGCAACCGCCACAAGCGGAACAGCAAGTTATTATAACCCTGGCGACGTTTTAACTGTCACAAGTGAAACTAATAATCTTTACGTTATAATGGAAGAAGAACCAAAGATTACTATCACTTTCGACGTGAACGCGCCTGCTGGTATGACAAGCGATCAAATTAGTCAAGTTTTTGGTTCGTTTGCACTTGAATATAAAATTTACAGTGGCGATAGCCTTGACTCTATGCCTGATTTCTCTGAAGTCAGATTTACGGTAAACGGTTATGAATATACGTTTGACGGTTGGTCTCCAAGCATTACGCAAGATACGACGTTCAACGAAGATACGACTGTTACCGCAAATTGGTATACGGCTACTTTACCTGTTATCGTTAAAGACTTAGAAAAGACCGTTCAAGAAGGTACTACTGAATCTGAAATTATCAACAGTTTACCTACTGAATTTGTAGTTTGCGACATAAACGGTAACGAGACAAGCGACTACGACTACGCGGTTATCGTAGGTAGTTGGACTAGTGTTGCTTATAATGCAAACGTAGCAGGTACATATATCTTTAGGGCAACTTTAGACACTGCACCTAGTGGTACGGTTTGGTATTCTAGTTGGGCTGGTGTTGAAATTGACAGTCAAGCTTATGATAGAAGTCAAGACGGTACGTATTACGTTTATTGCAAAGTAACCGTAGTAGAAGCTGAAGATTACGCAACGTATTCTGCTGAATTTACAGCGTTTGCTTACACAGGCTCTGGCGACCACGTACTCTATAACAATAATTCTAATACGCACGATAAGGCTTGGTCAGACTACTATCAAGTTGCAACTGACGAAGCGACGATTCCTGGTACGATCGTTGCAAGAAACGGTGAAGTTAAGATTATTGCTGACGACGAAACTGTCGTTGACGAAGACGACGGTATTACTGCGGCACTCGTTGATACAGACTATCACGGTCAAACTTGGTCAATGATTAAAGGTTATCACCAAACAAGTCTTAATGCTCCGTTTATCTACGTAGTAGTTCCAAAGGGTTATGCTTCTGTTAAAATCTCAGTTTATGCAGTTAGATTCCGTGCATCAGGTAACGACGTAACGTTAGAGGTTGGTCCGTTGAACAGCGGTAAAGATAAAATGTTGGTTACTGACCACTCCTACACGGAAACTGATAATGAAACAGACTTTAACTACTTCTACGAGTTCTCTCCTTCATATCATATATATGAATATTCGGGAGATGAAACCGTATTTACGGTTAGAAATACTCATAGATCAACAAATATTTACTTAACCGGCATTAAGGTTGAGTGTACTATGGTTGAGGACGAAAGTCATATTATTACTTATCACGCAAACGACGGCACAGATAACGCGTTAACTCGTGAAGTCGTTTACGCCGAAAACGGTTCGGGTGATGACGCTATCGTTGAAAAGAACTTCTTCGAGCGCGAAGGCTACGAATTTATCGGTTGGTCTAGAACGAAAGGCTCAGATAGTATTGAACAAAACTATCAAGTTGGTAAATCGTTAGAACTTGACGGTAATATTACGCTTTACGCTGTATGGCAACGTGCAAGGGCGTTGACTTACTATGCTAACGACGGTTCAACTGATTCGTTTACTAAGTATTACACTAACGGTCGTGGCCCACTTTCGGAAAACGAGTTTGATATGACTGCAGAAACAAGAGAAGATAAAGTATTCTTAAGTTGGAATACTCAATCTAACGGTCAAGGTGATACTTATTATCCGGGTGATATTTTCAACCCTAATGCATCTGATAATCGCTTAGTAGGTGTCATTCCTGAAGGTACGGTTTTATACGCACAATGGGGCTCGGGTAAAACTTTAACCGCTAAGTGGGACGCATACTCTAGCGAACTACAAGCGATTGATACGGTTTACACCGATTGCTCTCAAACTTTAGGTAATGATTGGACTACTAAATATAACGGAAAAATTATTGCTAAAAACGGCGACGTATTAACTATTGACGCAAGTGGTGCAACGGCAGGTTCTAACGCTATGTCTAAGCCTATGCTTTCTCTTGCAAAAGGTAATACTATTAGCGTAAACGTTAGTGGCATTACTACTGAAAGTGCGTTGTCTATAAGAGTTTCTGCTGTTGTAGCAAGTGGTTCAAGCAAATTTACTATCAACGGTACAGAATATTCTGTATCAAGAACGTTTGATGATGGTAGTACGTTTACTCCGTTCGTTGCTGACATAGCAGTTTACGCAACTACAGTAAGCGAAGCTTCGACTATTAATATTACTACAACGGGAAATAGCGCTATTTATATCGTTGGAATTAGCGCTAGCGTTTCAAACGATCAATTTGTAGGTAATACGCTTACTTATAACAATAATATAGAAGGCGCTGAAGAAACTTACGATTATCTCGTAAGTGGTTCAACTATCGTCGATATCAACCACTTCCACCGTGACGGTTATACGTTTGCCGGTTGGGCAACGACAGAAGGTGGTGCAGTGGCATACACTTACGGTCAAGAATTAACAGTTTCTGAAGATATTACGCTTTACGCTAAGTGGACTCCTATTACTTACAATTACGAGTTTATAAGCAATGAAGCAACGCACGATGGCGGAACGTTTAATTTAGTTGACGGTATTACTAAACCTAGTGAAGATCCAACTTTAAACGGTTATATCTTTATGGGTTGGTATCTTGACGACGGCGTATTCCAAAATCAAGCGACGTTTGACGGTGAAAATAAGTTCTATCCGTCGTTTGAAATGATTGACGGCGATACGATTTACTTGTACGCATACTTCATTGAGGATATTCATACTAAGGAAATCGTAACACCAAACGAGCTACAAGATTTAGAAAAATATATAGTTGACGTTATGGAAAACGTTTACAGAGAAGAAGGTTCTACAAGTGGAACTGCAATTGTTTCGGCAAGCGCCTTAGAGCTTCCTGCAAACGTAATGGTAACGGGTGACGGCTTTGGTAAGAATCTTGCTATCGACTGGTCACTTGCAGTTAGCGGATGGACGCTTTCTAGCTTACAAAGTGGAACTCAAACTCTCACAGGTTATATAAAGCTTGACGATAGTGATTATGGTAGTTTTGCATTTAGTGACGGCGTTAATGAAAACTTACAACAAATTGGCGTAACGTTAGACTTGACTCTCAGAAATATCATAATTCAATTTACTGACAATGAACCACTCGTTGAAAAGAATTTCATTTATCCTATCGGAACTACTAAATCTGCAGTAATTTCAGCGTTTGAAGTTAGAGGTTATTACATAGACAGAAGCGGTGTTTCTAAAGATTGGATTCCTGACAGTCTTGTATGGACTTGTGACAATTTCAATAAAGACATCGGTAACGAATACGTCTTCACGACTACTTTGTACGCTGATATAGGTTATGCGTTTATTACAACTAATAATGAAGATGAAACAATAGAATCAAATACTTACCAAGCATCAGCACACGTTACTATCCAAGATAGTAAAAATGCAAACGCGGGCGTTGGTTTTGAAAGAAAAGATTCAAGCGACTGGACGCAAGGTGTTGCTGGTGACTTAGTAATCGATTCTAACGGTGACGTTGGTAACCAATTAGTTCTTACTGGATTATCGAACAGTTACGCTAACGAAAACGGATACTTAACTTTAGACGCAGGCGAAAATGCGTTGAAGATTTCAATTCCTAATGGTGTTGAAAGGGTTGAAGTTAAGTTTGTTGGTGGCGTTAGAACGTCGAACAATTCAAGTACGTTATCAGTAGTTGACGCAAGTGGTAACTCTTTAGCGACTTCAAGCGATTTAGCGGTTTACACAAATGCTGAACTTGCGACGCTATCAATAAACACGAACGGTCTAACTGAACTTTTCGTTAAGTCGGTAGGCGACGAAACAATCATTTCTAAGTTGTTAATTAATGCTTATCCTGTAAAAACTACTAGCGATAATATCGTTAAGGTTAAGTTTGTATATGCAGGCGTTGAAAAATACTTATCTACCGATGGTAGTGGAACTTATGCAAATGCTACTCCGTTCGTTAAGAGTGCGAAGATTGAGTTGCCTACTTTCGCTGAATCTGGATTAAACAACGCACCGGCTGCTCAAAATATCGAATTTATCGGTTGGTCTATTGATCAATCTGCTCAAGTTGCATCATACCAAGCAGGCGGACTTTACGATATTGATCTTTATTCAGACGTAATTGTTGAAGGCAACGAAGAAAAAGTTTCAACCTTATATGCGGTATTTAACGTAGGTTATTATACTCTCACGTTCGACTCAGGTTTCGGAAATACCGTTGAGTACAAAATACCTAAGAATAAGCAAGTTAATGAAGTTATTACGATTAGAGGTGTTGGCAGAGAACAAGCACTTAAAGATTTAGAATTAAGTCGCGTTGGTTACAACTTCGTTGACTGGTATTATAGTAACGGCGAAATATTCTCGTCTAACATCATGTTAAATGATCACGTCGTAGTTACTGCAGATTGGACACCAAAGACTTACACGATTAACTATAAGAACGGTAACGAACTTATAACTACGGATATGGTATCATACACCGAATTATTCGACGCACCTGTTCTTGCGGAAAATCCTTCTTATATTAATACGACGCGTACCTTCCGTACTTGGACTTACAACGGCGCGGATTGGAATTTCGGTCAAGCATCACTTGAAAGTTCGGGTATAATCACGGATAACGATATTTATGAGATTGACCTTCAAGCAGACTTTGGTGCTAAGGTAACCTTTAAGACTGAATACGCAGAAGTCGTTGGTTCTGCTTATCCTGTCGTTCAAGACAGTAACGTTTACCCGATAGGTTACAGATACGCACTAACCGATAAATTTACTAACCTTATGGGTTATACGTTCGTCGGTTGGTCGTTGGTTCAAAATAGTCCAACTGCTGAGTATACGACTGAAAGCGTTATCACGTTGACAGAAAACATTACGCTATTTGCTGTTTGGAGAGCGAACGAATACAAGATAACTTTCGAAAGTGGAAATGCAAACATTGATTTTGCTACTTTAGAAGTTGAAGGCAAAACGCTCGAAAATAACAGCGGTATGTTCACTTTCAATACTGAACTTCCAACTATTACGGCAACTGCAAACGGTTACGTAATTCACAGCTGGTACTATATTGATAGCCAAGGTTTTGAAAGAACTTGGGTATTTGACGGTGATAATCCTAACAAGGTTATGGCGTTAGAACCTGACGATGAAACGTTTACCCTTTACGCAAGATGGGGTATAACAGTTAACTTCGAAAAGTTTAGTGTCATTGCAAACGACGACGAGTTCAATCAAAATGCAGATTTATACGATTCCGTTATCGTGCCTGTAGGCGATGCAATTCCGTTCGTTCATACTCAAGGAACTGCATCTTTAGGTAGCGCTCTACACGTTAGACCGCAAATTCCTGGTTATTCTTTCGTAGGTTGGTATACCGACAATGAAGGAGCTCAAGAATTTGATATTAACCAAGCGTTTACTATTGACTTTATCAATTCGTTAAAGGCAAATTCTACGGATACGGCAGTAACAATTTATGCAGGCTTTGAAAAGGTAACGGGCAACGTAGTAATTACTTTCGTTGATACGTTCGATACTGGTGCTACTATGCCAGTATCTGTCCAACACGCTAACAGTACTTACTTTACAGTAACGGCTGAATATATTCTTCCTGATAATACCGTTGCTGAATTCGAAGGCTGGTCGTTATATCCTGACGGAAGTGGAGAAATTTACGGTTTGGATGACGAAGTATTTATCGAAGGCGATACAGTTCTTTACGCGTTCTGGACGATTTCGATTACGGATATTGAGATTGATACCCCAACTGTTCGTAGCGACGAAACTATTCAAGTCCAAATTCCTTACGCGTTAGACGGTATAAATGGTGAAAAAGTATTTGAAAGCGTATTCGAAATTAAGTGGAAACTTGCTGAAGCGACTAACGCTGACGACCCAAGCGACGAAACTATTTACGACTTAACTATGGGCGCACATAACGTCGCGGCAGGAAGATATTCAGTACCTGTTGAATTAGTTCTTGAAAGCGGTTACGTTTGGAACGGTTCTAATCTTGAACTACTTGACAATGGACATTACGCTACTACCATTGAAATTATCGTTTTAAATAGCGCAGTTCCTTACTATATCGTTAAGATTTACTCTATTGAAGATACTACTGCATTAAACAGCGATTACCGTCTTGACAAAGTTAAGGCTGAAATCAGCACTAACTCTACTGCAGATAGTGGTACGGAAATTACTTTAGCAGTTACTTGGAACAGCCAAATTGATACTACCATTTGGGGAACTCACTACGTTTTAGGTAGTGTTCACGCTGGTTCGTATGAATTAAAGGTTGGTGTTTCACAAACTGTTTCAGCTACTATCGAAGTAACTAAGAACGGCGAAGAAAACGCATATCTTTATAAGACTTATCAAGACGGTACTATGCCAAATGCTCCTGACGCACCAAGTGGATTTGAATTCCTGTGCTGGACGGATAAGGGCGTTACGGCTGTAGGTCAAAACGGAACGGCTCCAGCTGGTGAGTGGACTGCAATGTACACTAAACTTTCGTTCACCGAAGGTGGTTCGATAAGACTTAATAAGGATTACACGGGTATTCGCTTTACCGCTCATTTAGAGTTCTACGGTACTAATTACGTTGCAGAGCTTATGAAGAATAAGTCGAACCTTAGCGGCGCAGTTTCAGTTACTATGAACTTTAACTACGAAAAGGACGGAACAACTTACAACGTTGGTACTGGTCAAGACTTTATGAATATGACTCAAAGCGTTGAAGCTGGTAATGCAATTATAACCTTCTCGGGTGTTATTTCTGATCTTGTCGTTTACGATAATGACGGAAACTTTGTAAATAACGATAATTGTGACATCGAGTTTACTCCTATTGCAAAAGTTAAGTTAAACGGTGCAGAAGCTGATAGTTTGACTGCGGGATTTAGCGTTAGCGCATCACACGTAGCTAGCGCAGTAATCGGTAATTACGCAGAAGGTACTTATCAACATTCGGTATTGCTAGATTATACTAAATAATCAAATTTTTAACACAACTAAACAAAATTCAAGGGATGAGTTTTCATCCCTTGAAAACTATAAAAAAAATAATATTTACGGTGATAAAATGTTTAACGAGAGATTTTACGGTTTAGGTTCTACGCGTAGCGTTATAAGAGAACTTTTCGAATACGGCAAAAAAAGAAAGGCGGAAATTGGTGAAGATAAGGTTTTCGATTTTAGTTTAGGAAATCCGAGCATAGAACCACCAAAGTCGGTAAATAAGTCGATTATCGACCTTGTTTCTAACGTAAGTCCAACGAGCTTACACGGTTATACTTCTGCTCAAGGGGATGTGGGGGTTAGAGAAACGATTGCTCGTTCTATCAACGAAAGATTTTCTGTCGGCATTAACAAAGACTTAATTTATATGACTTGTGGGGCGGCGGCATCTTTGACGATTTCGCTTGGCGCGCTTATAAATAGTGGCGAAAAAGTGCTTGCACTTGCGCCGTACTTCCCAGAATATAAAGTTTTCTCTGAAACTGCTGGCGCAAAATTTGAGGTTGTTAAACCGCTTGACGATATGACTATCGACTTTGACGATTTATCTTCTAAAATTGATAAAAGCGTTAAAGCTATTATAGTAAACAGCCCTAACAATCCTAGTGGCGTCGTTTACAGTAAAGAGATTATCGAAAAGCTTTGCGATATCTTGCGAGCTAAATCTAAAGAACTCGGAACGCGAATTTTTATCATCTGTGACGAGCCGTACAGAGAAATTACTTACGGCGAAGAAGTGCCGTATCTGATGAACTATTACGACGACACGGTTGTTTGTTATTCTTACTCGAAATCGCTATCACTTCCGGGCGAAAGAATTGGCTATATAGCGATTAACCCTAAAATGCAAGACTCGGAAAAACTTTACCTTGCAGTTTGTGGAGCAGGTAGAGCATACGGCTACGTTTGCGCTCCAAGCTTGTTTCAATTCGTCGCAAAAGAAAACGTTTCACAAAAAGCACTCGTTGCTGAATACAAAGAAAATCGCGATGTTTTGTGCGATGCGCTAAGTAAACTTGGCTATGAATTCGCCAAGCCTGACGGTGCGTTTTATCTGTTCGTTAAGTCCCCTTCAGGTGACGGTGAAGAATTTTCCAAGCGCGCTCTTAAACATGAACTTTTAATAGTTGCAGGTACGGGCTTTGGCGTTAAAACCCACGCGCGCATATCTTACTGCGTTTCAAAACAACAGATTTTAAATTCTATTCCAGCCTTTACTGCACTTATGGACGAGTATAAAGCGTGATTTCTGTTTTTAACTGCTAAATATCCGTTTTGTGTATAAAGTTGCTAATAAAAAAAATAGACGATAATTAGTTCTTGTATTATAATATATGTAATGAAAAAAATTTGGACAAGCCTTGAAATTAGGCTGTCTGATAAGGAGAATTATAATGAAAATTGTTACTTTAGGCGAAATTATGTTACGTCTTTCAACTCCTGGAAACCGTCGTTTCGTTCAATCTGACGCTTTCGACGTTGTTTACGGCGGTGGCGAAGCAAACGTTGCTGTTTCTTGCGCTAACTACGGTCACGATGCTTACTTCGTAACCAAACTTCCTAAACACGAAATTGGTCAAAGCGCTGTTAACGCATTAAGAAAATACGGCGTTAAGACTGATTATATTGCTCGTGGTGGCGACAGAGTTGGTATTTACTTCCTTGAAACCGGCGCATCTATGCGTCCAAGTAAGGTTATCTACGACCGCGCAAACAGTGCTATTGCTGAAGCTGATCCACAAGATTTCGATTTCGACGCTATCATGGAAGGTGCTGACTGGTTCCACTGGTCTGGTATTACTCCAGCTATCTCTGATAAGAGTGCTGAACTTACTCGTCTTGCTTGTGAAGCTGCAAAACGCCACGGTGTTACCGTTTCAGTTGACCTTAACTTCCGTAAAAAATTATGGACTAGCGAAAAGGCTATCTCTATCATGAAACCTCTTATGAAGTACGTTGACGTTTGTATCGGTAACGAAGAAGACGCTGAACTTTGCTTAGGCTTCAAGCCTGAAGCTGACGTAAACGCTGGTAAGACTGATGCTGCTGGCTACGAAGGTATCTTCAAGGCTATGGCTAAAGAATTCGGCTTTAAGTACGTTGTTTCTACTTTAAGAGAATCTTTCTCTGCAACTCACAACGGCTGGAAGGCTCTTATCTACAATGGTAAAGAATTCTATCAATCTAAGCGTTACGACGTTAACCCAATCATTGACCGCGTTGGTGGTGGTGACTCTTTCTCTGGCGGTTTAATTCACGGCTTATTAACTTACCCAACCGATCAAGGTAAGGCTTTAGAATTTGCAGTTGCTGCAAGCGCATTAAAGCACACTATCAACGGCGACTTCAACCTTGTTTCTAAAGAAGAAGTTGAAAATTTAGCTGGTGGGGACGCATCAGGTCGCGTTCAACGCTAATTTAAAAACCTTATAAGCGTCGCAATACGGCGTTTCTAAAAAAAGTGTTTGACTTGGATGACCGCAAAGGTCTATCCAATCCAAACACTTTTTTTGTGCCTTGTCTTGCTCGCTTCTAAGGTTTTTAATCATATAATAGGCAAGGTCTATCCAATCCGAAGGGCTTTTTCGAGCCTAGCCTAACTTGTTTCTAAGCCTTTTAACCGTAATAAAAAAGGTCTATCCAATCCAAACACTTTTTTTGTGCCTTGTCTTGCTCGCTTCTAAGGTTTTTAGGCAGGCGACCTGCCAGTCGTGTGGCTGACGCGTGCTTTAAGTTTGGGTAATAAACAATACATAACAGTCGGGTTGCCCGACCTTGTTTCTAAGGTTTTTAGGCAGGCGACCTGCCAGTCGTGTAGACTGACGCGTAATTCAACAAAATTTAAAACAAGCCTTCCCCTTGAGGGGAAGGTGTCGCGAAGCGACGGATGAGGTGTGAAATTATATAATAATTAAAATCCTTAGAAAAAAATTATATGTTAATTACGGAACGCGATAGCGTTCACGACCACAATGCAAGTTAAAAACTTGCTATCGAGTGCCGTAGGCACATATCGAGCGAAACGACAGTTTTGCATATCGAGCAACCGCAAGGTTGCATATCGAGTTGCAAAGCAACATCTAATCGTGTAAGATATCGTGTATGATTTCGTGTAAGTTGTTGACAATATAATCAGAATATGCTAAAATTATTTCAAGAAGGAGAGAGTTATGGATAAATATATTCCACCTTATGATATTACTGAAGAAATGTTAGAGTTAACTTCTGAAATTATGGAACTTTTGGGTGAGTTAAAAAACGTTAACGAACTTGAAAAACTTCCAAGATTAAGAAGGGTTAGTCGTATTAAATCTATACACTCTTCACTTGCTATTGAAAATAATACACTTTCGTTACAACAAGTAACCGACGTAATAGAAGGTAAGCGTGTTTTAGGTCCACAAGATGATATTATTGCGGTAAAGAATGCTTTTCAAACTTATAAAGTGATTGATGAAGTCAATCCTTTTTCGATAGAAGATTTAACAAAAATGCACAAGATTATGATGAACGATCTTGTGGATGAGGCTGGTAAAATTAGGACTTCTTCAGTTGGTGTTATCAATCAAAATGGCGACGTAATACACGTTGCTCCACCATATCAAATGGTAAAAGGGCAACTTTTACAATTATTCGATTGGCTAAAGACAAGTAAACCCCAAATGCTTATAAAATCAAGCGTGTTTCATTATGAATTTGAATTTATTCACCCTTTCCTTGACGGAAACGGCAGAATGGGTAGACTTTGGCAAACGGCACTTTTGTCGAATTGGAAACCTATATTTAAATGGATACCAATTGAAAGTATAATAAAGGATAACCAAGAACAATATTATAAAGCGATAAGCCTTTCTACTTCCGAAGGTAAGTCAAATAGGTTTATTTTATTTATGCTGGGCGTTATAAAATCTGCACTTTTTGATATAATAAAAGATTCCAGAAAGCATTATAGCCATATAAATAATCAAATAACCGCACTTATGTCGGTTATAGAAGCTTATCCTATGTCACTTACTGAACTTATGGAAAAGGTTGGGCTCAAGTCAAGAGATACTTTTCGTAAAAACTATATTCTTCCAGCGCTTGAAGCCGGGCTTATTGGTATGACTAACCCAGAAAAACCACGAAGTAAAAATCAAAAATATTTTAAGATATAAATAAAAATTTTGTGAAATAATAAATAGTTTAAATTAATAATTGACTTTTATTATTATACTTGCTATTATTTACTTACACAATAAATTTTTGAGGTGAATAAATGTTTAAATTGTTTGCAGAAACAGTGGAATCAGCAGGAACTACTGGTGAAGCTGCTGCTACTTGGAGCTGGTCGGCATTTTTCCAAAAGTGTATCGACTGGATTCAAACTAGCGGGTTGAAGCTTTTAATCGGTTTAATCGTTTTATTTATTCTTTTCTCTGTCGTTAACTTTATTGCAAAAAGAGTTAAAAAGGGTATGGAGAAAAAGGGTAGAGATAAGACGATTACCAACGTAGTTTACAAGCTTATTAAGTTTGGTTTAAAACTCGTGCTTTTTGTAATCTTCTTAGGTTACGTTGGTATTGATACTGCTGGTATTGGTACGATTATCGCATCTGTTTCAGTTGCTATCGGCTTAGCCGTTCAAGGCTCGCTTGCTAACCTTGCTGGTTGGTTCGTAATCATTATTATGAGACCTTTTAAGATTGGCGATTTTATTACTGCTCAAGGCGAAACAGGTACTGTTGAAGATATCAGACTTTTCTATACCTACGTTGTAACGGTTGACAACAAAGTAGTTATGCTTCCTAACGGCGCGCTCGCTAACGGAAACATTACTAACTACTCTATGAAAGACTTACGCAGAGTTGATAACGTTTTCCAAATTTCTTACGGCGACGATGCTGGAAAAGCTATTCGTCTTGTTGAAGAAGTTCTTGCAAATAACGAGTTAGTATTAAAAGATCCTGAATCTTTCGTAAAAATTTCAGCATGCGTTTCTTCTGGTATTGAAATTACCGTTAGAGCATGGTGCAAAAACGAAGATTATTGGACCGTATACTTTACTATGATTGACGACGTTAAGAAAGCATTTGATGCAAACGGCATTACCGTTCCGTTCAATCAAATTGACGTTCATATGATCGATAAGAAATAATTAAAATTTTATCCCACCGCTAAAAAGCGGTGGGAATTTTAAAAAATTATGAAAAAAATATTTATTATTATGCTTATTTTAGCGTTAGCATTATTGGTAGCGTGTGGAAAAAATGAAAGTAAGAATAACTTAAAAAATTCAATAAGTGAAAGTGTAAGTTTAAGCCAAAAATCGCTGTATAAGTCGATTAACTCGACTAATTCATCTAAAAATCCGGAAAGTTTAAATAGTTTGTCACTATCGGAAAGTTTAAATAGTTTGTCACTATCGGAAAGTTTAAATAGTTTGTCACTATCGGAAAGTATTGAAATTTCTATTGATAATTCTGAAAATGAAAAAAAGGAGCGCGTTTTAGGAGTTTGGTGGTGGAAAAAGAGTTTAGGCGACGAATATTTAGATTTTGTAGCAACGCGTGGTGTCAATGAAATTTATTACTGTTCGAGTGAATTTTCCGTTAATACCGCATCTTTTATTCAAAAAGCAAAAGAAAAGAATATTCGCGTGTATTGGCTTGGTGGAGAATACGGCTGGGCGCAAGATAGCACAAATTTGTATACTAAACTTAATAAATATTTAGCGTATCAACAAGAATTTCCAAATTCTCAATTTTCGGGTGTTCATTTAGATATTGAACCACACCAAAATCCGTCTTGGAAGGGTACGGATAAAGAAAGTCCTGTAAGGGTAACTCTTATACAAGAACTAATTGACGTTGCAATAAAAGTTAAAACGGATTTTCCTGATATCGAATTTTCTTTTGATTTACCGTTCTGGCTTGATTATGAGATAACTTATAACGGCGAAAAAAGACTTGCTTATGAAGCAATGATTGATATTTGCGACAGAGTATTTTTAATGAGTTATCGCGATACCGCAGACGGAATTTACAGCGTATCAAGCGAAGAGATAAATTATGCAAAGTCGGTCAATAAGTCGGTTTTTATGGGTATTGAGACTTATTCAACAGAAGGTGACAACGTTTCTTTTTGGGAAGAAGGCGAAAGCGTAATGCTTAGCGAAATGGCGCTTTTAAAAAGTATGGTAGACGAAAGCTTTGGGCTAGCTGTTCACCATGCAGAACGTTGGTATGAAATGGCTAACTTAAATAGTTAATAATTTTTGACAATATTCGACAAAATAAGACATTTTTTTACTAAAATAGGTGGCTAAATGCTTTAGCCACCTAAAATAATTTGTTAAAATACAATTAGTCTTTATAATCTGACCTACCCAAAATGTAATCAATAGAAACGTTAAAATATTTTGTTATCATATCTAGAATTTCAAGCGTTGGCAAATAACCTTTAGAAAGCCAACGCGATATGTTGCTTTTATCAAAGAAACAATCTTGACTAACTTTGTAATGAGTAACGCCTTTTTCTTTACAAAGTTCTTCAAATCTTTGTTGAAAGGTTGAGTTTGACATCTCAAAAAAATCGTTTTTGTCAGTTCTTCCTAAAAGATAGTCTATTGATACGTTGAAATAATCAGCAATTTTAATAAGCGTTGACGTAGTCGGAATTATTCCATAAACTAATGCGTTTGATAATGAACGATAATCAAATTTCCCAGCTTTTGCTAAATCCGCGTTCTTTAATTCAGAATCAGCGACAAGTTCGTTTATGCGCTTTTGGAACTTTGTAGAAATAGGCATAAATTATGACTCCTAAATAAATTATAATTAGTCTTTATAATCTGACCTACCCAAAATATAATCAATAGAAACGTTAAAGTAATCGCAAAGCAATTCTAATATTTCAAGTTCAGGTAAGAAGCCTTTAGTAATCCATCTAGAGATATTACTTTTATCAAACAAGCAATCATTGGCTACCTTGTAATGTGTAACTTCTTTTTCTAAACATAGACTTTCAAAACGCGACTGAAAGTTAGCAGGTGCAGAACTTTTATCAAAATTTTCGACGTCAGTTTTGCCTAAAAGAAAGTTAATAGATATATCGAAAAAGTCTGCGATTTTTACTAACGTCTTAGTGCTAGGTATAATGCCGTACGTTAAAGCATTTGAAAGAGTGCTTTGGCTTAAAGGAATCAGTTTTGCTAATTCACTACGAGTATAGTCTGAATCTTCTATTATTGAATGAAACCTTTTTTGGAAGGATTGAGATATGGACAATTATTTACTCCTAAAGTTATATTTAGGTGGTCTATAAGATAAATCACCTATACATATAGTATAGGTTTAAATTATTAAAAATTGGGTGGTTGTTTGGTTAAGCCACTTAAAAATGGAGATTTTTATGAAATATTTAACAAAAAAATGGGTGTCGCAGTACGAGCAAGTAAGGTTTATACATTGTTTAAAAGAATTTGACGAGAAAATTAAATCGTATGTCGATATTCAGCAACGCAGTAAAAGCGAGTTTTTTAAAAAAATGTCTAAAGATAAAGAATTGTTTTCGGCAGTTATTAAGGCAAATTTAGCTGAAAATTTTTATCAAGCACAAATAGAGAGAAACGCTGAAGCGTTATCGTCTTTACCTAAAGAGATTTTTGATAAAATAAATACAGAAACGATAGTATTAGGTTATGCCTGCAAACAAGATAAAGAGTTTTTAACGTCTTATGCAAATAATTTGTTAAAAGAGTTAGAAAAAACGGCTGATAAGGCTAATAAAACAACTGAAATTGCGCAAGACTATTTACCCGAAAAGTTTATACTTGACGACGTTGTGGGTGAACTGGTTCTTGAAGAATATTCAAATGGCAAAGATTATTTTATAAAGATAGGTAGACGTGAAGTTTTAATAGAGAATTATGAAATAATAGAGCGTGAAGATTTTAAGATAAATAAGTGGGAAGATGATAATCCGTTAACATTATGGACAAGTTTATACTCGGCTGAATTGCATTTTAGGGATAGCTGTTACGAACTACATTTATTGCTAATAGACGGCGATATATACGGAAATAAAAAATTTTGGTATTTTACTTTAAAAGGAACAAACCTTTTGTATGTTTAATAGAAATCAGAGAATTTTTATCAACTTTTTTATTTTTTAAAAATAATTGACTTAATAGTCAATTAATGGTACAATTAACAATATGAAAAGTAAAGCAACGCAATTTATAAAAAAGAGTACTGAAAAAACAAAATTCATATATCTTTTAACGGTGCTTGTAAGCGGGGTTCAATCGGCGCTTATGGTCTTTTTTGCGTTGTCTACGAAAGACTTAATCAACTCTGCGCTAAGCGATAGTAGCGAGCTTAAAACTGTTTTATTCCGAGCTGGTGTTTCGATAATTTTATTAATTTTTGCATTTTTATTTTCTGTGCTTGATAAAATTATGATTGAAAAGTGCAGATTAACTTGCGAAGTGAATCTTAAAAAAGAAGTTTTTTCTAAGCTTTTAAACAAAGATTATGCTAAAATTTCAGAGTATAAAACGGGGGATTTGGTCGGCAGAATTACGACGGATTCGCAGATAATTGCGCGTGGATATTCGCAAATACTTCCTGCGTTTGTTGCAATGATTGTAAAAGTCGTTTTGGCTGTCGGGGTGCTCCTTTACTATCAACCGATATTTACGCTGTTTTTAGTTTTAGGTGGACTTGTAATCGTTGGCGCGTCTTTTTTGGTAAGAAAGCTATTTAAGAAGCTTCACAGAAAAACTCGCGAAAAAGAAAGCGAAGTTGTGTCTTATCTAACAGAAAACACGTCAAATCTTTTGGCGGTTAAAGTTTTTTCGGTGGAGTATAAAGTTTCTTCGCTCGGCAGTAAAAAGTTTGACGAATATTTAAAAACTGCTAAAAAACAACGCTATATAGCGTCATTACTCACAAGTGCGTTAAGTTTTGCTTTTTCGTTTTTCTATATCGCAACAGTCGTTTGGGGAGCTATAAACCTTTTAAACGGTAGTAGTGGCGTGACTTTCGGTTTGATTACTGCTATGATTCAGCTTGTAAATCAACTGCAAGCGCCGTTTATGAACTTTACTCAAATTTTTACCGTTTACTATGAAATGCTGTCGTCGGCTGAAAGAATTTTGGAAGTTATCGACATTAAAGACGAGCAAAAATCTAGTGAAGACGACAGAATAAATTATTCTGATATTCGTTCAATAAGCGCGAAAAATTTAACCTTTTCTTACGGTCGCGAAAAGGTGATAGATAACGCTAGCTTCGAAATTAAAAAAGGTGATTTCTGTTTGATAAAAGGTATTTCAGGAATTGGCAAAAGTACGCTATTTAAACTATTACTCGGCGTATATGACGATTATCAAGGTGAATTATATTTTGAAACAGAAAATTCTAAGAAAAAAATTACGTCGTCGGATAGGTCTTTGTTTGCCTTCGTTCCGCAAGGGAATATGCTTTTTTCAGGAACTATTCGCGAAAACGTTTGCTTTTTAAACGATAGCGCAACAGAAGAAGAAATAGTGGCGACAGCCGAAATTAGTTGCATGGACTTTTTAGATAGTTTGCCACAAGGTCTTGATACTGTGATTGGTGAAAACGGTCAAGGGCTTAGCGAAGGTCAAGGTCAGCGCGTTGCAATCTGCCGTGCGCTACTTAGCAAAAAGCCGATTATTTTACTTGACGAAGCAACTAGCGCTTTAGACGAGGAAACGGAAATTAAAGTTTTAAAGTCTATTAAAGAAAAGCTTGGAAATGACACGACGCTAATTATTATTTCGCACAAGATGGTTGCAAAAGATATTTGTAACGTTCAAATGACTATTAAAGATAGATGTGTAGAGCTTAAAAGATATTAATCTTTTTTAGAAGCATTTATCAGTGCAAAGAAAAATAAACCCAAGTTTGCGCCTATAACTAAACCGATACTTAATAACAACATATTAGTTCTCCTATAGTTATAATATTCTCAAAAAATATAAGAAGTAAAACATAAAGGACGGATATTTTTATGGATTTAAAGAAAAAAGTCTTAAACGCATTGCAAGATGATGCACGCTATACGCCTAAAAAACTTGGCGTCATGTTTGGAGTGGAAGAAAAAGAGATTGAAAAAGTTATCTCAGAACTTGAAAAAGACGGTGTGATCGTAAAGTATACAGCCGTTATCAATCATGAAAAGACGGGGGAAGAACTAGTTGATGCGCTAGTTGAAGTTAAAGTTACACCACAAGCTCGCGCAGGGTTTGAAAAGATTGCAGAAGATTTATCAAGTTTTCCAGAAGTTAAGTCTGTTTATCTTATGAGTGGCACTTATGATTTTTCTATTACTTTAGAGGGGACTACTATGCGCGACGTAGCACTCTTTATCAGTGAAAGACTTTCTGGTATCGACTGCGTAACCAGCGTCACCACGCATTTTATCTTGAAAAAATATAAGGAAGGCGGAATTTTGTTAGGCAATACCAAAAAGTCTAAGAGAATTAGCATACACGAATAAAAATGGATTACGATAAATATTTTTCCAAAAAAGCAAAAGAAATAAAGCCTTCGGGAATTCGAAAGTTTTTCGATATCGTAAGGAAAAATGAAAACGCTATTTCCTTAGGTGTTGGAGAGCCTGACTTTGACACGCCTTGGAGTGGTCGTAATTTTGCTATGAACGCAATTAGAAAAGGCTATACTCATTACACGTCAAATTGGGGACTTGACGAGCTTAGAGAGCTTATCTCGCGTTTTTACAACACTAAATACAACCTGGAATACGACCCTAAAAATGAAGTTATCGTAACTATCGGAGCATCTGAAGCAGTTGATATGACTTTGCGTGGGTTTATAAATCCCGGTGATGAAGTTTTAGTGCTTGATCCAAGCTACGTATCCTACGCGCCGTGCGTTGAACTTCAAAGTGGTGTGGCTATTCCTATCCCTTGCGAAAAGGAAACCGAATTTAAGGTAACGCCGGAAAATCTTAAAAAGTGCATAACTGGTAAAACTAAAGCAATTATTCTTTCTTACCCGAATAATCCGACGGGCGCAACTATGAATAAGGAAGATTACGAGCTTATAGCCCCACTTATTATCGAAAACGACCTTATCGTTATAAGTGACGAGATATATAGCGAATTAACTTACGAGGGCGTTCACGTATCTCCTGCGAATATCGCTGGACTAAAAGAACGCACAGTAGTTATTAACGGTTTTTCTAAGTTTTTTGCTATGACTGGCTGGAGACTTGGTTATCTCTTAGCACCGAAAGAAATTTGTAGCGTGCTTATCAAAATTCATCAATACGCAATTATGTGTGCGCCGACTATAAGTCAGTATGCAGGTGTTGCGTGCTTAAAAGATTGTTTTGAGAACGACTTTTCGGTTATTAACGATATGCGCGACGAATACGATATGCGAAGAAGATATCTTGTCAATGAGCTTGAAGATATGGGATTTAAATGTATTCCACCACGTGGAGCGTTTTACGTTTTTGCTTCCGTCGAATCTTTTGGTATGGATGGCGACGAATTTGCTCAAAAATTACTCGATAGCGAGTGGGTGGCGGTTGTTCCCGGCAGTGCTTTTGGTAAGTCAGGAAAAAACTTCGTTCGCATAAGTTATGCTTACAGTATAAAAGATATTGAAAAAGCACTTGAAAGAATAAGAAAGTTTATAGAAAAAATCAAATAAATTAACGCGGTTATCAAAACGTTTTGATAACCGCGCTTTTCTTTTTTATTATTTTTTCAAAAGTGTTTCTTTAATTTTATTAAGTGCAGGAAGTAGCAAGATTGAAATTACAAGATTGATACCTTGGGTAATTGCAGTCGTCGGAATTCTTGCAACGAGGTAAGCAAATACCGTTTGATACTTAGCCGAATTTCCGTGTAAGTACATAAAATAGGTTGCGGTAGTGTTTAAGAGAACCGAACAAACGACGTAGCAAATTATAAACGAAACGACCGTTTTTATGATATTGTTTCCTTTAAAATAGTGGAAGATAATTCCGGGGATAAAACCAAATAAAGCGCTACCGAGCGCGATTATCGGGTTATATACGCCAAACGGAAAGATTATTCCCGCCAAAAAGTCGCCAATAAAACCAACTGCAAGTCCTCCGATTGGACCAAGCGTAAAACCTGCGATAAAGCACACTACGCTAACAAACGAAAACTTTACAAAATCCGAGCCAAATGAGAAAATATTTGCAATAACGCAAAGCGCGGAAAGAATTGCAATTATTGATAGTTTATGCGTTTTCTTAAGTTCGACTTTTTCTTGCGGTTTGAACTTAACGACAAGAAAAATTACCGTCAGCACTATTAGAATAAAAGTTAGATAATAGTACCATTCAGATAGAACGTTAGAAAAAATTGCCTTAAAATCAAAGGCGCTTGGTGCAAGTAAATTAAACATAATAAAACTCCTTAATAGAGTTCCGTAAAAAGCAAAAAATTCTCTACAAAAGTAGAGAACCTGATTGCTTATTTGCAACGGACGCGGACAACCATCGCAGACAACGTCTTTCGTTTGCAAACAACATCCCGTTTTGCAACACTTAACGCGGTAATCCTACTCTGCATTTGTGAAAATAATATATAACAATAGATATTAATTGTCAAGCGTTAATTAACCCTTTTTAAAAATTCGAAAACGGAAAAAATTTTCATAAGTATAAAGTCGAATATCAAAACTGCTACGGTTGATATTATAAGCACTAAAAGATTTCCGAAAAAGTTCGACAAAATGCCGTTAATAAACACTCCAAAAAAGGTTGATAGCAGCGCAGACAGAAAAGATAGTACAAGGTGCTTTTTGTAGGATATATTTTTGTAAAAGGCAAGTTCAAGAGTAATTAAATTTAGAATTGCCGTAATTACGTAACTTGCAATATGTCCCCAAATAAGCGCGTAAACGCCACAAATTGACGGCAAAAACCAAACGAACGCAAGTAAAAAACACGCGCCTATAAGATAGAATAAAAGCGTTTTCTTTTCCATATTCATAGAATTTAGCACGCTGTTAGTAATCATTGTTATACTCATAGGTAGCATCATAATAGCCGACGCTGAAAGCATAATTCCTGCGTTTAAGTTAGAGTAGATTAAAACGCCTATTTCTCTACCGCAAGCAATAAACGTAGGAAAGATTAAGCAGGATATTAAAACTGAACATTTTATTGCGCCAGAGATTTTGTTTTTTAGAATTTCAATATTATTTTTATAAAAGTTTTCGGATATATCCGGAACAAGAACGAGTGCTATCGAGCCTATAAGCGTTGACGGAATAAATAGAAGTGGTAAAGTCATACCGCTAAGTTCGCCGTAGAGTGCGAGGGCATCGCTTGACGTTAGCCCCGTTGCGATAAGTCGCATAGGTAATATTATTGCAACTAAGCTTGATATAAGTGAGGTTCCCGTTCGCATTAATGTTATGGGAAGTGACGATTCGATAAGTGGCAAGAACTGCTTTACAGGATTTGTCAGTTTTCCACCTTGAACGATAAAGATGGTTGTCGAGATGACGAAAGATACGACGTAAGATATAAAAATCGAATAACCTGCTCGCACCGTTCCGTCGTAGATTGACGTCATTTTCGATACTAAGAAAAAACCGAATACAATCATTATAACTTCTTCGATAAGCTCGATTAACGAATAGGTTAAAAAATTCTTGTTTCCCCAAAAAACCCCGCGTATAACTGCGTAAACACTTGTTAACACTATGCTTGGCAAGATTACTAAAAGTAAATCATAGCATCGTGGATCGGCAAAAATAAAGCTTAGTTTACTCTTAAACGCATAAAGTGCTATCGTTATCGGAAGGCTTATTAAAAGGCTTGTGAATATACCTGCTGAAATTACGTCGCGCTCGGTTTGCGGATTGTTTTTTGCACGCGCTTTTAGCATAAGTCTTGAAACGGTAATAGGCGTTCCACTTGCCGTAAGTGTGACAAGCACTCCGACGACCGACAAAGTGATTTGGTACATACCGATTCCTTCTGCGCCGAGCTTTCGAGATAAGAATATTCTGTAAAGGAAACCTAAAAAACGCTCGAAACAAGAAAAAACGGTTACAAGCGCAACGGTCTTAAAAACTTTTTTTATAGTATCACCCCGTAGTTTGTAATAAAAATGCTTATACAAAAATATATTCGTATTAGTATGAAGTTATTAACCCCAATTAATATTTTTAATAAAACCGTTTATTTTGTTGGTAAAAACGAAACGGTGCTTGAAATTTCGCAAAAATTCAAAACTACGCCACAATTTATTATTTTGGATAATTCGCTTAAAAAAGAACCGAAACATGGTGATGCGCTGATTATTATCTCGCGTGGAGAAAGTTTTATGTTGACAGACGAGTATCTAAGAACAAAGTCTAAAAATGAAATAGAAAGTTTGAAACTAAAAAACAAAGTTGACAACCTTTTCATAGGTCAAATAATAATTGAATAAAAACAAAAAACGCTTGTATTTATCAAAAAATATGAGCGTTTTTTATTGAAAATTTTTAAATTTTGTTAAAAATAGCTTGACAAATTTGTTTTTATTAGTATAATATCAAATTAGAAAAAATAATTCGACGGTTATAAAATCAAGATGAGTGCAGAATTGTTCTTAAAAGCCGTTGCCGATTCCACGCGCTTAAAAATTTTATCTTCTTTAATGGAAAAGCCTAAGTTCGTGGAAGAGATTGCAATGGAATTAAATATCACGGTATCAACCGCAAGCTTTCACTTGAAAAAGTTGCAGGCGGTTGGTTTTGTCGTGTCTAAAAAAGAACAGTACTATCAAACGTATTCGCTAAATCCACACTCGCTTGATAGGTCGTTGAAGGATATAATTAAAGAAAACAGAGAAATTCATAAAAACGCTTTTAATAAAGAAGTCTTAGACGAATGCTTTATGGATGGAAAACTTTTGGCGCTTCCTGTTCAGATTAAAAAGCGAGAAGTGGTTTTGGGCGAGATTGCGAAAAAGTTTAAAAAGAATAGAATTTATTCAGATAAAGAAGTTCATCTTATAATTGCCGACGTTTTTGATGAGTTTATTCTTATAAAAAACGAGATGCTAAAGTACGGCTATCTCGAAAGGGTAGAGAACGGTTTAAGGGTTTTAAAGACTTTAAGTAAAAAGTCAGAATAAGAAAAAGCCTTTGAATAGTTCAATTAATTCAATTTTCAGATAAAAAATATAATATACGATAAATTAAGGAGTAGTTATGGCAGCAAACGGATATAGTTCAGGCGATATTGATATCTTAGAAGGTCTTGAGGCGGTAAGAGTTAGGCCCGGTATGTATATCGGAAGTACCGGTGTGAAAGGTCTTCATCATATTTTGTGGGAAATAGTAGATAACGCTATTGACGAAGCGGCAAACGGCTATGCTGATACCGTTTCAGTAATATTATATAAAGACGGCAGCGCGTCGGTTGAGGATAACGGACGTGGTATTCCTACAGATATTCACCCTAAAGCAAAAGTTAGTGGTGTTCAAGTCGTATTTACCCAGCTTCACGCAGGGGGTAAGTTTAATAACGACAATTATAAATTCTCTGGCGGTCTGCACGGCGTTGGCGCATCCGTTACGAACGCACTAAGCGAGTGGCTTAAGGTTGAAGTCTATAAAAAGACAGTTTATAAAATGGACTTTAAAAGCTGGGTGGACAAGCGAAACGGAAAAATCTATGCAGGTATCCCACAAGGCGAGCTTGAAAATACTAAGGAAAAGACGAATAAGCACGGCTCGTTCGTTCGCTTTAAGCCAGATGCGACCATTTTTGAAACGGTTGAGTTTAAAGCTGAAATTATATCAAAGCGCTTAAAAGAGCTTGCGTTTTTGAATAAGGGTGTAAAAATTACCTTCACCGACAAAAGAAGTGAAAACCCTGTAACCGAAGAATTTTGTTATGACGGTGGTATTATCGACTTTGTTAAATACCTTAACGAAGGAAAAACCACTCTTTATAGCGAGCCTATTTACGTTTGCAAAGAAAAAGACGATATTAAGATTGAGTTTGCTATTCAACACACTGACGCTTACACCGAAAGTATTTATTCGTTCGTAAACAATATTCCAACGCCTGAAGGCGGTATGCACGAAGTCGGCTTTAAGTCGGGTGTAACGCGTATTATGAACGATATCGCAAGAGAGCGCGGTTTCTTGAAAGCGAAAGACCAAAATCTTATCGGCGAAGATTTCCGCGAAGGTATGACGGCGATTATTTCTATAAAAATGAAAAACGTCGAGTTTGAAGGTCAAACTAAGACCAAACTTGGAAACCCAGAAGTTAAACCTGCGGTTGAAAGCGTTACTATAACGGAACTTGCTCAGTTAGGAAAGGACAAAAAGAAAACTGAAATTCTAGAAAAAATGATGGAAAAGGCGCTTGCTGCAGAAAAAGCAAGAACGGCAGCCAGAAAGGCTAAAGAAGTTGCAAGGGCTAAAAATAGTGCTGATGGGGCAAAGCTCGTTGGTAAACTTGCAGACTGCTCGTCAAGAAAAGCAGAACTTAACGAAGTGTTTATCGTAGAAGGTGACTCGGCGGGCGGTAGCGCAAAACAAGGTCGTGACCGTCAGCACCAAGCAATCTTACCGCTTAGGGGTAAACCGCTTAATACTGAGAAAAAGCGCATCGAAGAAGTTTTGAAAAACGAAGAAATTAGAACTATTATAAGCGCACTCGGAACAGGTATCGGCAGTGATTTTTCTATGAAGGATTTAAGATATGATAAAGTTATTATCTTATCTGATGCCGACCAGGACGGCGCACATATAAGAGCAATTCTTCTAACCTTCTTCTTTAGATACATGCGCGAGCTTATTCAAGAAGGTCACGTTTATATCGGTATGCCACCACTTTATAAGGTGTATAAAAAAGACGTTGTAGAATATGCCTACGACGATAAAGAACTTAAAAAGAAGATAGAAATCGTCGGTCGTGGCTATCAACTTCAACGCTATAAAGGGCTTGGCGAAATGAATCCAAGTCAGCTTTGGGAAACGACTATGAACCCGCAAACGAGAATTTTAATGCGCGTAAGCATTGAAGATGCGGCTGAAGCCGAAAGACTTATCACCATCTTAATGGGTGACGGCTTAGAAGAAAGAAAGGCTTATATTCAAAAATATGCAGACTTCAACAAAGTTGACGACTTTGAAGTTAGAAACAGAGATTAGTCGGTCAATAAGTCGATTATTAAGGGTATTTGGAGATTTTAAACAATGGAAGTAGTAAAAAGAGAATCAATAATAACCAACACAATGGAAGAAGTTCTGCACTCGTCAATGATTCCGTACGCAGAACACGTTATACTCGATAGAGCCTTACCAAGAGTTGAGGACGGCTTAAAGCCTGTTCAAAGAAGAATTTTATATTCTATGTACGAACAAGGAATGTTCCCAGACAAAGGCTTTAAAAAGAGCGCGAGAGTTGTCGGTGACTGCTTGGCAAAATACCACCCACACGGCGACTCGTCAGTGTACGATGCGATGGTTCGTTTAGCTCAGCCTTATAACATGCGTATGCCACTTGTCGAAGGTCAAGGAAACTTTGGTTCAATCGACGGCGATCCTGCGGCTGCAATGCGTTATACGGAAGTTAAAATGCAACCGCTTGCGTTAGAATTGTTAAAGGATATTGAAAAAAATACCGTAAGATGGAATCCTAACTTTGACGACTCGCTTAAAGAACCTGACATTTTGCCGGGTAGATATCCTAACCTTTTGGTTAACGGCGCAACGGGTATTGCGGTAGGTCTTGCGACGAATATTCCAACGCACAACTTAGCTGAAGTTATCGACGGCGCAATTGCATATATACACAATCCTAAAATTACGCTTGACGAAATGATGAAAATCGTCAAAGGTCCCGACTTTCCTACGGGTGGTTATATAATTGCGGGTACGGAACTTAAAAAGGCTTACCAAACGGGTAGGGGTAAAATTACGCTCCGCGCTAAAATTCATATAGAAGTTGGCGACGGCGATAGACAAAGCCTTGTCATTACTGAAATTCCTTACCAAGTAAATAAAGCTCAACTTTTAAAGAAGATTGACGACTTGTGCGACGAGAAAAAAGAAATTTTCGGTGGTATTCAATCGGTAAACGACGAATCAGACCGTAAAGGTATGCGTGCCGTTATCAGACTTAAGAAAGACGCAAACGTAGACAAAATTCTTGCCTCGCTTTATAAAATGACTAACCTTGAGTGTTCGTTCGGCATTAATATCGTTGCAATCGCTGAAGGTAAACCGCAACAACTTGGACTTTTAGATATTTACCGTCACTACGTTGAATATCAAAGAAACGTCATTTTAAGAAGAACGAAATACGACCTTGAAAAGGCTAAAGAACGCGCCCACATTTTAGAAGGTTTAATCGTTGCGGTAACTAATATTGACGAAGTAATCAGAATAATCAAGACTTCTCAAGATACGTCAACTGCTCGCCAAAATCTTAAAAAAGCGTTCTCGCTAACCGATAAACAAGCGAACGCAATTTTAGACTTAAGGCTTGCAAGACTTACTAAGCTTGAGATTGATAATCTTAAAAACGAGCTTAAAGAATTGCAGGCTAAAATTAAGGAATATAACGCGATAATCGACTCCAAGGCTAAGCAAATGCAAGTCGTTGAAGCAGAAATGCTTGTGATTAAGAAGAAATATCGCGACGACAGAAGATCTCAAATCGTTGAAAATGCAAGCGATATCGTAATTTCAAAATCAACCGATGCCGTACCTGTCGAAAACTTCGTAGTAGGGCTCAACTCTAAGGGCAAAATTAGAAAGATTAAGCCTGCGACGTTCAAGCGTATCGAGTCTGACGGCGAGCCTAACGCACGCGACGTATTCAAGTTTACCGTTGACGCTCGTTCCGACCAGTTCGTTTATGCGTTTACTAACCTTGGTAACTGCTATAAGATTGATATGGAACTACTTTCAGAGTCTAAAGGAACTTTGGTTGACGGCGTAAGCTTTGAAACGCTGTTCCCTGAAGCAGAAAAAGGCGAAATGCCTGTAAGCTTCTTCGCAGTTAAAGGAATTGAAGTTCCGGACGGAAAGCTTATGTTCTACACAAAACAAGGTATGGTTAAGCTTACCGATTGGAAGGAATACACCGTTCAAAAGGGTATTTATCAAGCAATTAAACTCAAAGACGGCGACGAGCTTATTTGGGTTGAACAAGAAAAAGAAAACACGACTATGTTCTTTGTTACCGAAAAAGGTATGTGCTTAAACGCTGAAAAGGATAAACTTCCTGAACAAGGTAGAGTTGCCGGTGGTGTTAAGGGCGTAGACCTATACGAAGGTGATAAGGTCGTATTTAGCAAACAAGTCAACGACGAAACGGACAAAATAGCACTCGGTGCAACTACTGGCGAATATAAAGTCGTTGCAATCTCGTCAATTTCTCGCCTTGCCAGAGCAAGAAAGGGCGTTAAGATTTTTGAACTTGGCGATAGCAAGCTTAACGAAAAAGTCTTGTTTGCAGATAGTATAACAGGCGACGAAACTAAGGGCGTTTATATAGTAGATAGAATGGGTGTTGAATACTATTCTGACACCGATCAAATAGTAAGAGAAGCAAGAACTACAAAAGGTAAACCTATCAAAAATATCGGCACGATTTTACCTGAATTTACCTATTTGTTTGCCAGGCACAGTAAAGATTAAGTTTTACGATAAAGGTTTTTTTGACGGTGAAACCGTCGACCTTAAAGAGCGCAAAGAAAATAAAAAAGTCGCGCTATACGTCGATAAAACGATAAAATCTGAATCTAAAGAAAAGAAATCTGTAAAGAAAGAAAAATTAAGCACTGAAAAATCTGAAAAATCGGTTGCCAAAAAAGAAGATAAAATTCAAGAAAACGTAAATATACCTAAACCTATAAAACAGGTTGAAAAATTCCCCAAAAACGGTCAGCCCTTTGTTCGGGAAAGGGCTGACCTTGAGGCGGGGGAAAGTCAAATGGATATGTTTTCGGAATTAGGTGTTGAAAAAAAGAACTATAAGTTCGCTAAAAAGACGGCTAAAAAATTCTTTGAAGACGCTACCGAGTTTTACGAATATTTCAAAGCGCAGAAAAACAAAATAAGTTTTAATCGCGCCGAGATGCTTAAGTCGGTAAACGAATATTTGCAAGCACTCTTTATTGCCGTAGAACTTTCTAAAGGTGAAAATGCAAACGAGAACAATTTGCAGTTTGCACTTGAAATTTCTTGGTTCGGAAATCTTTTTGATAGAGCAAAAAGTTTATTTGCGCTATCTCAATCGGCAAAAACTAAACTTATGGAAGTACCGCAAATTTTTATGGTTACGGTAGTTTTAGACGTAAGAGAAAAAACTTCGAGAACAAAAATTTTATTTGACGGACTTAAAAAGACTTTTAGCGCGGTTTATCCAAACGATACTTTACAGTTTGAGTTGTTGACAAAACCGATTATCGCGTTTTTAGAAAAACAGAATATTTCGGTTTAAGTTTTATAAAATTCAACTTGTATTTTTGTTGACTATATTAGTTAAATAATATATACTTATTAAAGTTTATAGGTGTATTATGGAAAAATTCAGAATTTCGATAACAGGGGACTTAGGTAGCGGTAAAAGTACCGTTATGGGAATACTTTCTTCCCGTCACGAAGTAACTCGAGTTTCAACGGGTGTTATTTTAAGAAAACTCGCGCAGGAAGAAGGTATGACGATAGAAGAATTTAACCGCCATATCGAAGGAAATCCAGCGTACGACAAAAAGATTGACGACTATTTAGCAAGTTACGAAAGTGTAGACGGTAATTTTATTTTCGATTCGCGTCTTGCGTGGCATTTCGTTCCTTCAACCTTGAGTTTTTACCTTAAAGTCGATCCGCGCGTTGCAGCAGAGAGAGTGTTCAATGCAGGTCGCGCTGACGAAGGGTATAAAAGCGTAGACGAGGCACTTGATAAACTTACCGCGCGAAGAAAAAGCGAAGCGTTAAGATATAAAAACTTTTACGGTTTAGATATTTTAAACTTATCAAATTACGACTGCGTAATTGATACTACAAGCCTTACTCCTGAAGAAGTCGCAAGGGCTATTGAAGAGAGAGTTAAAAAAGGTTAGAAAACTAATAAATCGGCGTATAAGTCGATTAAATCAATAAAACATACCAAATTTAGAGGTGGAATTATGCATTGGGCAGAGAAAATTGCTGAAGAACTTATAGCAAGAAAACCTAATAAAGACGTGTACGTTTGTGCCGCTGGTATTAGTCCGAGTGGATCTGTGCACATCGGAAATTTCAGAGACGTTGCAACGAGTTTCTACGTTTGCAAGGCTCTTGAAAAAATGGGTAAAAAAGCAAAATTATTATTTTCGTGGGACGAGTTTGACAGACTTAGAAAAGCGCCGTCAAACATTGTAAAAATTTGTCCTGATTTTGAAAAATATATCGGTATGCCTTACGCTTATATTCCAGATCCGTACGGTGTATACTCTACGTATGCCGAATACAACGAAAAGGAATTTGAAAATTCTTTAAAAGAACTTGGTATTAGTGCAGATTATAGATATCAAGCAAAGGAATACACTTCGGGAAGATACGCTGACGGCATAATTTTCGCACTCAAAAAGCGTAAAGAAATTTACGACATTTTAATGAGTTATAAAACTCAGGACGCGACGGAAGACGACAGAGATAATTACTATCCGTTAAACGTTTACTGCGACTGCGAAATGAAAGACTTTACCGAGGTTTTATCCGTTTCTGACGACTGCGAAGAAATTACTTTCAGATGTAAAAAGTGTGGTCAAACTAAGACGGTTAAAATTCGCGAATATAATCTTATTAAACTCGTTTGGAAGGTTGACTGGCCAATGCGTTGGGGCGTTGAAGGGGTTGACTTTGAACCGGGTGGTATTGACCACGCCGCATCAAGCGGTAGCTACGTCGTAGCAAGCGATATCGCTAAAAACGTTTTAGGGGTTGAACCACCGCTTTTCCAAGGTTACGGCTGGCTTTCTATTGCTGGACTTGGCGATATGCACAGTTCTACAGGTAACAACATTACGCCTGCTACACTTTTAAAGGTGTACGAGCCTGATATGATTAGATGGCTCTTTGCTAAATACGAGCCTAAAGCACCGTTTGCGTTCAATTTTGACGACACTATTATTCGCCATTATAGCGAGTTTGATAAGGGCTTAGAGGCAGTTAAAAACGGCACTAGTGACGAGTTTAATCAAACGGTTTACGAATTTAGTTTAATTGACGGCGACAAGACTAAGTCAAAAGTTCCGTTCGGCGTTTTAGCAAGTATTGCAACGGTAGTTGATTTTAAACCTGATGCAGTTAAAGCTTTACTTGGTAAAATCGGCATTGAGTTTGACAAGGCTGACGAATCAAGACTTGCGCGCGTTAAGAATTGGATTACGAATCACCAACCGTCAAAGATGTATAAACTTTTAGAAAATAAAAATCAAGAGTTTTACGACGCTTGCGACGAAGAAGAAAAGCTTGCGGTTAAAAACCTTTACGAATACGTTAAAAACACCGAAGGTTTTACTGATAAAGATATCCAAAGTTATTTATACACGATTATAAACGACGTAAACTTGACGAAGAAAGAAAATATGGCTCGTCAACAAAAGTTCTTCAAAGTGTTCTATAACTTATTAATCGGTAGCGATCAAGGTCCAAGATTATACTTGTTCCTTGCTGCTGTTGACAAAAACGAATATTTAAAACTTTTAGAATTTTAATTAAAAAACGCTCGGCAATTAGCGTGAATACTCTTAACGGAGTGTTCACGCTAAAACTAAGTTTGCCCTTTGGGCAAGTGAAGTTATCTTCGATAGTGAAGTTCACTTTGTGAGTGAAGTTTCGCCTAACGGCGAAGTTATTGGCAAACTTAACTTCACTGCGAGAAAAGTGAGCAACTTCACTGTGCATAGCACAACTTCATTTTCGCTAGCGAAAACTTCACTAATAGAGAAAGAAATAGCATTTTATATAAAACTATAAAAAACCGCGCTATAGGGCGATTTTCGCCGTATAGCGCGGTTTTTTGTTTTTAGTTTTGACAAAATTATTTATTATGTAACAAAGTTAGTTATAATTTTTGGGTTAAATTTATATAAAGTAGTATTATGGAAGTTTATCTTGAATATGCTATTATTGATAATTTAATAATGGACTACCTTCTTTTAAAGGGAACGGCGAAACTTACCAAAACGCGCTCCACGTTTTTTAGACTTTCGCTCGGTGCAATCGTAGGAACTATAATTGCGGTGATAGTTCCGATGTTTAATCTTAACGACGGTATATCTTTTTTAATAAAAATTATACTTGCAATGCTTATAACTTTAATTTCGTGCGAGCATAAGACCGTTTTTAACTATCTGAAATTTTTAAACGTTTTTATTCTGTTAACTTTTGCAGTAGGCGGTACGATAATAGGCGTTTTAAGTTTATTAGGTATTGACTATTCAACTGAAGGTGTCAAAAATGCAGGCGTACTTCCCGTCGGTATAAATTTTTTAGTCGCGTTTTTATGCTATAAGATAATAAAAAAGGTTACTCTTTCTAAAATTAATAAACTAAACAAAAATTTCGAGTGCGAAATAACGCTTGAAGTTAATGGAATACGCAAAAAATTTACGGCTTTTGTCGACAGTGGAAACACTTTAGTTGATGCAAAAACGAATCTTCCCGTTCTCGTTTGCGAAAGCGAGGTGATTGATAAATTGTTTAACGGAAAAAGCGCGTCAAGATTTATGCCGATAACGACGGCTAGCGGTATAGGTGACCTTGCTTTATACGATATTGACAGCGTGACGATTTCAATAAACGGAACGACTCGCGTTTTTGACGCGGTTTTAGGGTTTAATAAAAGCACGAATAAACTTTGCGATGACGCAGAAATAATAATTGGTGCATTTTTTCTATAAATTAGGCTATAACACGGTTATTAGGGGGTAAATATGAAAAAACTCTTTGCAAAAATTAAAAAATTAATATTAAAACTCTTTCGCAAGCCACAGTATATTCATTATATGTCGGGTGCTGAAACTTTGCCCGAGCCACTTGATAGCGAAGAAGAACAAGAGAAAATTAAACTTCTCGCTGACGGTGATAGTGAAGTTAAAAAACTTTTAATCGAGAGAAATTTGCGACTTGTAGTATATATAGCGAGAAAATTTGATAACACGGGGATTGAGCTTGACGATCTTATTTCAGTCGGGACGATTGGGCTTATTAAGGCGATAAATTCGTTTGACGCGGAAAAGAAAATTAAGCTTGCAACTTACGCTTCACGCTGTATTGAAAACGAGATTTTGATGCACTTAAGGCGCGTTTCAAAGATAAAAGGCGAAGTTTCGTTTGACGAGCCGTTAAACGTCGATTGGGAAGGTAACGAATTGCTACTATCCGACGTATTAGGAACGGACTCTGACGTCGTTTCGAAAAATTTAGAAATTTCTGCCGAGCACGAGCAACTTAAAAACGCGATTTTAAAGTTAAACCCACGCGAAAGACAAATAATGAATTTAAGGTTTGGGTTAGGTGGCGGAAAAGAACTTACCCAAAAAGAAGTTGCCGACCTTTTAGGTATCTCGCAGTCGTACATATCACGGCTTGAAAAAAAGATTGTTGCAAGGTTAAGAAAGGAAATTAAAAAAGCAGAACAAGAATAAGCGCCGAGAAATTCGGCGTTTTATTTTGGGGATTGACACAGATACATATAGGTAGTATAATAGTAGCAAGGAGGTGGATAAAATTGGAATATATTTTAGAATGCGAAAATCTTACGAAAATGTACAAAGATAATCTTGCTTTGTCTAACGTAAACCTAAAACTTGAAGATAACGGTGCTATAGTGGGACTTTTAGGTCCTAACGGCAGTGGCAAGACGACTTTGATTAAACTTATTGCTGGGCTTTTAACCCCGACGGCAGGCAGTATTAAAATACTGGGAAAAGAACGCGGTGTAGAAACCAAATCTGCCGTTTCGTACCTATCTGATGCGTACTCGCTTTTTAACGATTTTACGGTTAACGAGCAAATGCAGTTTTACGAAGATTTTTTCTACGACTTTAACAAGCCTAAAGCCGAGAAAATGCTAATAGAACTTCAAATTAATCCAGCGCTTAAAATTAAAACCTTATCAAAAGGTACGAAAGAAAAACTTGCGCTTATTTTAACCTTATCGCGAGATGCGAAACTTTATATTTTAGACGAGCCTATCGCTGGCGTCGATCCTGCTGCGCGCGATTACATACTCGAGACGATAATTAAGATGAAAAATGAAAATGCAACGCTAATTATCAGTACTCATTTAATAAGCGAGATTGAAAATTATTTCGACCATATTTTGTTTATTAAAAACGGTGAAATCGTGCTTTCGGGAAAGACCGAAGAAATTCGCCTAGAGAAAGGAAAGAGTATTGACGAACTTTTTAGGGAGGTGTTCAGATGGGCGTAGAAGAAAAAGTTATGGTTGACAGTCCGTTCAGCGTTCCTGTTTCCGATTACGATAAAAACGGAAACGTCAAAAAAGTGCGCGGATACGTTCTTAAAAAATTGTTAAAGTATGAAATTAAACCGATTTTTACGACTTATTTAATCTTGCTCGTAATACTTGTTACTGCAATAATTTCAACCTGCAGTTCAGCGTCGCTAATGAAAAATTTAAATCCTGAGTCGATGGGGTATTACAACGCGCAACTGTCGCTTATTTTCTCGATTATGCTTTTTGCAGGTATCGGCGGTACGCTACTTTGTATGATGAGCATAAAAACGTCAAATAGATTTAAAAAATGCTTTTTTGGTTCGCACGGGTACGTAATGTTAAGCGTGCCGGCAACGATTGAAGAACATCTTTTAGCAAAACAAATCGTTTCCGTAGTTTTAAATTTGATTTCTACAATCTTAATCATACTGGGAATAGTGCTTGCTTTTACTTTTGGCGGTGGAGCAAACGAAGTTTTTAAATTTGCAGATTTTCCAGCGCTTTGTGCCCTTAGAAAAACGTCTATCATTTTTAAATGGTTGAACGTAATTTTGTTAGTTGTTTTCGTAGTGGTTGCCGATAACACGCTAGTGTGCTTTTTCAGAAATAAATCAGGTGTATTCAAAGCGTTATCAATAGTAATAACGGTTATAACGCTTGAAGTCTTTTTCGGTTGGTTTATAAACGTAAACGTTTCGACGAATTATATTTATGATTTCTTATCAAACGAAACGGTAAACTTTTTAACGACGCTGTTTGGAACGGTATTTCTTATAGGTGGCTCTATTTTAGGATTTTTCTATCAAGCAAGGGTTTTGAAAAACAAAATAAACCTATAAAAAGTGCAATAATCGACTTATAGAACGATTAAAGCAAAAAAAAGGGTAGTCCAAGTTTGGACTACCCTTTGTAATTTTATTACTTCGTGAACTTTTCTCTCTTTACGTAAGTAGTGTGAAGAAGCTCGTGAGCCTTGTGAGAGTTTGGCTTTCCAAGGAAGTTTTTATAAAGGTCAATAATTTGTGGGTTCTTGTGAGAAACTCTGATTTGTTTTGATTCGTCTTCAGAATAAAGCGCGCTTGCTCTCTTTTGCTTGTAAGTATCTAAAATATCAGCGCCTTCGTTTGGCAAGAAGCAAGGTTTTACGTACGGTTGTCCGCCACCTGCGATACAGCCACCCGGACAGCCCATAATTTCAATAAAGTGATATTTGCTTGTGCCGTCTTTAATTTGGTCAAGTAAAACTTTAGCATTTTTCATACCGTGAGCAACTGCGATTCTAACTTCTTTTCCTGCTAAGTTGTAAGATGCTTCTTTGATACCTTCGAAACCGCGAACTTCGGTAAGCTCAACTTTTTCAAGTTCTTTACCTGTTAGGGTGTACGCAGCAGTACGAAGAGCCGCTTCCATAACGCCACCGGTCGTTCCGAAGATTACGCCTGCACCTGAATATTCGCCAACGATATCGTTGTCAAATTCAGAGTCAGAAAGTTTAGTAAAGTTGATACCAGAACGCTTGATGAGTTTACCAAGCTCTCTCGTAGTTAAAACAGCGTCAACGTCCTTAAGACCGTTTACAGAAAGCTCTGGTCTATCTTTTTCGTACTTTTTAGCAGTACAAGGCATGATAGAAACGACGAACATATCTTCAGGCTTAATACCGTTCTTTTCAGCGTAGTAATTTTTCAAGATAGCACCGAACATTTCGTGTGGTGACTTACAGCTTGAAAGGTGTGGTAAAAGTTCGCCGTAGTTAATTTCAGCGTAGTTTACCCAGCCTGGAGAACAAGAAGTAATCATAGGGAGAACGCCACCGTTATTGATTCTGTCAAGAAGTTCGGTTGCTTCTTCCATAATAGTAAGGTCTGCTGCAAAGTTAGTATCAAATACCTTCTTAAAGCCAAGGCGCTTTAGGGCAGAAACCATTTTACCTGTAACGAGCGAGCCGATAGGCATATCGAATTCTTCGCCGAGCGCAGCTCTTACTGCAGGGGCAGTTTGAACTACTACGTATTTACCGGCTTTAAATGCTGCATCAACTTTTTCGATTTCAGAAACTTCCATTAAAGCACCCGTTGGACAAACGCTTACGCATTGACCGCAAAGGATACAAGGAGAGTTAGCAAAGCTTCTGTTTTCAGCAGGGGAAACGATAGTGTTGAAACCACGCTTTTCAAAGCCTAAAATACCTAAGCCGTGTGCGTTTTTACATCTTTCAACACATCTACCGCAAAGGATACATTTAGACGTATCTCTGACGATAGAAGGGGTAAGACGGTCGAGAGTAGTAGGTGTTTGTGCACCTTGATACATATCGTCTCTAGCACCGGTTATTTTAGCAACGTGTAAAAGCTCGCATTTGCCGTTCTTTTCACATTGTTGGCAGTTTTTGTTGTGATTAGATAATAAAAGTTCAACAGAAGATCTTCTTGCAGCAGTAGCTTTTGGTGAAGAAATAGTAATTTCCATACCTTCGCTAACAGGGTATACGCAAGATGCAACTAAGCCTCTAGCGCCGGTTGCTTCAACAAGACAAACACGGCAGGAGCCTTTTGAACATTCTCCGTGATTAAAAGCGCAAAGCGAAGGGATTTCAAAACCGCAAGCCTTGGCTGCTTCTAAAATCGTTTGACCGGCTTCTACCTCGAAAGGTATGCCTTCAATTTTAATATTTACTTTAGACATTGTAATTCCTCCACTTATTTTTTAACGATAGCATTAAACTTACAAGAAGCAATACACATACCGCACTTAATACATTTAGATTGGTCGATAACGAAAGGTTCTTTACCGACAACGCCAGAAATAGCGCCAACAGGGCATTTGCGAGCGCAAAGGCTACACTTTTTACACTTGTCAGCTTCGATATCGTAAATCATAAGGTTCTTACAAGTATGAGCAGGGCATTTCTTGTCAACTATGTGAGCGATATATTCGTCTCTGAAATGCTTTAAGGTAGATAAAACAGGGTTTGGAGCAGTTTGACCGAGACCGCAGAGAGAGTTACTCTTGACGTTTTCTGCAAGTTCTTCAAGTTCTGCTAAGTCGTCCATAGTAGCCTTACCGTCAGTAATTTTAGTAAGGATTTCAAGCATTCTCTTAGTACCGATACGGCAAGGAGTGCATTTACCGCAAGATTCGTCGCAGATAAATTCCATATAGAACTTAGCAACGTCAACCATACAGTTGTCTTCGTCCATTACGATAGCACCGCCAGAGCCCATCATCGAGCCTTTAGCAACAAGGTTGTCAAAGTCGATTTCAGCGTCAAGGTCAGCTGCCGTTAAGCATCCACCTGAAGGACCACCCGTTTGAATTGCTTTAAACTTTTTGCCGTTAGGAACGCCACCACCGATATCATAGATAAGCTCGCGTAAAGTAGTTCCCATAGGAACTTCAACTAAGCCTACGTTGTTGATTTTTCCGCCGAGTGCAAAAACCTTAGTTCCCTTAGATTTTTGAGTACCGTGGCTTGAGAACGCATCTTTACCTTCTCTTAGAATATAAGGAACGCAAGCAAGTGTTTCAACGTTATTGATAATAGAAGGTTTATCCCAAAGACCTTTAACCGCTGGGAACGGTGGACGTGGTCTAGGCATACCTCTTTGACCTTCGATAGAGTTTAAAAGTGCAGTTTCTTCACCGCAAACGAACGCGCCTGCGCCAAGTCTTATATGTACGTTAAAGCTAAAGTCGGTACCTAAGATGTTATTTCCTAAAAGACCGAGTTCTTCTGCTTGCTTAATAGCAATTTTTAATCTGTTTACGGCGATAGGGTATTCAGCACGAACGTAGAAGTAACCGTTTTGTGCGCCGATAGCGTAACCAGCGATCATCATACCTTCGATAACTGCAAGTGGGTTACCTTCAAGGATTGATCTGTCCATAAACGCGCCCGGGTCACCTTCGTCACCGTTACAAACGACGTACTTTTCGCCGTCTGGTTGAGCGTAAGCAAATTGCCACTTTCTTCCGGTAGGGAAGCCACCACCACCACGACCGCGAAGTCCAGATTCTAAAATTTCGTTGATAACGTCTTGTCTGTCCATAGTAAGTGCGCGTGCTAAGCCTTTGAATGCGCCAGCGCCGATACTTTCGTTGATATCTTCAGGGTTAATGCTACCGCAACCGTGAAGTGCAACGCGAACTTGCTTTTTGTAGAAGTTGATATCTTCTTGCTTAGTTACTTTTTCAGCCGTTTTTGGGTCGATGTATAACAATCTGTCAACGACTTCACCGTCGATAATATCCTTTTCAACGATTTCCGAAACGTCTTCGATTTTTACAAGTCTGTAAAGAGTATCTTCCGGATAAATCTTTACGAAAGGTCCTTGAGAACAGAAACCAAAGCAACCAACTTGGTTGACGGTAACTTTGTCTTCGATATGCTTTTCTGCAACTAACTTTCTGAATTCTTTAGTAATTTCGTCAGAATTAGAAGAAAGACAACCTGTACCACCACATAAAACGATATGTCTTTTTCCGTCGCTGCCTGTGAACTTTGCGTCAAGACAGCTTGCGCATTTTGCGCTTAATTGATTGAGTTCTTCAAAATTTTTAATCATTAGTTTGCCTCCAACGCTCTATATTCTTCAACGATTTTAGGAATTTGGTCAACGGAAAGCTTTGGGTAAACCTTACCGTTGATAGTAACGGCAGGGGCGATACCGCAAGCGCCGATACAACGGAGTGCGTCTAAGGTAAATAAACCGTCTTCAGAAGTTTCACCTGGTTTAATGCCGATAATTTCAGAAAATTTGTCAATTACTTGCTGTGCGCCTTTAACGTAGCAAGCCGTTCCAAGACAGCAACCGATAACGTATTTTCCCTTTGGTTTTAAAGAGAAGAACGAATAGAAGGTAACGACGCCGTAAATTTCAGCAACCGAAATACCTGTCTTTTCTGAAACGATTTCCTGAACTTCAAGCGGAATATAGCCGTATTCCTTTTGAATATCGCTTAAAATCATCATAAGTGGGGTTCTTTCTTGAGCGTATCTGTCACAGATTTCTACAATCTTCTTGACAGCATTCTCTTGTAAATGAGCCATACCAGCCCTCCTTTAGTAGATTGTTATGCTTGTTTTTCTTTTGAAATGCCTGTCTATCGTAGGTAAACAAACAAATCACTATACATACTAAAAAATATTATATTATATTTAATTATTAATGTCAACGATTAAAATATAACTTTTTACTAAATTTTTGCAGATTTAAAACTTTCTCAAAATTGGAATAAAAAACCAAAAATAGCCGATAATAGTGCTATAGGCTGGTTTTTCTATATAAAAGACAGCGAAAAAAGGAAAGTTTATGGCACAAAAAGTTGAAATTTGCGGAATAAACACAAGCGAGCTTCCGCGCCTTGGCTCTAAAGATTGCAACGACTTACTCTTAAAAATAAAAGGCGGAGACCTTTTAGCAAAAGAAAAATTTATTTTGGGGAATATGCGTCTGGTGCTATCCGTAATCAAACGGTTTTCATCTTCTAAGGTTTCGGTTGACGACTTGTTTCAAGCAGGGTGCATTGGGCTTATTAAGGCGACCGATAATTTCGATACGCAAGTCGGGGTAAAGTTTTCAACCTACGCAGTTCCTATGATACTTGGCGAAGTTAAAAGATATCTTCGTGCAAAGAACAGCTTGCGCGTTTCAAGAAGTATTCGCGACACTGCGTACCAGGTTTTAAAAACCAGAAGTGAAATCGAAGCAGAAGACGGTGAACCGACTACGGAGAATATCGCAAAGCGACTTGCAATTCGCGAAAGAGAAGTCGTTTATGCGCTTGACGCTATTTCCGACCCCGTTTCACTTTACGACCCCGTATATAATAAGCAAGGGGATACGCTACTACTTCTTGACCAGATTGCAGACGAGAAAAATACCGAAGATAACTGGACGGAAAAGGTTGCACTTACCGAAGCCATCAAAAAGCTAGGCGACAGAGAAAGAAAAATTTTATATTTAAGATATTATGAAGGTAAAACTCAAACTGAAATTTCCGATGAGATAGGGCTTTCGCAAGCGCAAGTTTCCCGATTAGAAAAAAACGCCTTAAAAACTATTAAAAATAAAATTTGTTGAATATAAACGAATTTTAGCGAATAACATATACCGTAGACGGTGGTGTATGGAATTAAATTATAGCAGTTTAAAAAAGAAAAAAGTCGTCAATCTTGTTGACGGTAAAGACCTTGGTAAAGTAACTGATTTAGTGTTTACTTTCCCTGATGGTAGAGTGCTTGCGTTTATCGTTTCTAAAAAAACGATACTACCTTCTGACGAGTTTTTAGTAAACCTTTGTTGCGTAGAAAAAATTGGTGACGACGCTGTTTTAGTCAGGCTTAAAAACGAGCCTATCGGCTGTCAAAGCGAAGGCGTTTGTGATAGTGAAGAAGAATAGCTTTTTATGCAAAAACCGACCTATAGGTCGGTTTTTGCTATTTTTCTATTTTATTAATAATTAATTAAAAGTTCTGCAAATATCTTTTTGTGTTTAGTTTATATCTATTTTGGAAAATTTTTGAGAAATTATTGACGAAATTTTATGGAATAATATATAATTGTCGTGAAAATAAACGTTAGAGGCAATTTATGAAAATTAACAAGTTATTAATCTCTTTATGTTTTGCGTTTGCGCTGTTTTTTTGTGCAAATAGTTTAGTAGCATTTGCTGCGACTGAAATAACCTGGCCGGGAAACAACGCAACTACTGTTTACGACCAGAGCGAAGGATTGTTTTCTGCCGATTCATCAGGTTTAGATTTTTATAACGGGCAACTTTTCGTCGTTGAAAACGGCGACGGTATGATGTGGGTTTTAGACGTGGCGAAAAACGGAACTTTATCGTTTGCTAGCGGATATAGCAAAGGAAAAGGTAAAAAAATTAAATTTAAAACTAATCCAAGCAGTTCTAAAGCCGCTGATACAGAAGGTATAACGGCTGACGAAGAAGGTTTCGTTTACGTTTGTACTGAAAGGGACTCTGCTAATAAAAGTGTAAGTAAAAACGCGGTTTTAAAGGTAGATCCAAAAGCAAGCGGAGATACTGTGGTTGCTACTCAAGAGTGGAATTTAACTTCAAGTTTGCCAAAAGTAAGCGATTCGAACGTAGGACTTGAGGCCGTTGAGTGGGTTTCTAACAGCGAGCTCGAAGGTAAACTTTACGATAAAAATAAGGGTGGCTTATTCAAAAGCAGCAACTATCCAAATCAAGCTGCAAACGGCGTGTTCTTCGTTGCGTTAGAAGACAACGGTCACGTATATGCTTATATTTTAAATAAAGACGAAACTTCGGTGCAGATTGCTGATATAGACACAGGTCTTGGTTGCGCAATGGCGCTTGATTACGACGTATCCCAAGACGTTTTGTGGGCCGCAACGGATAACAATAAAAAGAACTTGAGCGTTCAAATAATTTTTAACGGCGCAAATACTCCTAGCATTACTCAAGTTAAGCCAGCAAGCACGGTATCAACAGGCGAAAATTACGAAGGCTTTGCAATTGCTACAGACGATTACGCTACTAACGGCGAAAAACCGGTCTTTAAACTTATGGACGGTAAAGAAACACAAATTTTACTCGTTGGTAGTATAAGAGTCAATTATTCAACAGGTGGTAATGATAACACGGGTTCAAGCTCTTCAAAAGAAGAAATTACAAACAGCTCTAAGCCACAAGCTTCAAAAGAAGAAACTACAAACAGCTCTAAGCCACAAGCTTCAAAAGAAGAAACTGCAAACAGCTCTAAGCCACAAGCTTCAAAAGAAGAAACTACAACTAACTCTAAGGTAGAATCTTCGAAAGGCGGGGCAGTAGAAAACAACTCTACACAAGAAACTTCAAAATCTCCTATCACTAGACCTAATAAAAGTAACGAAGATCTTAGCAAAAACGAAGAACCAAGTGCTGGCGGTTGTAAATCAAACGCAAGCGCTGAAAGTAGTATATTCTTCGTTGCAACTTTAGCTGTGATTTTAGTAGTAGCATTAAAAAAGAAAAAAGCATAATTTTTAAAAATTAATAAAATGAGTTCGACAAATCGTCGAACTCATTTTTACTTGCTCTAACGAAAAATTCGTTGGCAGAGAGTTATTGACAAAATTAAAAGTTGGTTTATAATACCATTAGGGAATTAAGGTCAAGGGGGATTATGTATAATCAAAGAAAAGTAAAAATCATTAAAAAACCATTATTTCAAGGGGATAGTGGTGTTGAAACCTTTACGTTTGAGTTCGATAAATTTTATAACGAGCTTGATTTGTCTAAGCTTTCTGCCTATTTAAAATTAACCTATCCAGACGATAGTGGCGACGTTATTAAACTGACTACGTTACCGCAAGATGATGAAAGCGTTATTTTGCTATCGTGGGTGGCTGAAGGAAAAAATACTCAGGTTGCAGGAGAGATATTAGCGCAAATTTTATTTGAAAACGATGAAAGTACCGTCGTTTTAAATTCTGAGGTTTTCAATATTGAAATTAAAAACTCGGTAAACTCAACTATGCTTTCTTTAGGTGGTAGCACTCAAGTAGAAATTTTACTCAGCCGTGTAAACGGGAAAATAGACGAAATAAACAAGTTTTTAAATTCAAAAATCGTTAGTTCCGTCAACGGTCTTTCGGGTGACGTTACTCTTTCTGCAAAATCATTAAATGCGCCGACTGTTGACGAATTGAATGAAGAAATTGATAAGTTAAAGAGCGGTGAATACACGGCAAAAAAGGCTGAGTGCGACGCAAGTGGTAACGACATCACTTCAAACTACGTAAAAAAATCTGACCTTCAGTGGGCGCAGGTTGCGTATTCAATAATTCCACAAGATAGTGAGATTGAACTCAGTCTTGGTGGAAGGTATAAAGAGTTGTTTGCGCTTATGGAGATTCCTTTTAACCTAAGCGAGCCAAATACACCCGTTTCAACTAGAATTGAGACGAAAATCGGCTCGTCTTACGTTATCGTTTACGACACCGAAGAAAGCGATTTAACGCTTTATAGCGAAACTTATCACGTATCTTTTAAGTTTAATATGTGTGCAAATTTTGCAAAAGTCGAAAAGCAACAAGCCTCTCTTGATACGGGTGATGCTATTGGGTTGGTTGCCAAAACGACGATAGGTAAGGATATAGGGCAAAGCTTTATCGACAATTTAAGAATTAGATTTTTTGACGAATCGGGAAATGAAATTTATTCAAAAGGTGGCTCAATTAGTGTTTACGGACTAAAGCAAATAGGATAAGTTTTTTAGAAACAAAAATAGGCTCTCAATTTTTTGAAATTGCGCGCGTTTTCTATTGACTTTAATTTACATTTTATGTAAAATTAATAAAGTTAATAATACGCGCGCATATTTTGCGCAAAAAGAAGGAAATTTATGTCTGAATCTATGAACGGTCTTACAAGAACTGCATACTGCGGAAGTTTTAGGCTTTCAAACGTAGGTGAAAAAGCGGTGGTAACAGGTTGGGTGCAACGCCGTAGAAGCTTGGGAAGTTTAATATTTATCGATCTTCGCGACAGAACGGGTATCGTTCAAATCGTGCTTGACGAAACCGTTTCTGAAAAATCGCTTTTTGAAAAGGCAGAGTCTGTTCGCTCGGAATACGTTTTGGCAGTAGAAGGAACTGTTCGCGAAAGAAGCTCGAAAACGGATAAGATTGCGACGGGCGAAGTTGAAATTTTGGCTGAAAATATCAAAATTTTATCTGAAGCCGAGCTTACTCCGTTTGAAATTATCGACGACACGCAAGTAAATGAAACGTTACGTCTTAAATACAGATATTTAGATTTGCGCCGTCCGGTTTTGCAAAACAATCTTAAAATTCGCTCGCAAATCGCTATGAGTGCAAGACAATACCTTTACGACTTAGGTTTTATGGAAATCGAAACGCCGTTTTTGGGTAAATCAACCCCAGAAGGCGCGCGCGATTATCTCGTTCCGTCAAGAATTCACGAAGGCTGTTTCTACGCACTACCTCAATCTCCACAGCTTTATAAACAACTTTTAATGATTGCAGGCTACGATAGATACTATCAAATTGCTAAATGTTTTCGCGACGAAGATTTACGCGCTAACCGTCAACCGGAGTTTACTCAAATCGACCTTGAAATGAGTTTCGTTGAAAAAGAAACCGACGTTATGTACACGGTTGAAGGCTTGGTTAAGAAAATTTTTAAAGATGCCGTTAATATCGACTTAGGTAGCGACCATTTTAGAACGCTTAGCTATGAAGAAGCTATGACTCGCTACGGCTCGGATAAGCCTGATACTCGTTTTGAAATGGAGCTTAAAGATATTTCCGATATCGTTAAAGATTCTCCGTTCGTAGTATTCTCATCTGCTATCTCTTCAGGTGGTAGCGTTAGGGCAATCAACTTTAAGTCAGGTGCTAAAAATCTTTCAAGAAAAGACTTAGACGCCCTTTCAGAATTTGCAAAAACTTTAGGCGCAAAAGGTCTTTGCTGGCTTGTTAAAAACGGTGGAGAAGTTAAGTCTTCTTTCAATAAATTCTTAAATAACGAGCTTATAGACGCACTTTCTGAGAGATTAGATATAGTTGACGGCGATGCAGTGTTTATTTCTGCAGATAAAGATACCGTTGTGTTCAACACTTTAGGCGGTTTAAGACTACACCTAGCAGAAAAGTTTAATTTATTCGATAAAGATAAATACGACGTCTTATGGGTTGTAGATTTCCCAATGTTCGAGTATAGCGAAGAAGAACAAAGATACGTTGCTATGCATCATCCGTTCACTGCACCGAAAGACGAAGATTTACACCTTTTAGACGTAGACCCTACTAAGATGCGCGCTAAAGCTTACGACCTTGTTATCAACGGTCAAGAAGCAGGTGGCGGTTCTATAAGAATTTATTCTCGTGAACTTCAAGCAAAGATTTTCAATATCTTAAAGTTCAGCGACGAAGATATCGAAAAGAAATTCGGATTTTTCGTAAACGCGTTTAAGTACGGAACTCCACCGCACGGTGGTCTTGCGTTTGGTCTTGACAGACTTACGATGCTTCTTGCGAAAACTGAGTCAATTAAAGACGTTATCGCTTTCCCTAAAGTTCAAAACGCTTCTTGCGTTATGAGTGAAGCTCCGTCTAAGGTTGAAAAGAAACAACTTGACGAATTATATTTGTCTATTCGTGACGACAAAAAAGATTGATGTTAACTTAAAATATCCGCTACTTTGCTAAAAGGGCGGATATTAATTTGTCGAACGTTTGGAGTTTAAAAAACAATTTATCGAACATTTTGTGTTTCAATAAAAAATTTATCACAATATATTGTGTTTGTTTAAAAAATCTGTTGACACAATATACCTGCGTATGGTATATTAAATTAGCAAAGAGAAATTAAGGTTAAAGTTTACATAAAAAACTAAAAATAACACATGTTAGGCATGTGGAAGGAGAGAGTATGGAAAGATTCATAAATGCTTGGAAAGGTTTCAAAGGCGACGCTTGGAAAAATCAAATTGACGTTCGCTCTTTTATACAAGACAACTATACACCGTACGAAGGTGATGAAAAGTTTTTAGCACCAGCTACTCAAAGAACGACTTCTTTAATGGCAAAATTAAACGAGTTATTTAAAGAAGAAGCAAAAAACGGTGGTGTTTTAAAGGTTGATACTGAAACTGTTATCACCCCGACTTCGCATGCGCCGGGATATTTAGACCGTGAAAATGAAATTATCGTTGGTATTCAAACTGACGAGCCGTTAAAGCGTGGTGTAAACCCGTTCGGTGGTCTTAATATGACGAGAAAGGCGTGTATTGCGTACAACTATAAGCTATCTGACAAAGTAGAAGAAAAGTTTATTTACCGTACGACACATAACGACGGTGTTTTCCGTGCTTACAACGAAGATATTCGTGCTGCGCGCCACTCTGGTATCATCACAGGTCTTCCAGACGCGTACGGTCGTGGTAGAATTATCGGCGACTACCGTAGAGTTGCTTTATACGGCGTAGACTTTTTGATTGAAGAAAAGAAAAAGGATAAAAAGAAATATTCGCAAACTATCGTTAGTGCAGAAGATATTCGTCAAGTTGAAGAACTTCACGAACAAATTTTAGTGCTTGACGATCTTAAGAAAATGGCATCAAGCTACGGATTTGATATATCAAACCCTGCAACCGACTCTAAAGAAGCAGTTCAATGGCTATATTTTGCATACCTTGCAGCAATCAAAGAACAAAACGGCGCTGCTATGAGCTTGGGTAGAGTAAGCACTTTTTTAGATATTTACTTTACGCGTGACATAGAAAATGGTGTTTATACGGAAAGTCAAATTCAAGAAATTTTAGACGATTTCGTTATGAAGCTTCGTATGGCACGTCACTTAAGAACGCCAGAATACAACGAATTGTTCGCAGGCGATCCTATGTGGATTACTGAAGCAATCGGTGGTATGGGCGTTGACGGTCGTACTTTGGTTACGAAAAACTCGTTCAGAATACTCCACACACTTTACAATCTTGGCTCGAGCGCAGAACCAAACTTAACCGTTTTATGGTCGCGCAACTTGCCAAAAGCATTCAAGCGTTACGCAACGAAGGTTTCTTGCGATACGGACGCTATTCAATATGAAAACGACGACGTAATGCGCCCAGTTTACGGCGACGATTACGCTATCGCGTGCTGTGTATCTGCAATGCGCGTTGGTAAGGATATGCAATTTTTCGGTGCGCGTGCAAACCTTGCAAAACTCTTGCTTATGTCGATTAACGGTGGTCGCGACGAGAAGAAGGGTGACCAAGTCGCTCCTAAGGGCGAGCCGTATCAAGGCGAATATTTAGAGTACGATAAAGTAATTGCGCTTATGGACAAGTACCGTCCGTGGCTTGCAAAAACTTACGTTACTGCAATGAACATTATTCACTATATGCACGATAAATACGCGTACGAAAAAGTTCAGATGTCACTTCACGACAGCGAAGTTCACCGCTATATGGCGTTCGGTATTGCAGGCTTATCAGTTTTAGCCGACTCACTTTCTGCTATTAAGTACGCTAAAGTTAAAGTAATTCGCGACGAAACGGGGCTTATTACCGACTTTATCACGGAAGGCGAGTTCCCAGCTTTTGGTAACGACGACGACAGAGTTGATAATATTGCTAAAGAACAAGTCGAGCTTTTCTATAAAGAGCTTTGCAAAAATCCAACTTATCGCAATGCTGAGCATACTTTATCAATTCTTACTATCACGTCAAACGTAGTGTACGGAAAAAAGACGGGCTCAACTCCAGACGGAAGAAAGGCTGGTGAACCTTTTGCTCCGGGTGCTAACCCAATGCACAACAGGGAGAAAAACGGCGCGCTTGCATCACTTAACTCTGTTGCAAAACTTTCTTACGATATCTGTAAAGACGGTATTTCTAATACCTTCTCAATAATTCCTGAAGCGCTAGGTCACGACGACGAGCAAAGATATAAAAACTTAGTCGATATTATCGACGGTTACTTTGCCCAAAAAGCGCAACACATCAACGTAAACGTATTCAATCGCGAAACGTTGATTGACGCTATGGATCACCCAGAAAAATATCCAAACTTAACTATAAGAGTTTCAGGATATGCCGTAAACTTCCACAAGCTTTCACGCGAACAGCAGTTGGAAGTAATTTCAAGAACTTTCCACGGACAACTTTAATTATGTTTGGCACTATCAATTCCTTTCAAAGCCTTGGTGCTGTTGATGGACCGGGAATAAGGGTGACCGTGTTTATGCAAGGTTGCCACCTTCGTTGCGTGTACTGTCATAACCCCGATACGTGGGATATAACAGGTGCAAAAGTTAGCGTAATCGACTTATTTAATAAGATAATGCGTTATAAGCCTTATTTTTTCGAACACGGTGGGGTTACCGTATCAGGTGGTGAACCGTTATTACAACCAGAGTTTATTGAAGAGCTTTTCAAACTTTTAAAGGCTGAAAACGTTCACACCGCGATAGACACTTCGGGAATTTGTGACCTTGAAAAAGCAGAACGAGTTTTAAAGTATTGCGACCTTGTAATGTGCGATATTAAGTTTGTAACAGAAGAAGATTATAAAACTTATGCGCGTGGAAGTTTAAAAAGGGTAGAAGAATTTTTAGAACTGACTTCTAAGAAAAATGTTCCACTTTGGGTACGGCACGTAGTCGTCCCAAACTTAACCGACAGTGAAGCTTCGGTTAAAAGGGTAGTGGAAATTTCTAAAAAGTACAAAAATCTTCAAAAAATCGAACTCTTGCCGTTTAGGAATATATGTCAGTCTAAATATGATAATTTAGGTATTGATTTTCCGCTTAAAAACACGAAAGAGTGCGATAATGAAACGATCGAAAGTTTGTATAAATTCGTACCCGAAGAATTTAGATAAAAAAACCGCAACTTGCGAATAAGCAAGTTGCGGTTTTGTTTAGTTAACCGACTTATGTAAAGGCTTTTATGCGTTCTCAATAAAGCTTACGCCCCATACGGTTATGCTGGATTCCATTGTGGCAACTAATGCGTATGTGCCTTCGGATGGCATTGTTAATACGTAACTATGAACCGTTCCGAACAAAATTATAGCACTGTCGATTACATAGCCTTGAGAGTCGATAACCCAAAGCTCGCCAGAAATAACGCCGGAACTTGATCCGGAAGCGTATATTTCAATTTGTTGATAGCCGGTTGTCGTTATTTGTAAAGATTTGTTATCAAACGAGCCGTTTTTGCCTAATTGAAAGCCATACGTAAACATATATCCTATTGCTGAACCGTCTTTTGCGATCTTTCCTGAAGACGTGGTTGTTTTTATACCTTGCGAAACGGTAAACGGTTTGATGTTTGTTTTTTCATCAAATACGTATACTTTTTCATAAGGAGCAAGTGTAGCTTCAAAAGAGTATAAGCCGTTTGTTTGGTAAGTAGGTGGTGTTACAGTAGTTTTAGAACTGCTTGATTCTTGACTAGCACTATATTGAGGCAAAATTTCAACAGGCGGTGACGGTGGAACTAAGTAAATGCTTGAATTTGTAGACTCTGTTGGGTTTATCGGATAGTAAGGCTCGCTACTACTGTCAACGCCGTAATTACTTGAAGTAGAAGTGCTAGGTCTTACAGGCAAAGTGTTACTGGTCGTTACGTTTGCCGAATTATTGCTTGTAAGTAACCCGTTTAAAAGGTTGTTAAGTTCGCTTTCGTCAATAGTACAAGCAGTAACTGTTAGCATTAAAACTAAAACTGTTAAAAAAACGAAAAGTTTTTTAAATAGCTTCATATCACTTCTCCTATTTATTAATTAATCGACTTATAGCCGATTATTTTATATAAATTATGCTAAAAATTAAGAATTTGTTCCGTCCGTTTCGTCGGGTTTTTCTTCGTCGTTTGAAGTTTTGCCGATACCCATAACGCTATCAACGGGGAGCGAAAAGATAATTCCTGCGCCCGGGGTAGTTAATCCCGTGTTTTCCTTAATTGCAGTCATTATAGTGTTTCTGCTATCGCTGTCTGTAAGAATAAATACGATTTCCTTATCGGGGTGTAGGGTAACGCCTAAAAATTTGACTTCGTCTTGGGCGTTAGCCGTTCCGCGCGCGTTGAAAATCGTACCGCCACGCGCACCAGCGGCGCGCGCAGATTCCATAACTTCTTCTTCAAAGCCTTGATTTACTATTACTACGATTAATTCGTTCATAGCCGTTCTCCTTAAATAAGATTTCTCGTTTTACCGAGAAGTATTTGTAGCGTTACGTTTCCGCCAACTGCAGAAACGGGGATAGTAAATGCGATACCGCGTTGTTTAGATTTTAACTCAAACTGCTCCTCAAGCATTTGATAAATATAATCAACGTTTTTTCTTTCGCAGAATGAAAGAAGTAAATCTTTTTCAGGCTCGCCAATACCTAGCGTGCTTAAAATATCGTTCGGGGCAGTTCCCTTACTTCTTACAATCGCTGGAAAGTGCGCCAAAATCTCGATAGATTCTGTAATTTTATCACTATAACCGCGTGGTGCAATTATAACCAGTAGTTCAAGTTCGGTTTTATTTTTCATATAATCTCCTATCTTTTTACGTCAAGTTCAATAATATCGCCTTCAAATAGCGTAACGATATTTTTCGGTAGAACGATAGTTTTCTTTTTCGATTTTTGTTTAGTTATTATACCAAAAATTTGAATCGTGATAAGTGGGGTAAGCGCAACGAGCGCAACAACGCCGTACGCATTTAAAAGTACGCCACCAGCACCGCTGATTGCGGTTGACGCGCCGATTGCAAGCGGTAACATAAACGCCGTAGTCATAGGACCTGACACAACTCCACCCGAGTCGAACGCAATAGCCGTGTAAACCTTAGGCGAAAAGAACGTAAGCCCTAACGCGACTAAGTAGCCGGGGATTAGGTAGTAGAGTACGGAAAATTGGAATATTACTCTAAGCATAGAAAGCCCAACGGCTACTGCCATTGAAACGCATAAAGTAATTACGATTGTTTTCTTTTTAATATTACCGTTTGAAATTTCTTCTACTTGCTTAGATAAAACTTGAACGGCAGGCTCGGCAAGAACGAGAACGCAACCGATTGCCATTCCGATTGGAATAAGTACGTAGTTATTGCTAAGTGACGCTATTCTTTGACCAAGGTTTAAACCTGCCGACATAAAGCCGACGTTTACACCTGCTAAAAAGAGTGAAAGTCCAACGTAGGTGTAAAGTAAACCGATTACAATCTTTTTAAGTCTGCGCTTAGGTGTTTTTATAAGAAAGAAGTCAATTATAAAATAGAAAAGAGTAATAGGAAGTAGCGCGATTAATACGTCTTTTAAATAGGTTGGCATGTTAGTCGCGAAAAGCTTTAAAACACCTAGTACGCTGTCTGACGAAAGAGTAGTTATGCTTGAGTCAATTTCAGGTTTAAAAATCATTGAAAGAAGTATAACCGAAATTATCGGCCCGATAGAGCAAAGTGCGACTATACCAAAACTGTCTTCTTTTTTGTTTTTACCACCTAAAACCGAAGCAATACCGATACCGAGTGCCAGAATAAACGGAACTGTTATAGGTCCTGTCGTTACCCCACCAGAGTCGAACGCAAGTGGAATATATCTTTGCTCGGTAAATATAACAAGTGCGAATAAAACGCCGTATAGCACGATTAAAACAAGGTTTAGGCTTAATTTTTTAATAATTCTCGTAAGAGCAAGCACTAAGAATAGTCCAACTCCGATTGCTATCGTTATAATTAACGTCCACTTTATTGAACCGAGCTGGTCGCCAAGAACTATTAAGTCAGGTTCTGCAATAGTTACGATAAAACCAATAATAAAACCGACGAGCAAAATAACAGGGATTTTTTTCGTACCCGTAATTCTGTTACCGATAGTCTCACCGATAGGGCTAAGTGCCGTTTCACTTCCTAAGTTGTACAAAACCATACCAAAAAAAAGCATCGTTGCACCGATTGCAAATTTTAAAATCTCGTAAAATGGTAACGGATCAGGCAAAATATAGTTTAAAACTAAAATTATTACCGTGACCGGAAGTACAGATAATAGCGATTCTTTTAATTTGTCAAGTAAAATTTTGTTCATAAACTACCTGTCGAGAATTAGTTAATAATATATTAAATGATAAATCATTTAAAGTCAACCAAATTTTGTAAAAACTAAGTGTAATTTTAGCGAAAACTGTAAGTTATTTTCGTGTGAAAAAAATAACTGTTGAAATTTTAATTTAAAAACAAAAATAAAATTGCCGTTTTGAAAACCTTCAAAACGGCAAAAATTAGGCTATAAGTCGATTAATAAGCAATTTTTTCTGCGATATAGTCGGATAGTTCACTAATTTTAATTCTGATTTGTTCCATCGTGTCGCGGTCGCGAACGGTAACGGTGTCGTTTTCCATCGTGTCAAAGTCGATAGTAACAGAGTACGGCGTTCCGATTTCGTCTTGACGGCGATAACGTTTACCGATAGAGCCTGCTTCGTCGTAAGTTACCATAAAGCGTTTTGCGAGCATCTTTTGTACTTCGCGCGCTTTTTCAGAAAGATTTTTCTGAAGTGGTAAAACAGCAACTTTATAAGCAGCGATTGCAGGGTGGAAGTGCATAACTTGACGGGTTTCGCCATTTTCGAGAGTTTCTTCTTCGTACGCTTCAGAAAGGACTGCAAGCATAAGTCTGTCTGCACCGATTGAGTATTCGATAACGTAAGGAATATACTTTTCGTTCGTGAACGGATCTACGTAAAGCATACTCTTTCCAGAATATTCTTGGTGGCGGGATAGGTCGTAATTAGTGCGATTGTGAATACCGTTAAGCTCTGACCAGCCGATAGGGAATTGATATTGAATATCGCACGCAGCTTTTGCGTAGTGTGCAAGTTTGTCGTGGTCTTTAAAGCGAATATGACTTTCGTCAATACCGATAGATTTTAAAAATTCCCACGCAAGATTTTTATAAATTTCGTAATATTCTTGGTCTTGACCTTCTTTGCAGAAGAATTGGTGCTCCATTTGTTCAAACTCGATAGTTCTGAAGATAAAGTTGCCCGGCGTAACTTCGTTACGGAAGGCTTTACCGATCTGAGCGATACCGAACGGAACTTTTGCGCGAGTCGTTCTTTGAACGTTTAGAAAGTTTACGAATTCGCCTTGAGCAGTTTCTGGGCGAAGGTAAATTTTGTTTTGTCCTTCTTCAGTTACACCGCGTGAAGTTTCAAACATAAGATTGAACTGTCGTATTGGGGTAAAGTTAGACTTACCACATCTTGGACAGCAAACGTTGTTGTCTTTAATATATTGTTCCATTTCTTCGTTTGAAAGTAGGTCTGCATTAACCGTTCCTTTAGAGTGCGCTTCGATTAGGTTGTCGGCACGGTGGCGAGTTTTACACTCTTTACAGTCCATTTTAGGGTCTGAGAAAGATGCGGTGTGACCGCTAGCATCCCAAACGCGTGCGTTCATCAAGATTGCAGCGTCAACGCCGTAAGAATTTTCGCTTTCTTGAACGAATTTCTTCCACCAGCATTTTTTAATATTGTTTTTGATTTCTACGCCGATAGGACCGTAATCCCAAGTATTGCCCATACCGCCGTAAATTTCACTACCGGGGAAAATGATACCGCGCGATTTGCAAAGATTAACAATTTTATCCATCGTAACTTGATTGTTTGACATAATTTTACCTTCTAAATTTTAATTTCCTTGATATTTTATTAAAATATCGCTATATTGTCAAGTAATTGCGCTAAAATCTGTCAATTTGATTGATTATTTGTAAAAATAATGCTAAAATGTTAATAATTAATCTAACGCGCGCACGAAAGTCGCGAGCAAGGACATTAAAATGATTTGCGAAAACTTTATTGAAGAAATTATTGAAAAAGAACTTTCAGAAGGGAAGGTAAGCGCAGTACAAACGCGTTTTCCACCAGAGCCTAACGGCTATTTGCATATCGGACACGCTAAAAGTTTATGCCTAAATTTTGGCGTTGCTAAAAAGTTCGGGGGAAAGTGTAATCTTTTCTTTGACGACACCAACCCATCAAAAGAAAAGACCGAGTACGTTGACGCTATCAAAGAAGATATCAAATGGCTCGGCTTTGAGTGGGCTGAAATTCACTATGCGTCAGACTATTTTGACGTAATTTACTCTTTAGCAGAAAAACTTATTTTAGACGGCAAGGCGTTCGTTTGCGATTTGTCGGGTGACGAAATTCGCGCCCTTCGCGGAACGCTTACAGAACCCGGTAAGGAAAGTCCGTACAGAAACAGAACGGTTGAAGAAAACCTTAAACTCTTTAGAGAAATGCGCGACGGCAAGTACGCTGACGGCGAAAAGGTTTTGCGCGCTAAGATAGATATGAAGTCGCCTAATATTAACATGCGCGACCCTGTAATTTATCGCGTTTTACACGCAGAACATCACCGTACGGGAAATAAGTGGTGCATCTATCCTATGTACGACTTTGCTCATCCTATCTGCGACTCTATGCAAAAGGTTACGCACTCTCTCTGCACTTTAGAGTTTGAAGACCACCGCCCGCTTTATAACTGGACGGTTGAAAATACGGGCGTTGAACATAAACCTCGCCAAATCGAGTTTGCTAGACTTAACGTTACTAACTTAGTTATGAGTAAGCGTTACCTTAAAAAACTCGTTGAAGAAAGTTCAGTTGACGGCTGGTCAGATCCACGTATGCCGACTTTGACGGGACTTAGAAATCGCGGTGTGCCAAGCGACGCACTCAAAAAGTTCTGCGACGAAATTGGCGTTGCAAAATCTAACTCTGAAATTGAAATTTCCTATCTTGAACACTTTATTCGCGACAACTTAAACCAAAACGCAGAACGCGCTATGGCTGTCGTTGAACCACTCAAAGTCGTTATCGACAATTTTGATGCTAGCGAAGAAGTTGAAGTCGAGATTAACCCTAATAAACCGGAACTTGGCAAGAGAAACGTACTCTTTACCAAAGAAATTTATATCGAACAAAGCGACTTTTCTTTAAACCCACCGCCAAAATATTTCCGCCTTAAACCTGACGGCGTAGTCAGACTTAAAGGCGCGTATATCGTCAAGTACGAAAACGCCGTATTAAACGACGACGGTAGCGTTAAAGAAGTTCACGTTTCAATCGTTGAAAATTCAAAAAGCGGTAACGACACTTCAGGCGTTAAATGTAAAGGTACTATTCACTGGGTAAGCGCAGAAAGCTTCGTTCCTTGCGAAATTCGTAAGTACGATTACCTTTTAAAAGACGCCGAATATCAAGGTCAAGATTTTTCAGAACGTATTAACGAAAACAGCCGTACTATTTATCAAGGCGTTTGCGAAAAATATATCGACAGCGTTGAGACGGGCAGTTGCTTCCAAATGCTTAGAACGGGATATTATAAGAAAATGGTTGACGGCGAAAAGATTATTCTTTCCGAAATCGTATCTCTAAAAGACAGCTTTAAAAAATAAATTGCAACTTGCGTTGCATAAATTGACGACTTCGCCGTCATAAATTGAACGCAGGCGTTCATAAATTGCAAGCGTGCGCTTGCATTATAATAAAAACTATTGACAAATTAAATTTACTCTTATATAATAGTTATATAAGACATATAATCTTTTGTGGGTGAAATATGTATCTATTAGTTGACTTAGCCGTCGTGCTACTACTCTTTTTTGCAGTGTGGCGTGGTATTAAAAAAGGCTTTTTTCAAACTTCATACGGCATTATAGGCTCGCTTTTAGTCATTGTTTTTGCGGTAGCGCTATCTGCTTTGATAGTCCTTATCGTCTATAAACTCGGCGCGATTGACGGTCTAAAGTTTGCTATCGTAAAAGTTATCGGTGAAACGAACGGCTTGTTTGCAAAACTCAACGTAACAAGCGAGCAGGTGGCTTACTATATAGCACTTGGCTTGATTGCTATCGTCGCGTTTATAATTTCTTACCCGATTATGCTTTTAGCGCATAAGAAGTTTTTAGAATTTACCGATAATTGCAGAGATAATATCGTGTTTAGAGTAGCAGACAGTACCGTAGGTGTAATCGTAAACACGGCACTTTGCGTAGGTGTAATACTCGGCGCCTTTGCAATAATTAATGCGTTCGCATCAAGTGGAATGCTAAACGGTTGCGACGAAGTTTTAAGGGCTTGCCCAATCTCAAATATCATTTACGAGAAAAATCCACTTAACGAAATCTTGTTAAACACTAATATAGCACAAACCATTGCAAACGCTTTAAACTAAAAAGATAGGCGACTGAAAAATTCAGTCGCCTTAATTATTTTATTTGTTTAATCGCGCTATAAGTCGATTAATTATATGTTATTTATGTTTTTTTGCGCGATAATTTTACCACTTTTTCCGTCAACTAAAAAGCAAAAACTGTTTTCACTTGTAGTAATTCCGACAAACCAAAAATCTTGTTCTTCAGAGATAAGTCTAAGGTTAATCTCGAAATTATCGTCACTAGATATTAGGTCGTCGATTTTTTCTTTGTTTTGAGAATAAACGAAAGATAACGCTTTGTCGTAAGCTATCGTCGAGGATTGCTTTTTTGAAGTTAGCGTTATATCGCTATTTCCGTTCTCGTCAGAAAGCGTTATTTTTAGATTTTTGCTTGGCATGGTTTCAACTGAAACGGTAGCGACGTAACAATTAAATCTTGGCTCGAAGGAAAAGTTTTCGGTGTAGGTTTTGTCTGTCGTGAAAGACACTCCGAAATCTTTCAATTCGTCGTTTTTAGGCGAAAGCTTTAAAATTACAAGGTTTTCCTTTGCGTTTACAATACCGTCGGAAACAAACGGACTTTCGCGTGTTTCTAAATAGCACGAAATTGAACATAAATCGTTTTCTGCAAAAAGTACGTCATACCGTAACTGACTTATGTACTCGTTGAAATCTTTTTGACTTTTACAGCCGAAAAGTGCCGTAATCGACAAAATTAACGTAAGAAATAATAAAACTTTTTTCATTTTTTACCACCTTAATGTTTAAGTTATTAACAATATATTTTCTATTTTTTCGATTAATGAAAGATTTTGATTTATTTTAATAAAATACAAAAAAATTATTATAAATATATTGAAAAAAACGACGGTTTGTGGTAAAATAAACAAAAAAAGGGGGCGCAGTATGTTTAAACACGGCTTAAAAGTTGTTGCTATAACCTTGCTTTGCGCCATAGTCGCAGTATGCTTTGTGATTATGGGCATGGCTGTTTTCGCGCCTTCTCAACTTTCTAAAACTTACGAAAATATAGGGGTGAACAGTCGCGCTTACGTTTACGCTGAAAGGGCTTACGAAAAAGACGACAGCATCGAAAACTTGGTTAGGCTTGCAAACCTTTCAATAAAACTTGAAGATAACGAAAAAATTAATACGCGCGTTGGCGAACTGATTTTACACGAAAGTTTTAACGATTATTTACAAACTCTCGTTACACGCGATAACTATTACGACTTTTTAACTAGTGAATATATAAAAAGTTGTTACGCGCTAGAACTCTATGAAGATAAAGTTCTTTGCGAAAAAGCGCTCAAGTTTGCTACAAACGGATATAGAAAAGCAAACGCTATTGAAAGTTTAATATTGGTCGGTGCAGAAAATTCTGATATCGCACTCCTTGAAGAAATTTGTCTAACGCTTAATAACTACCAAGCAAGTGGCGAGTGTATTAAGACTTCTGTAAACCGCTTAAACAAAGACATTTTTAACCTTGAAGAACTTATACAAAGATTAAAAACTAACGAATAAACCGTGCTATAGTACGGTTTTTCACATTTTTAAGCACGTATGGCGAAATCGGCAGACGCGTTAGATTCAGATTCTAATGAAAGCAATTTCATGCAGGTTCAAGTCCTGTTACGTGCACCAAAAAAGGCACACCACTCGGTGTGCCTTTTTTGGTGCGTTTAGGATTTGAACCTGCCAACTTGCGTAAGCGAGTAAAATTATATAATTAATGATTTTTGGCGTTGAAACTTGTTTCAACCAAACGCGTAAGCGTTTCCAAAACATCTGCAAGTCCTGTTACGTGCACCAAAAAAAATTCGACAAGCTTCGACTTGTCGAATTTTTTTATCCAAGCCACAGGCTTGGTATGAAATCACGCATAAGCGTGTATGTAATCGCCGTAGGCGTATGGCATCACCAAGGGTGTATTTTCCTGCGGCTTGATTCCATACGATTGCTTTGCAATCAATTCCATACCGCAACAAGTTGCGATTCCATCCACGCCTTTTGGCGTGATTAATAATGATTTACTTATTGTTGTGGGTGCGCTTTTTGGTGTGTACAGGAATTGAACCTGCCAACTTGCGCAAGCAAGCAAAATTATATAATTAATGATTTTTAATAATAGATCTCATTGCAATCAATATACTTTATAATTTTTCTACAAGTTCTTTTAGTGAAAATCTTTTCATAACGTTCTTTATCTTCTTCTTTAAAATAACATATTGTTATTTCTGATACTAATCCTTGTTCTGTTAATTCATCTAAACGCATCATAATATGTCCATCAACGTATTTTAAGAGATCAAGATCAAACTGTGAATTCTTTTTCCACAGTTCTTCTGGTATAAGAAGTGAATCAGCAAATCTAACACCATAAATTAATAATTTACCAAAATTTTTATCTTGAGTAAACATAAATTCATAATCAAAATTTTGCACATGTTCTTTATTTAACCATTCTAAATAATTTTTTTTCTCATACCCAGTTGCTCCCGAAAGGCATTTATTAATAATTGATTGACGATTAAGCAAACTAGCGCGCATTTATTCTAAATCGGTTAAATTTTCAACAAAATTACCATGAACATGTTTAACATTAACAAATTTATCTAAATATTTATCGAAATTTATTGTATAAAAATTTTGTATTCCCAATTTTTTAAAACGTTCACAGCAATTTTTTATTATATTTAAACAATGTGGTTCATTAAAATATTTTTTGTGCTTATCCCACCAATAATTAAATAAAGAGTGATAGTATATATTTGCATCTTTTATTAGCGGTTCGTTATCTAATGATAATTGACCTGCAAAAACTTCAAATCCGTTTGCTATTATTTTTTCAATATTATCTACTAATAATTTTTCAACTTCTAAAATTGTATCTGGTAGTATATAATAATTGCTATATAAATTTGAATCTAATATTTTAAAAAAAGATTTTTTAAATTCTTCATTTTCATATAAAAACGAATAAAAAAAGTTGTCAAAATCTTGAATTTTAATATTTTTGTTGAAATTAAAAAACAACGCTTTAGTTAATCCATTACCAAATAAAATAGTATCGTATGTTTTCATATCTATAATTATAAACCTAAAATTTGTTTTTTCTTTTGTTCAAAATCTTCTTGAGTAATTAAACCATCGTCAAGCATTTCTTTTAATTCTTGTAATTGTTCTTTATTTGATTTTACTGTTGGTTGATTTCCTTGTTTAATCACGTAAGATTGCTCTAACGTTTTTTCGTTTAACATATATTCAAGCATTGAACAAACAGATTGCAAATTTTCTTTCATATTTCGATAAGACTTGCTAGACTTATCTAAATCTGCATTATCGATATAATTAATGACAATCTGTGGGTTGTCAATATCATTTAAGCGTATAATCAATTTTAGTTGATTGCATTTTTCGTCGATATTACGACTCATACTACTACCAACAATAAGACCACCTAAACCAAAAAATGCTCCACCAATAAGTGCTGAACCTGCTCTACCTTTCACTTTACTATGACCATTTTCATAAACTTCATAGTTGATTAAATCTGAAAACTTATAAGTTTTTGAATATGATTTACCATTTTGATAGATAAATTTTTTGTTTTCATTATCTATTAAAAGTTTTGTAGAAGACCAACCGTTAGCCATTATATCTATTGTTTTAGATAAAATAAAATTGCTGTCAACAATATTGACTTGTGTTTCATTGATTTTGTTGATAACTTCACTTTCCATTTCTTTTTTCAACATTCGTAATGCTAATTCTTTCGGTTCTTTACTAATATCAATAAATAACAAAATAGGAAAAAGTGACGTTATTGCGATTGCAATAACGATACAAAAAGCAAGTACGCCTGTTCCTATAGGTTCACCTTCTGTGATTAATGGTAAACAACAGAAAAATGAAATAAATATTATTGCAGATAAGACGCCAAAAATAGTATAAACTCTTGTTAAATTGTTTTTGTATTTTTTTGCTTTTTCGTCAATTTCATCATTAGACATTTTGGATAATTTTTCTTTTGCTAAATCTTCAATTTCCTGGTTTAGACGATTAAAAACATTACCTTCCATAACTTTCTCCTTTGAATAAAAAGTGCGCCCATAGAGAGCGCACGAAAAACGCATCTCTCAATGTTGCTACACATTTTTTCCTAAAACCAGGCGAGAGCATACGTTTTTACCTAAAGTATGCCCTAGTTTTAGGTTATTAAAAATGTGTAGCATAGTTAGTATATCACTAATTTATTAAAAAAGCAATACGAATTACAAATTTCAAAAAAGTTTATTATTAGAATTATATTTTAATAAATAATTATTAATCTTAATAGATTGCTTTTTGGGGGAGTTTCGATTATAATGTTATATAAGGGTTAAAATATGGAAAGAGTAAGAAATAGGTGGACGCTGTTTACGGCTAAGGCGCTTATACTTTTAATCGTTCCGATAGTCGTTGAATCTGCGCTTAATATGTCGCTTGGGTTCTTTGACGGAATTATGGTTTCGCACATAAAGGGAACAAGTGGGGATGCGCCACTTACGGCAGTAAATTACGTCGACCAGATATCAAACTTAATAATACAGTTATTTTCAGCGTTCGGCGTAGGCGGTGCGGTAATAACTTCGCAATACATAGGCGCGAAAAATATTGACGACGCGAACAAAAGCGCAAAACAACTTATAATTTTAATGTTTTTGTTCTCGCTTGTGATAATGGGCTTGAGTTTAATTTTTAATCATCAAATAATCAATTTATTTTTTGGTGAACTTGACGAAATTACTCTTAATTTTGCCTATCAATATTTTTACGTAACGGCGTTATCTTATCCGCTTTTATCTATTTTCTACGCGTGTGCGGCGCTACTTAGGGCGCAGAGAAAGAGTCTTAACACAATGACGAGCGCATTTTTCAGTTTTATTTTAAACATTGGACTTAACGCGCTATTTATCTACGTATTTGAATTAGGCGTAATAGGCGCTGCGCTCGGAACACTTATCGCAAGAATATTCCCACCTGTATTTTTGACTTATCTACTTTCTAAGAAAGGAAACTTAATAAGCGTTAAAATTTTTGAAAAACCGAAAATTGACCTTCAAATGACTAAAAAGATTGCAAAACTTGCAATCCCCGGTGGAATAGAGAACACCTTTTTCCAACTTGGAAAAATTTTGGTTTTATCGTTCATTTCGCTTAAGTGTTACAATCTGATTATAAACGGGCAGGCGGTAAACGTGCATTCTTCGGCAAACTCTGTCGCTATGAGTATCAACACTCTGGGCTGTATCGTCGGCAACGGCATTAACACGAGTATGCTAACCGTTATCGGGCAGGCGGTAGGCACGGGAATACTTGCACAAGTCAAGCACTATATGAAGAAAATGCTTGCAATTTCCTATATAGGAAACGCGCTTTCTATCGCAGTATTTTGGTCGCTTTCGCCACTTCTTATGAAACTTTACGGCGTAAGTAAAGAAGCACTTGAAATTGGGCGCGGTTGCCTGAACTTATGCTTTGCATTTCAACTGTTTACTTATCCAATGTCATTTGGCGCGTGCTCGATGCTAAAGGCGAACTCCGACGTTAAATACGTAATGGTCGTATCTATCATTTCAATGCTACTTATGCGCGTAGGTCTTTGCTTTATCTTAACCACCGACCTTTTGCCTATTCAAATAGGCGCGTACGGGCTTTGGTGGGGTATGATAGCAGACTGGATACTTCGCGGAATTCTTTTCGGCGTTAGACTACTTTCAGGCAAGTGGCAAAAAGCATCCGGGCTTATTAAAGAAGAAACTGAATAGGTGATATTTTGCAGGATATTTTGTTTACGATATTAATAACGTTTTTAGCAGGTGCGGGCGCTGGGCTAGGGACAGGCTTTGCTGGGATGAGCGCGGCTGCAGTTATTGCGCCTATGCTGACGGTGTTTTTGGGTGTAGAGCCGTATACTGCGGTGGGAATTGCCCTTGCATCTGACGTTTTGGCAAGCGCAGTTTCTGCCTACACTTACGGGAAAAATAAAAACCTTGATATAAAAAACGGGCTTGTGATGATGGTTTTAGTGCTGACTTTTACCGTTATCGGAAGTTTAGTTGCAAAACTTTTGCCGTCAACTACAATGGGCAATTTTTCAATGGTTATGACGCTTATTTTAGGTATAAAGTTTATCGTTAAACCCGTTATGACCACAAAAGAAAAAAGACTGTCCGTTTCGCGCAAGAAACAAATAATTCAGTCGGTTATAAGCGGAACTATGGTCGGTTTTATCTGTGGCTTTGTCGGCGCAGGTGGTGGTATGATGATGCTACTGCTACTTACGAGCGTTTTAAACTACGAACTTAAAACTGCGGTAGGAACAAGCGTGTTTATAATGACGTTTACCGCGCTTATAGGCTCGGTAACACACTTTATAGCAGGTGGTGCGCCTGATATTCTAACGCTTATTTTGTGCGTAGTTTTTACGTTTATCTGGGCAAGGATTGCCGCACTTATTGCGAACAAGCAAGATGCAAAAATGCTTAATAGAATTACTGGCGTGGTGCTTACCGTGCTTGGTCTTGCAATTTTAATTTTTGCAATTATAAAATAAAAGGGGAATAAAACAATGAACGAATTTATTTACGACGTACCTGTTAAGGTGTATTTTGGCGAAAATCAGTTAAAGCATTTAGGCGAAGAATTGAAAAAGTTCGGAACGCGCGTTTTAATGACTTACGGCGGCGGCTCTATTAAAAAGATTGGGCTTTACGATAAAGTCGTAAGCGAAATAAAAAATAGCGGACTTGAACTTTACGAGCTTTCAGGTATCGAGCCAAACCCTAAAATTTCGTCAGTAAGAGAAGGCGCAAAAATTTGTAAAGAAAAAAATATCGACGTGTTACTTGCCGTTGGTGGCGGTTCGACGATTGATGCAACTAAAGGAATAGGCGCAGGCGCGAAAGTAGATTTTGACCCTTGGCTTTTCTACACTGGCGAAGAAAAGATTGAAGACGGACTTCCTATCGTTTGTATTTTGACTAATTCTGCAACAGGCTCTGAAATGAACGTAAACAGCGTTGTTTCTAACCCCGAAACGAACGATAAATTTGGAACGAAGGGCTTAGTTTCAAGACCTAAGGTTTCGTTCTTAGACCCGACGGTTACTTATTCTGTAAACGCATACCACACAGCTTGTGGCGCGGCTGACATTATAAGCCATATTTTTGAAGTTTATTTTAACCTTAACCCTGACCTTTATATGCTTGATACGGTTATGGAAGGGCTTATTAAAACGGTCGTTAAATTTGCGCCGATTGCAATAAAAGATCCGACTAATTACGAAGCGCGCGCAAACCTTATGTGGGCTTCGACTTGGGCGTTAAACGGCTTTATCCGTGGCGGTAAGCAAGGCGGTTGGAGTTGCCACCCAATCGAACACGAGCTTTCAGCGTTCTACGATATTACACACGGTTTAGGACTTGCAATCGTAACGCCTAGATGGATGAAATACTGTCTAAGCGAAAAAACGGCTTGGCGTTACCGTGGAATCGGTGAAAACGTTTTCGGCTTAGATAAGAATTTAAGCGATATGGAAATGGCAGAAAAAACTATTTCGAAAATGGAAGAATTCTTGTTTAAAACGCTAAATCTTCAAAGCACTTTAACCGAGATTGGAATTGACGAAACTCATTTTGAAATTATGGCTAAAAAGGCTTGTAATTTTAAAGCGATAAACGGCTTTATAAAGCTTGAGCCTAGTGACGTTGAAAAAATCTTGAAAGACTGTCTATAATGAAAAAACCGCGCTATAGCGCGGTTTTTTTGATGAATTGCAACTTGCGTTGCATATATTTTTTAAAATTCGTTGACTTTTTTGACGTTGAAAAAGTCTAAAATAGGAACGAGTACCATTGCGGTTAAACCTGCTGAGAATCCGCCGTTATATAAAACGAATCCACCGTGCATTGCCGACGTTGACGAGCAGATTATCGCGCAAACAAGCCCTGCAAGAACACCGATTTTAAAGCCGTATTTTCCAGCAAACGGACAAAGTCCCGTTGCGAACGCAAGACCGTTTATGTAGCTTTGAGAAGATAACGACCAGCCGAGAGTGAAACCGCCAATTTTAGAAATTGCAAACGCAATCAAGTAGTACACTACGTAGCCTACTATTATAGGGAATACGTTTTTAGGGTGCTGACCACAAGCGGTAAAAGTGATGGCTGCAATAATTACGCCAACCGTTGCGCCCGTGAAATTAACTCCGTCGGTAAATAGGATAATAGCGTTCATATAAAGTAGAATCATAAGACCGTATATACCTATATTTATAAAGGTAAGACCGATACCGTATTCTTTAGGAAAATCGACGTCGTGCCCGGAATCTTTTAGAAGTTTTAGATAGCCTTTAAAAGTTTTGCCGTTAAGGATAAACCCGAAAATTAGCGTTATTATGAAAACCGTCGCAAAGAAGATATTCATAAAAATATTATAGATATCTTGGTTTTTATGGTATAACAAGTTTTCGTAAGAAACTACGTTAGGTGATTCAATTCCGAAAGTTTTGAAAAACAGAGCGTGCACGAAAAGTCCGAAAATACCGATTGCAATACCTGCTTTATATAGGTTATAGCCTTTGTGCATGCGCGTCGTTCCAGGAAGTAGTGCAGGGACTATAAATCCTGCGATAACGCCGAAAGTAATTGCTAATACCACGCCAAGCACGGTAACACTAAACTCGCCGAACACGAATGCTCTGTTTGGGTAGCGGAATAAAAATTCGCTTACAAACGGAGCTAAAGAAGTTGCAAACATTGCAATATGTAAATTGTCGCCGAACTTTTGCTTTCTTATTAGCGAATATACAAGTACGCCCATAAACGGTGGTAAAAAGTTGAGAATATTCAGACCGTAAAAACAGTGGGCAACGACTAAAAAGTAGGCTGCAAGTAGGGTTGGAGTCATTTTCTTTTTAGTAATAAGTATTACAGCGTTACAGAAAAAACCGCAAATTGCAGCGTTTAGCATACTGCTACCAAGTCCACCGATATTAAAGTAGTCGGTGACGAGTTTTGACGGGGTTATAAGTATGTACCAATAATCTTTGAATAAATTTAAACCTTCGCCACTAAAAAACGCGCCGAGCGGTGTGCAAATTAAAAAAGCAATCGACCAAAATAGGGAGAACGCAAATAGTAGTTTAGCCGTATTATCGTCAGTTTTATTAGTTGCGATAACTTCTTCTAAATCTGCGTGGGGAAGTGTTTCAACGTCAACGGTTGTAATCTCTTTTGAGTTTATTAAATTATCAAAGTTGAAATTATTTGGATTATTCAGATTTTTGTTATTAATATTTTCGTTTGTTTTATCTTTGTTTTCCATACGAATATTCCTGTTAAATCAGTATAACACTATTTTTTTAATTTTGCAACTTTTTTAGCAGAATAATAAAAAATCGCGCGATAACACGGTTATCACGCGATTTTTAGTTAAATTAGTCTTTTTTAAGTTCAGTTAAAATACCTTTAAGCAGTTCTTCCTGAGCCATAATAGATGCGCGGAAAGCCTTTTCTTCTTCGGCTTTAAGTGCGTCTTTTTCTGCTTGAGCCTTAGCGTCAGCTTCTGCTTTTTCAGCGGCAATTCTGTCTGCTTCTGCTTTTTCAGCAAGTTCTTTTGCTTTTGCTTTATTTTGGATTGAAGTAATAATTCTAATAACGATAAAGATGCAAAGTGCAACGATTATAAAGTCGATAATCGTTTGTAGCCAAGTACCCCAAAGAATAGCAACTTCTTTCTGAACCACTTCTAAAGTTACAGGATCGATTTCTTCAGGTGTGATGATAGTTTTAATAGTGTCTAAGCTTCCACCTTTGATGAAAATACCGATAAATGGGTTGATGATGTAGTTTACAAAACCTGTAACGATTTTACCGAAAGCGCCACCAATAACAACGCCGACAGCCATGTCGATTACGTTTCCGCGAGATATGAACTTCTTAAAGTCAGCCCAAAATCCGCCTTCTTTTTTCTTTTTAGCCATGTTTTTCCTCCGAAAAATTTGTTAAAACAATTATAGAATAAATTCTTTGTATTGTCAAGAGTAATTTTTTACTTTTATTAACTTAATTTTACTATGTAAAAAAGTTGCAAAATAAGTGCGGTTTATGTTAGAATACTATAAGATAATATATTAACTTCGTTGGAGATGGGTATGAAAAAGAATTGCAAAACTGACAAAATCGAAACTTTATGCGTTCAAGCAGGCTATACGCCAAAGGTGGGCGAGCCTCGTGTTGCACCAATCGTTCAGTCGACGACGTTTTACTATGAAGAAGCAGAACAGCTTGCAAACTTATTTGACTTAAAAGATAACGGCTATTTTTACTCTCGTTTAGGAAACCCGACTTGCGGTGTTTTAGAAGATAAAGTTTGCGCGCTCGAAGGTGGTGTTGGCGCACTTTGTACGTCTAGTGGTCAATCTGCTAATATGACTGCGATTTTAAACGTTTGTTCTAGTGGCGACCATATAGTTTGTTCAAGAACGATTTACGGTGGAACTAGCAATCTTTTCTCGGTTACCTTAAAGCGTATGGGCGTTGATATTACTTTCGTAAAGCCTGACGCAACTATCGAAGAATTAGAAAGCGCAATTCAAGATAATACCAAAGTTATTTTCGGTGAAACGATTGCAAACCCTGCAATTACCGTTTTAAACTTTGAAGAATACGCGTTCGTTGCTAAAAAGTACGGAATTTTGTTCGTGGTTGATAATACCTTAGCAACCCCAATTCACGCAAGACCGCTCGAGTTAGGTGCAAATATCGTTACGCACTCTACCACTAAATATATGGACGGTCACGCAACGAGCGTTGGTGGAATTATCGTTGAAGGCAAGTTCAATTTCAAGAATAACCCGCGCTATAAGACGTTTAACGAGCCAGACGACAGTTATCACGGCTTAGTTTACGCAGATATCGAGACTGCTCCGTTTACCGTTAAAGCGCGCGTTCAACTTATTCGCGATACGGGCATGATGATGAGTCCGATGAACGCATTTTTAACAAATCTCGGAACGGAAACTTTACACTTAAGAATGGAAAGAACCTCGTCTAACGCTTTAAAAGTTGCTGAATTTTTGAAAAGTAGCGACAAAATTGAGTTTGTAAAATATCCGTATCTTGTAGGGGATAAAGAATATAACACTGCTGTAAAATATTTAAAAGGTGGCGCAGGCGGTATGATTTCTTTCGGCTTAAAAGGTGGAAGGGACGCTTGCGAAAAGTTTATTTCTAACCTTCAACTTCTCGCACTCGTTACACACGTAGCCGACCTTAGAAGTTCAGTAATTCATCCAGCGTCAACGACTCACCGCCAGTTATCTAGCGAAGGCTTGATTGAAGCAGGTGTTCCTGAAAATCTTATCCGTTTATCTATCGGTATTGAACATATCGACGATATCTTACAAGACATCAAGCAAGCGATTGAAAAAATTTAATTTAAAAGGAATTTAACATGCCTATTATTATACCTAAAGACATACCTGCCTTTTCCATTTTAAAAGAAGAAAATATCTTCGTAATGGCAAGAGCTAGGGCAATAACGCAGGATATTCGTCCTATCGAGATTGCGATAGTCAATTTAATGCCGACCAAAGTTGAAACCGAAACTCAACTTTTAAGGCTTTTATCAAACTCGCCACTTCAGATTAACGTGACATTTATTAATACTGCAACGCACGAGAGCAAAAACGTTTCAAAATCGCACCTTGACAAGTTTTACAAGACTTTTGACGAGATTAAGGACAGAAAATTTGACGGTATGATAGTTACGGGCGCACCCGTTGAACATATGCCGTTTGAAGAAGTGGACTATTGGAAAGAGCTTACGCAAATTTTTGATTTTGCGGATAAAAACGTAACTAGCACAATATATATTTGTTGGGGTGCTCAAGCTGGGCTTTACTATCATTACGGTATTCAAAAACACCCACTTGACGAAAAGCTTTTTGGTATCTTTTCGCACAAAAAGTGTGCTATAGACCCACTTTTAAAGGGAGTTGACGATAATTTCTATATTCCGCATTCTCGTCACACGAAGGTTCTTGACGAAGATATCTACGCTTGTAAAGACTTGGAAGTTTTGGCTTCGTCAGTTGAGGCGGGCTGTTCAATTTTAAAATCGAAAGATAACAAAAAAATCTTTTTAACAGGTCACTCTGAATACGACAGAGATACGCTTAAAAACGAATATCTTCGCGACAAAAATAAAGGTTTAGATATAAAACCGCCAAAGAACTATTTCGTTGACGATAGTTTAACTTCTGTTGATATGAAGTGGATAAGCACGGCGAATTTGCTTTACACGAACTGGTTGAATTATTACGTATATCAAGTAACGCCGTTTGAACTTTAATTTGCAAAATGTTGTTTCGCTCGATATGCAACCTAAAGGTTGCTCGATAGCAATTTTAAAAAATTGCGTAAAGGTCGTGAACGCTTGTGCGTTCCGAAAATATTATATAAGAAGCATTATATAATAAGAAAGGAAAATTTTGTTGTAAAAAAAAGAATAAAACTCGAAAAAACGCGTAAAATTTGCTTGACAAGTTATTTTAGAAGTTTTAAAATATTTTCATTATTAAAATATAAGTATACGTTGATGGAATTAAGAAAATAATTTCTATCTTTCAGAGAATCGGTGGTTGGTGAAAACCGTAAGATGGGTTATTTTCGTCTCACTCCGAAGTATGAACTGCGATAACCGTATAGGTAGGTAGTCGTTCCGCAATAAAAACTGCGACTTAGAAGGTTTTTAATTGAGAGATTGAAAATTTATTTTCAATAAATAGGGTGGTAACGCGGATTTTATTCGTCCCTAAGGCTTAACGGCCTTAGGGACTTTTTGTTTTTAAAAATTTAAAGAAGGTGGACATTATGAAAAAAGTATTAATCAGTGACGTGACGCTAACGGGTGCATATTCTCAAAATTTAAGCTTTAGAGAACGACTAGATTTAGCGAAGCGACTAGATAGAATTAAAGCAGACTATATAGAAGTTGGCCCTATCGTAGACAGCACTGAAAGCGTGCTGATTAAGACTATGTGCTCCTTTTTACAAAATTCTGCGATAACTTGCGTAGCAACGAATAAAAACGAGATTGACGAGGCAGTTTTAAGTTTGGAAAACGCGCAAAAAAAGCGTATTCAAATAAGCTTGCCTTGCTCTATCGTTCAAATTGAATATAATCTTCACTTAAAGCCACAAGGTCTTATCGAAATGGCAAAAGAACTCGTTTCTTACGCTAAATCTAAGTGCGACGACATCGAACTATCTTTATTTGACGCAACTAGAAGCGAGCCTAAGATTTTAAACGAATTAATTTCGGTTGCAATTTCTGAAGGTGCAAAGGCTGTTACTTTGGTTGATAACGCCGGTAATTTAACGCCTGACGAGTTCGAAATTTTCGTTAGCGACCTTTATAAAAATATTAAAAAATTATCAACTGTTGATTTATATATTCAAGCAACTAACCGCTTTAAAATGTCAATGGCGGTTGCGCTTGGCGGAATTTCAAGCGGTGCGTGCGGTATAAAGACTGAAAAATCGGCAGAGAACGCAACCGATATAGTTGCAATATTTGATATGGTAAGAGAAATCGGTGATAAGCACGGTATCTCTATCAATCTATCTGCAACTGACGTAAGAAAAATTATGACTTCTTATGAAAACAATAAAAAGCAGGTCGTAAAAGAAGAAAATAAAGAGATTGAAATTAATAGCGTTGAAAGTTTAGAGAAAATTTTAAAGCAAAGCGGATACGATTTATCTGGCGAAGACTTGGAAAAAGTTTTTGAAACTTACCAAAACCTACGCAAAAAGAAAATCGTCGGAAGCAAAGAGCTTGACGTTATCGTTGCCACCGTTTCTCAGCAAGTTCCTGAAACTTATCAACTTATAAACTACGTAACAAACAGTGGTAATATCATAACTGCCACCACGAGTTTAACACTCGAGCGCGACGGTATGACTTTTAGCGGACTATCTGCTGGTGACGGACCTATTGACGCGTCTTTCAGGGCGATTGAAAGTATCGTTGGAACTCATTACGAGCTTGACGAGTTTTCTATCGGCTCTATCACAGAAGGTAGAGAAGCAATAGGTGAAGCCATTGTAAAATTAAGATATAACGGAAAATTATATTCTGGTGTCGGTATTTCAACAGACATTATCGGCGCAAGTATCAGGGCGTATTTATCTGCGCTTAACAAGATTATTTACGAGGAAAAATAATTATGAAACTTTCATTTTCAAATAACGGATGGCAAATGGATTTTAACGAATTCATTTCGTTTGCGTCCGATTTGGGGGCAAACGGAATAGAAATTCACGACGCGAAAAGACTTTCCGTCGGAGAAAGTTCACCGCTATCGGACTACGGAGTAAAAGATACCGTAAGAGAACTTTTAAGGAACGCAATTGAAGTAAGCTGTATCGACTGCACCATTGATATTTCTCGTGAAGAAAATTTTGAAAGTGCAAAAGAACAAATTACTTGGCTTATAAAGACTGCAAAGCTTATTAACTGTGCTAATATCCGTCTTTACGCGGGGGATATTGAGAATAAGTCTTCGTGTATGGCGATTATCGACAAGGTTTTACCTATTGCCCGTCAGTACGGCGTGACGTTACTTATGGAGTCGAAAGGCGTTTACTCTGACACCAAGAAGCTACAAGACTTATTAAACACTTACGCAGACGATAATTTCGGCGCGCTTTGGGACGTTCACCATACTCATCGCTACGGCAAAGAATTGCCGGAAGAAACTATCAAGAACTTAGGCGCGTTCGTAAAGCACGTTCACTTAAAGGACAGCGTTTTAGACGATAATGGCGAAATAAAATATACGCTTTTAGGAATAGGGGATATTAAACTTAAAGAAGTTTATCTTGCGCTTCGCTCGGTAAACTACGACGGTTTTATTTCACTTGAGATGCAACAAGGCTGGCTTAAAGATTTTGACGATCCTGAAATCGTCTTTGCTCAATTTGTTAGTTTTATGAACGGATTAGAGCAACCGCCAGTTTGGAAAAACAGTTTATACGATAACAAGACGAAAACTGGTAAGTACATTTTTGAAAAAGAAAAACTTATCGATCACACTTTCCCAGAACTTTTGGACAGAGTAGTAAAAGAATTTCCTGACCAACTTGCGTTTAAGTTTACAACTCTCGATTATACTCGTTCATACACGGAATTTAGAGATGACGTTGACACTTTTGCTCGCGCACTTATCGCGCTCGGCGTTAAAAAAGGGGATAAAGTTGCAGTTTGGGCAACCAACGTTCCAGAGTGGTATATATCGTTTTGGGCAACCACCAAAATCGGCGCGATTTTAGTTACCGTAAACACCGCTTATAAAATAAGCGAAGTTGAATATTTGTTAAAGCAATCGGACACTCATACTTTAATTTTGATTGACGGCTGGCGCGATTGTAACTACGCTCAAACCATCAACGAAATTTGTCCAGAACTTAAAAATACTCAAAAAGGAAGCCCACTTCACGCAAAACGCTTGCCGTTTTTGAGAAACGTAATAACGGTTGGATTTAAGCAAGCAGGCTCGCTTACTTTTGAAGAGGCGATGGCTTTAAGCAAAAAAGTTCCGCTTAAAGAAGTTTTAAAAAGAATGTCGCAAACTCAAAAAGACGACGTTGCGAATATGCAATATACGTCGGGAACGACAGGCTTTCCTAAAGGCGTTATGCTTACGCATCACAATATCGTAAACAACGGTAAGTGCATAGGCGACAGAATGGATTTATCTACCGCAGACAGGATGATGATTCAAGTTCCTATGTTCCACTGTTTCGGTATGGTTCTTGCAATGACTGCTGCAATGACGCATGGGGCAACGCTTTGTCCAATTCCGTACTTTTCACCAAAGCCTGCGCTTATGTGCATAAATCAAGAAAGAATTACGTGTTTCCACGGCGTTCCGACTATGTTTATAGCCTTACTTAACCACGAAGATTTTGTTAAAACTGACTTTTCGTATATGCGTACGGGTATAATGGCAGGTAGCCCTTGTCCAGAGCCTATTATGCAAGAGGTTTTAAACAAAATGAACATGCGCGAAATTACTATCGTTTACGGTCAGACGGAAGCGTCGCCGGGCTGTACTATGAGTAGTACGGAAGATAGCGTCGAAGTCAGAGTAACCACCGTCGGCAGACCACTTCCGAATATCGAATGTAAAATCGTCGATCCTGAAACGGGCAGAGATTTACCTGATAACGAGATTGGCGAGTTCGTTGCACGCGGTTACAACATTATGAAAGGCTATTACAAAATGCCTAAAGAAACGGCGCAAACGATTGATAAAGACGGCTGGCTTCACACTGGCGACCTTGCACTCAGAACGAGTGACGGAAACTATAAAATTACAGGTAGACTTAAGGATATGATTATTCGCGGTGGCGAAAATATCTACCCTAAGGAAATTGAAGATTTTATCTATACTCATCCAAAGGTTCACGACGTTCAAGTCGTCGGCGTTAAAGACGAAAGATACGGCGAAGAAGTTTACGCGTACGTTATCGCTAAAGAAGGCGAAGACTTAACGGAAAGCGAGCTTCGCGAGTATATGAAAGACAGAATCGCAAAACACAAAATACCGCGCTATATCGAGCTTTGCGAGTCTTTCCCATCAAACGCAGCAGGTAAAATTTTGAAATACAAAATGCGCGAGATGGCAGAAGAAAAAATTAAAAACGGAAAAAAATAATCGGGGGATTAAATTATGGAATTAAAAATAACTAAAGCGACTACGCTTAAAAATAAACCGGACGAATCAAAACTTGGTTTTGGTAAATTCTTTACCGACCATATGCTTGAAGTTAGCTACACTCGTGAAAAAGGCTGGTACAACGCAGAAATTAAGCCGTTTGGCAATCTTTCTATTCACCCAGCATCAACGGTTTTACACTACGGCTCTGAAATCTTTGAAGGTCTTAAAGCTTACCGCAGAAAAGACGGCAAGGTTCAACTTTTCAGACCTATTGAAAACGCAAGAAGATTAAATACGTCTGCAGAGCGTTTAGGACTTCCACAAATTGACGAAAACGAGTGCGTTGAGCTTATCAAAAAACTCGTTGAAATTGATATCGACTGGGTACCGCACGAAGAAGGAACTTCACTTTATATCAGACCTTTTATGTTTGGTAACGACGAAACCTTGGGCGTTCACTCTATCCACGCTGCAAAACTAGTCGTAATTTTATCACCTGTTGGCGCGTATTACGCTGAAGGCTTAAACCCTGTTAAAATTTGTATTGAAACGGCTGACGTTCGTGCCGTTCGTGGCGGTACGGGTTACGCTAAATGCGGTGGTAACTACGCTGCAAGCGTTCGCGCGGGTGAAAAGGCTGAAAAGAAAGGCTATTCTCAAGTCTTATGGCTTGACGGCGTTGAAAGAAAGTATATCGAAGAAGTTGGCGCTATGAACGTTATGTTTAAAATTAACGGCGAAGTCGTAACTCCTATGCTTTCAGGCTCAATTTTACCGGGTATTACGAGAAAATCAAGCCTTGAACTTATGCGCGATTGGGGTATGAAGGTTACCGAACGCCAAATTTCTATTGACGAGCTTATCACTGCCGTTAAATCTGGCACTTTAGAAGAAGCGTGGGGAACGGGAACTGCTGCCGTCGTTTCTCCAATCGGCTATTTATTCATTGACGGTGTAGAATACAAAATCAACGACAACAAAATCGGACCTGTAACTCAAAAGCTTTACGATAATCTTACTTCAATTCAATGGGGCAAGATTAAAGATGAGAAAGGCTGGACGGTTGAAGTTTAATGAATTGCAAATAAATTTGCATAAATTGACGGCTTTGCCGTCATAAATTGAACGCTGACGCGTTCATAAATTGCAACTTTGTTGCATATTGGAAATTATTTAATAAATAATTTTAGTGACAAAATCGTTTCGTTGTGCTATAATTTAAAAATAATTATGAAAAGAATTACTTTATTTTCCGGTCACTACGGAAGTGGAAAAACTAACGCGAGCGTAAATTTTGCCGTATCTTTGGCAAAAAGCGGTAAAAAAGTTTCCGTTTACGATATGGATATCGTAAATCCTTACTATCGCACGCTTGATGCAAAAGACAGATTAAACGCAGAAGGCGTGCATCTGGTCGTTTCGGGTTTTGCTAATTCTAACGTCGACCTTCCTAGCGTTAGTGCCGAGTCGTACGCTATGATACACGATAAGTCCCGATACGCCGTCGTCGATATAGGTGGCGACGATAGGGGCGCGCTTGTACTCGGTAGGTTTTCAGAAGAAATCAAGGCGGAAAACGATTATGAATTTATTTACGTTTTGAACAAATTCCGTCCTGAAACGCGCGATATAGAAAGCGCATTTGAAGTGTTTAACGAGATTGAAAACGCTTGCAAAATCAAATTCACGGCGATTATGTCGAACGGAAATTTAGGTAAAGAAACTACTAAATCAGACGTTTTAGAAGGCTTAGAGTTTTCTAAAGAGTTTGCAAAAAAAGTTGGTCTTCCGGTAAAATATACTGGGGTTTGGGGCGAACTTTTAGATAAAGAAAATTTTGATATAAATAATATTTTGCGCTTAGAACTTATCAATTATCTTAATTTTTAGTTAAGGCGTAAAGGAGAAAATAAAAATGGCTAAAGTAACGTTTAGAGAAGAAAGATGTAAGGGTTGCGGTTTATGTGAAATCGCTTGCCCTAAGAAAATCGTTGTTATTGCAAAAGACAGAATCAACCAAAAGGGTTATCATCCTGCAATCATTACTGATCAAGACGCTTGTATCGGTTGTGCGTTCTGCGCAACAAGTTGTCCTGACTTAGTTATTACGGTTGAGAAGTAAGAGGTGTATTATGAGTGAAAAAGTTTTAATGAAAGGTAACGAAGCGTTAGCAGAAGCTGCTATCATGGCAGGTTGCAAGCACTATTTCGGTTATCCTATCACGCCACAAACGGAAGTTGCTGCTTACATGGCAAAGAAAATGCCTAAGGTTGGCGGTGTATTTTTACAAGCAGAAAGCGAAGTTTCTGCTATCAATATGGTTATCGGCGTTGCCGCAACAGGTAAGCGCGCTATGACTTCAAGTTCAAGCCCTGGTATCTCTTTAAAGAGTGAAGGTATTTCATACCTTGCAGGTTGCGAACTTCCTGCTCTTATCGTAAACGTTCAACGCGGTGGTCCGGGACTTGGTGGTATTCAACCTTCACAAAGCGACTACTATCAAGCAACTAAGGGTGGCGGACACGGCGACTATAAGCTTATAGTTCTTGCGCCAAACTCAGTTCAAGAAATGGTTGATTTAACCTTCAAGGGCTTTGACCTTGCTGAAAAGTACAGAATGCCTGCAATGCTTCTTTGCGACGGAACTATGGGGCAAATGATGGAGCCAGTTTTATTAAATCAAGGCGAAATCAAAACTTACGACAAATCTTGGGCAACTACGGGAACTGGAAATCACGAAGGTAGAAACGTAGTCAACTCGCTTTCACTAAACCCAGAAGAGCTTGAGGTTTGGAATCACCGTCGCTACGACAGATACAAAATCGCACAAGAAAACGACGTAATGTACGAAGAATATTTGATGGACGACGCTGAAATTTGTATCGTTGCGTTCGGTATTGCTTCTCGCGTATCTAAAAACGCAATAAATCAAGCGCGCGCTAAAGGTATAAAGGTTGGTATGATCAGACCTATCACGCTTTGGCCGTTCCCTGAAAAAGTGCTTAAAAAAGCGTCTGAAAAGTGCAAAGCGTTTATTTCAGTTGAGCTTAATATGGGACAGATGATTGACGACGTTCGTCTTGCAATCGAATGCTCTAAGCCTGTATATCTATGCAACAGAACTGGTGGTATGATTATGTCACCAGAAGAAGTTTTAGCTTCAATCATTAAAGCAAACGGAGGTAACGAATAATGGAAGTTTTTAAAAAGACTAACGGCTTAACGGACGCACCTTTTCATTATTGTCCGGGTTGTACGCACGGTATAATACATAGACTCGTTGCCGAGGTTTTAGAAGAACTTGGCGTACTTGATAGAAGTATTGCAATCGCTTCAGTAGGTTGCTCGGTATTTTCTTATAACTACTTTAACTGCGACGCAATTCAAGCTGCACACGGTAGAGCGCCAGCGGTTGCAACCGGCGCAAAACGTTCTATGCCTGATAATATCGTATTTACTTATCAAGGCGACGGCGACCTTGCTGCTATCGGTACGGCTGAAACTGTTCACGCTGCTGCAAGAAACGAAAATATTACGGTAATCTTCGTCAATAACGCGATTTACGGTATGACAGGTGGTCAAATGGCACCAACGTCACTACCTAACCAAGTAACTCAAACTTCACCTTACGGTCGTGACGTAACGCTCGTTGGTTACCCAATTAAGGTAAGTGAAATGTTATCTCAGGTAGAAGGCGCAACTTATATCGAACGCGTTGCAGTTGACAACGTTAAGAATATTAAAAACGCTAAAAAGGCAATCAAAAAGGCTTTCCAAAACCAAATCGACAAGAAAGGCTTCTCTCTCATAGAAGTTCTTTCAACTTGTCCTACAAACTGGGGTAAGAGCCCTAAAGATTCTCTTTTATGGCTTGAAGAAAATATGAAGAAAAACTATCCACTCGGCGTGTTTAAAGATAGAACTAAGGGGGATGAATAATTATGTCTACTTGTAAAATTTTAATCGCAGGTTTCGGTGGACAAGGCGTTTTGTTTTCAGGTAAAGTTTTAGCATACACGGGCTTAACGCTTGATAAAGAAGTAAGCTGGTTGCCGTCTTACGGCCCTGAAATGCGTGGTGGTACGGCAAACTGTTCAGTTACGGTATCAAGCGAACAAATCGGTTCGCCAATCGTTTCTGAGCCTGATTTACTTATCGCTATGAACCAACCTTCTTTCGATAAATACTGTGAAGAAACGTCAGATAACTCGATTATCGTGTACGATAGCGCGCTAATTAGCACGGAATTTAAATCAAACGACAAAGTAAAAGTTTTTGAAATTCCTGCAACGCGCCTAGCGTCTGACAACGATTTGCCGGGACTAGCGAACATGATTATCTTAGGTAAAAGCGTTAAAGAAAGCGGAGTGTTTACAAAAGATCAAGTTTTCGACGCTATGAAAAAGTTAGTATCATCTAAAAAACCTGAACTTTTAGAAAAGAATATTAAAGCGTTAGAATTAGGATTTAATTACTAATAAAAATTAAGCCGAAAGTGGCGAGAGTTAAACTTGCCACTTTCGGCTATAGGAGTGCGATATGAACGATCAATTAATAGAAATTGGAAAAAGACTTAGTGAAATTCGTAAAATTAAAGGCATTAGCGTTGAAGATATTTCTAAGCAATTAGAAATTACCGAAGACGAATATATTGCGCACGAAAGCGGTGAAAACGACTTTTCGTTCAGTTTTTTATATAACGTGGCGCAAATTTTAGAAGTTGACGTTTCTAATATTATGAGTGGTCAGTCGCCAAAACTATCCGCCTGCTCAATAGTTCGTAGCGGTAAAGGTCTTAACATTAAAAAAGAAGGTCATTACGAATATAAACCGCTTGCGTACACTTTCAAAGGAAAAGCAGGCGATCCGTTTTTAGTTACCGTTGAACCAGACGAAGGGGAAGTTCCGAAGTTCCACTCTCACGACGGACAAGAGTTTAACTACGTCACAAGCGGTAAGATGCAATTCTTTATCGACGACATAGTTTACACGCTTTCAAAGGGGGATAGCGTTTATTTCGACGCATCTATCCCACACGCAGAAAAATGCTTAGGAGATAAACCACTTAAATTCGTAGCGGTAGTTATAAACAATGGAAAATAAGACGATATATCAAAAATTTATAGGAAGAGACAGAGATTCTTTCAAAAATTATAAAGAATTGATGGAAGAATATTCAATAACGTATAAAAGCAATTTTAACTATGCCTACGACGTTATTGACGAACTTGGAAAAACCAAGCCAGATAAACTTGCGCTTTTATATCTTAACGACGACTTGACCGAAGAAATTCGCTTTACGTTTAAGGATATGATGGAAAAGTCTAACCAAGTAGCCAATTATTTGACGGCAAAAGGCATTAAAAAGGGTGACAGAATACTTCTTGTCCTAAAGCGCAGTTATTGGTTTTGGGTGATACTTCTTGCTATTCATAAAATTGGTGCAATAGCCGTTCAAGCAACGCATATGCTTATGAAAAAAGACTACGTTTACCGTTGTAATAAAGTGCTTATAAAAGCGGTCTTTATTACTGGTGACGACGATTGTACCGAACGTTTTGACGAAGCATATCAAGACTGTCCAAGCGTAAAACTTCGTTTTACTACAAAGCACAAAAAGGTTGACGGCTGGATTGATTTTGAAGAAGAAGTAGAAAATTACGGCTATGAATTTGCTCGCCCTACGGGTAAAAACGGAACGAAAGCAAGCGATACTATGATGCTTAGCTTCTCGTCGGGTACAACCGGCTATCCAAAGACGATTATGCACGATTTCACCTATCCTTTAGGTCATATCGCAACCGGAGTTTTTTGGCATAGAGTAGTTGACGGTGGGCTTCACTTTACGATTTCTGACACTGGCTGGCTTAAGAGCTTGTGGGGTAAATTCTACGGACAATGGCTTGGAGAATCTGCGGTGCTAGTGTTCGACTTTAACAAGTTTGACGGAGAAAAGATATTAAAAGTTTTAGAAAAATATAAGGTTACTACTTTCTGCGTTCCACCAACTATGTACCGTATGATTTTGAAAAACGACGTTGCAAAGTACGATTTATCGTCACTTACGCATTGCTGTAGCGCAGGCGAAGCGTTAAACCCTGAAATTTTCAAACAGTGGAAAAACGCAACGGGCTTAGAAATTCACGAAGGTTTCGGTCAAACGGAAACGACCGTTTGTATTTCTACTATCAAGGGCTTTAATAAACCGCACTCAGGAAGTATCGGTCTACCAAGCCCTGGCTACGACTTAATCGTCGTAGACGAAAAAGGTCAAGAAGTTTTACCTGGTGAAACGGGTGAAATTTGTGTCAGAGCGTCAAGAACTAACCGTCCGTGCGGACTTACGTTTGGCTACTTTAACGACGACGAGTCTAACGCCTTTACGTGGAGACAAGAGCTTTATCACACGGGTGATACTGCGTATCGCGACGAACAAGGCTACATAATTTACGTTGGTAGAAACGACGACGTGATTAAGTCGTCAGGTTACAGAATTGGACCTTTCGAAGTTGAAAGCGTACTACTTGAACACCCAGCAGTTTCTGAAGTTGCCGTAACTGGCGTTCCAGATCCTGTAAGGGGATTTAACGTTAAGGCTACTATCGTTTTACAAGCGGGATTTTCGCCAAGCGACGAACTTGTAAAAGAATTACAAAATTACGTAAAAGAAAATACTGCGCCTTATAAATATCCAAGAGTCGTTGAGTTTGTTGACGCGCTTCCAAAAACTTTTGCAGGTAAAATCAGACGCGTAGAGATAAGAGAAAATGACAGAAAGAAAAACAAAAACTAAAGACTTTGAGATTATTGATTCTCACGCGCATATCTATCCCGATAAAATCGCCGAAAAAGCAAGCGTAGCAATAAGTAATTTTTACGATATCGAAATGCTTCATCACGGCTCGACAAAAGAACTTCTTGAAGAAGGTAAAAGTGCCGGTATAAGTCGATTTTTAGTGCACTCTGTCGCAACAACAGCTGAACAAGTGCACAGAATTAACTTGTTTTTACTAAGCGAAATTACCACTCATTCTGAATTTATCGGTTTTATGTCGCTACATCCGGATATGGAAATTGAAGATATGAAAAGGGAAGTTGAGTTCGGTATCGAAAACGGTTTTAAAGGTATAAAACTTCACCCCGATTTTCAAAGATTTCATATCGACGGAAAAAGAGCAGAAAAAATTTATGAAGCGGTAGACGGTAGGCTTCCAATTCTCGTTCACGCAGGCGATTATCGTTATGACTTTTCAAAACCTAGCCGTGTTTCAAACGCGCTGAAAATGCACCCAAACCAAAATATGATTTGCGCGCATTTCGGTGGTTGGAGCGAGTGGGAAGACCTTTCCTGCTACAAGGGGCTTGATAATGCCTATTTCGACACCTGCTCGTCTTTATACACCTTAGATAAAGAAAAGGCTGTTGAAATTATAAGAGAGTTTGGTGCGGATAAATTCTTTTTTGGAACTGACTATCCGATGTGGGACGCTGGCGAAGAGCTTGAAAGATTTTTCGCGCTTCAATTAACAGATGAAGAAAGACAAATGATACTTTCAAAAAACCTTATCAATTTTTTAAAATTGTAATAGAAAAATTCTTAACGGGAAGAATAGGTTTAAAAATCAAAGAGCAAGAAAGAAATTTTCATCTTTCATGCTCTTTTTAATTATTTAATTTTTTCTTTTTAAGGCTAAAACTTTAACGTCGTAATTTTTAAAATAAAGCGCGTCGTTTTTAACGTTGTAGCGTGGGTTTTCACTATCAATTTCAAAAATGAAATTATCGTGAATTTTCAATCCGTTAGTGGCAATATCAATAATCGTTTTAGGGACTACGATTTTTTCAACCCATTTTGGAATAACGATGTTTGACGAAGTTTTTCCGTATCTTGCGGGTATATATTCTTTCCCTTGAGCCGGATGATGCCAGTCGTGCCATCTTTCGTACCCTTCTTCAAAAATTTGCGTATAGTTAAAGTGTGTAACCACTTCGCCGTTAATTTTTTCGGGCAAAACGACGATTTTTTCTCCGTCGTCAAACACGATGTCGCTTATCGAGTTGATATAAGAATATTCTTCGTTAAGATTTCCGATTTTAATTTTTTCAAAAATAAATTTAGCCATAATCCTTTTCCTAAACTTGATATAAACAATTTTAGCATAAATTTATGTAAGTTTCAATACTATTTATACAATTATTCTTGTAAAATACTATCATATTATAATTAATTTAGATACTTATACAAAAACAGATATTTTTCTTAATTGATATTGACAAAAAGGTATATATAGGCTATCATAATTTTAGGGAGAAAAATTCTTAATAATGAAGAATAAATTTAATATAGGCGGTGATATAAAATGAGAAAAATTTTAGCGTTTATATGTTTAGTCGTTATATTCTCAACCTTTTTATCAGCATGTCAAATCGACTCTGGAAAGGTTTTAGAAGAACTTTCTAATTTTGTAAACAGTTCTTCTAAGACAGAAACGGTTTCTAACGATTTATCAAGCGAAAACAAAAATAGCGTAGCGATTAGCAGTGAAAGTGAAACAAGTTTTTCTACAACGAGTTCGTCTGCTTTAGAACCATCTGTCGAACAAATTTTCCCGTTTGATTGCTTTTTTAATCCAAGTTCTTATGAAACCGATTCGTCAACTAGTTTTATTGAAAATGGAATATATTCCGTTAACTACGGTTTAACTATTGATTCAAGTTTAAAAAAGTCGTCGGACGGTTTGATTTTCTTAAACAGACTAAAACTTGGTGGAAAATCCGTTGTCAGCACTTTTACAAAATGTATTAAAGTAACGCCTAAAACAGAAGGAACGTTCAACATTTATGCTCTAAGTGGATCATCTGCCGATCCGTATAGATTTATATCTATTTTCGACGAAAATGGTAACAAAGTTTCAACCACTAAAGAGGGGGCGCAAACTAGTTCGAGCGCAATAAAACCAGTGAAACTCTCCGTGCCAACCGGTGGAACTTATTATATTGGTTCAACAGACGGCGCAATAAATATTTATTTTATCGTCTTTTCTCAAAATGAAAGTGATTTTAAAATTTCATCAAAAGTTGTAGACCTAATTAACGAAATATCCCTTATCGGCGAAATTGCTTTTGAGAATTTTTTGCAAAAAGATCAAATAGTTAAAGACCTTCAAAGTAAATATAATGAGTTATCTAACGTCGAAAAATGTTTTGTTTCAAATCATGAAACATTAATAAGATCCGCTTCATTAATCCTAAGTATGAAGATCAATGAAGAAACACTAATGCGGAAAATAGACCTGTTTTTATCTTATATCGATGGGTTAGAGAACTATCAATACAGAAAAAACTATTATATTAAAATTGCTAGAGCGTATAGCATATATGAAGAGTTTCAGGATTATTACAGAGAGTATTTTTTAGCCGAAAAGCAAATACTTGACGAAAGTTTTGCGCGTTTAGAAAGTGAAGTTCCAACAGATGTAAAAAGTACTTTTGACAAAATTGAACTAATCGGTAAAGTTACTCCTTATAACTATTTAGAAAAAGAAGTGCTAGTAAGCGAAATTGAAAAAGAAATTGAAAGTTATTCGTTGACGCAGGCAGATAGTATACTTAACATCGACAAACTCATCGACGCGCGTATATCCATTGACGGATATAAAGAGAAAAATATAATTAAGTACGATTTCAACCTTGAGAGTGACAAACAAAAATGGTGCTTAAATGATAATGGGAATTTTAATTGTTACTATACTTATTCTAACAATTCAGTATTCGTTTCTACTCCAAACGACGGAGCGCAAAAAACGGTGTACGTAGAATGCTCTGACGAGTTTGAAAACGTTAGTAGTATTTATTTAAAAACTACGGTTAGCGACGTTGCAAACGTTGAAGTAGGTCTTGAGATTTACAATAATGACGAGTGGGAGTCGTTAGGTTATTTTAGCAATATTAAAAGAACGAATAATTGTTTAATTCAAGACGGCAGACAAACCGATATAATTTTCGGTAGAGGCGACGGAAGCGTTTTTAGTGGAAAAATTCGATTTATAATAGTTTTTCCTAGTTACAGGGATAATTTTGTAAACCTTTCGGAAATTGCCGTTTGTTGTGCTAAGCAATCTTAAAAACACAAATTCGCCGTAGCGATTGATTTCGCTACGGCGTAATTTTTTATGTTTGTGAGTAATTTATTTACGAACTTATACAAAAACGAATTTTTTCTTAATTGATATTGACAAAAAGGTATATATAGGCTATCATAATTTTAGGGAGAAAAATATGAAGAAATTATTTTCATTAAGTTTAGTTTTTGGACTGCTTTTATCTTTATGTTTGTTTGTTTCGGGTTGTGGTTTAGATCCTTCAACTATTGAGGTTTGGTATATAAAAGAAATTGAAAAAGACGGGGAAGTTATTTCGTTATCCGATAGTCTTTTAAGCGTAACGGATAACTTATATTGTGACGATTATACAATAAAGTTTAATAACGGTAATTGCGAGTTTTATTTAAAAGGTCAAAAGTTAATCGGAAGTTATAAACTGAAAAATAAAGACCATAAAACGGAAATTAATATAGCTTTTAACGACGGAAGTAGTGCGACTGGATATAGTGTTTCCGGTTATGGTTTTGATAAATGCGAGATAACTTATAATGGCGTTAGATACGTATTTTCTGATAACAAAGACCAAATATTCTTGAGAAATGAAAAAACTACTTTCTTAAAAGAAAAATTAAAAAATATTTTTGACGATTTTAATTTGACCTATTCTTATTCAGATCAAGTTTTTAACGTTGGTGAGATAAAAGAAGAAAACGGCGTTTATACTTTTACTTATTCTGACGGTTTATCGCCAAATTTTGTACTTGACAAAGACAGTAAGTTCTATTATTACGACTTAGACAGCGATTTTAATTTTACAAAAATTGATAACGTAAAGTCAGGAAAATGTATTTTAGGGCAAAAAAGATACCTAAGTCCTAACGAACAATTAGTCTATGCAATTTACTATTTGAACGATTGTACGAGTTCAGTTTTACCGTTTACAAAAACACTTAACACAAACGACATAGAATATTTTAACAGATTGATATATTCTAACGGCTCGGGCGAAAACGAGTGCGATACAATAAAATTTACTGACATAGATAATATATCTAAACTAATAAGTTATTTAGACCGACTAATTTTATTAGAAGTTCAATTTAATTTTGAACCTAGCGAAACAGTTGAAATTTTAAACAGTCATACTTTAGAAATTCATACAAAATCGGGAGAAACTTATTTTTTAGAAGAAGTTGTGGTTCAATGTGAACAAAAAAATATCAATAAAAACGTCATTAAAATAGGGGATAAATACTACGATTACACGATAGGCGTTCCCGATATGTTTGGTGGAGAAAATATCACTAATTGATTTGTGAAAAAAAGGCAGAAAGAACATTTCTTTCTGCCTTTTTTATATTAATCTTTGTTTGGGATTTTGATAATTTCTGGTTTTTCGGAAATTTCGCCTGCTTTCGTTAGGGCAATCTTCGTTAGAAGTGGACCGACAAGTTCGTAAACGAGCACCGCAAATAAGGTTATATTTCTTACAATCGAGCCAACGTCACCAAAACTTTCAGAAACGGTCAAACTCATACCGAGTGCAACGCCTGCTTGTGGAAGTAACGTAATTCCTAAATATTTACAGATATTACTATCGCATTTTGTGAATTTTGCAGAAATGCTTGCGCCGAAGTATTTTCCGAACGAGCGAGAGATTATGTAAACGATACCGATTATAACGACGGAAAGTTGAGTAAATACGCTTAAATCAAGTTCTGCACCGCTTAAAACGAAAAAGAGAACGAAAAGTGGGGCAGTCCATTTGTTTGCTCTTTCCATCATATCTTCTGAAAAATCGCATACGTTGCAAAAAACCGTGCCGAGCATCATACATACAAGAAGCGAAGAAAAGCCGATATGAACGCCGAAAACTTCAAATTTCATCATAGAAAGCGCAACCGTTAGTAAAACGAGCGCAATAACTATTGATAATCTCTTGCTGTTTGAGTGGAAGAATTTTTCTAAAAAAGATAGGATAAAGCCCATTATCGCACCAAGAGCGATAGATAAGACAACTTCAAGTAAAGGTTCGACTAAAATAGAAATAATGCTTATTCCACCAGATAAAAGTGCGCGAGCAATACCGAAAGAAATTGCAAACACTACAAGCCCTATCGCGTCGTCAAGCGCAACGATAGGTAGAAGTATTTTCGTAAGTGGTCCTTCTGCTTTATACTGGCGAACTACCATTAACGTTGCAGCAGGTGCTGTAGCAGTTGCGATTGCACCTAAAATTATTGCACACGGTAGAGAAATTAACTCTGGAAAAATGATATGTAGCATTATCAATACTGCATCAACTACGACAGTTGCTGCAACGGCTTGAAAAAGCGCAATAATCGTTGCCTGTCTGCCTATTTGTCTAAGCTGGGTAATTCTGAACTCGTTACCGATATCAAACGCGATAAAGCCGAGTGCGACGTCGCATAAAAGCGAAAAAGATTTTACGTTTTCGTGGCTTGTAAAACCAAGTCCCGGGATTCCAATTTTTCCCAAGACGAACGGACCTACTAAAATGCCCGCAACAAGATAGGCTGTTACTGCTGGAAGATTAAGTTTTTTGGCAAGTCTTGATAAAAGCAAACCGCAGATTACAGCTATTGAAAGACTTAATAAACTTTCCATATTTTTTACCTTTATAAAAATTTATTTACAACTACTTAATTATAGTCCTTTAATTTAAAAAAGCAAGCAAATTTATACAATAAATTTAATTAAAAGATTTTATTTTTATTCTTTACAAAAAAGGCTATTAGTGGTATCATATAATATGTATAGGTATGTAAAAAGGGGCGAAGTATGAAAGATGTTAAGATTGCCTTTATTGGCGGTGGCAAAAATTTAGACGTAAGAAATTTTACAAAAAACTTACAAAAAGAAAATAAGATTAGCGCCACCGTCTATTATTATGATTTTGACAAAAGTTCAAATAAAAGCGAAACGACCTATAAAACGGTAAAAACTATTGATAATGCACTTATAGACGCAGATTTTGTTATTATTTCACTATCTGAAACCATAGATGAAATGCGCCTTGATATTCTTACGGCTGAAAAATACGGTATCTATCAGACTGCCTGCGACTCGGTAGGGCCTTTAGGAATAATGCGCACTTTAAGAATAGTTCCTAAGATTAAATATATTGCTGAAAAAATAAAAGAGTTATGTCCAAACGCGTGGGTTATAAATTACACAAATCCGTTAAGCGTTTCGGTAAAGACTTTATATAAAGCTTTTCCCGATATTAAAGCGTTCGGTGTGTCTTACGAAGCTTCAAAAACACGTCAACTTATAAATTCTATTTTAGGACGAAACGAAAAAGATTGGCAGGATATAAAAATAAACGTTTTAGGTATTAACAACTTTACCTTTTTAACACAAGCAACTTGTGGGGGTGAAAACGTTTTACCTAAATTAAAAGAATTTGCTAAAAAGAGTTACGATAAAGGCGCAAACCGCGTAAGGTACGATTTATTTTTGCTTTTTGGCGTGATACCTGCAACTTGTGATAGAAAAATCGTTGAATTTTTGCCGAAAAACTGGTATCTGAAAAGCCCCGAAAGTGTAAAAGAGTGGGGGCTTGAACGCGACCTTGAAAATGAGTGCGAGGAAATATTTGAAGAACTCGTTAGACAAATTGAAGCACTTTCAGGACTTTCTGATTACGTTGTAAACGCAAATATGCCTAATCGTGGACAGATGGAAGGTATGCCACTTGGCGCAATAGTCGAAACTAACGTAAAATTTACTAAAGACTGTATTAAACCTATGTACGCGGGCGGACTTAAAAGCGAAGTGCAATCGCTGGTATATAAAGCGTACGCAGAAGAAGAGCTTGCGTTCTCGGCAGGTTTTTACGGTGACTATGAAAACGCTTTTAAAGCGATTATTTCAGACCAGCTTGCTAACCTTGATTTTAAAGATGCAAGAAGCTTGTTTAACGAAATGCTTGAAAACAATAAAGATAAATTACCTTACTTTGAAGATTTTATAAAAAGCATAAAATAGCGTAAAATCGCTCTATAGAGCGATTTTTGGGGTTGATATGGCTAAAAAAGTTAAAGACGGACAACAAAATATAAAG
>JAFQWV010000026.1 GCA_017407325.1 Clostridia bacterium | reverse complement strand
TCTTCAACTGTGTTTCGCGGATTTATTTCTACTACGCCTTTTAACCTTGCCCACACCCACGTGTCAGGAATATCAAAAGGCAAATCTTCTACTAAAACAGTTTCATTTTTACCAACCTTCTCATAATAACAGTTATCATCACCTTTGTAGATATAACTTTCTACGTATTTCTTGCCAAGTTTAGCCTTTTTCTCGGCGCGAATTCTTTCTAATAATATGCTTGCAGATTCGTCATTTTCATCTTGTTCTACGAGCTTGCCTTGAATAGCATATTGAAGAATAGACTTCTTCAACTTATCATAGATTTCGTTATCTAATTTGGTCGACTGTTGTTCAAGATTATCATACTCAACAAGAAAAGGCTCAATTTGTTTAATATGACTTATAATACGTTCTTGTTCCGCAAGGGGTGGAACAGGGATAAATAACGAATCAAGGTCTTCTTTGTTGAATCCTGCTTGTGCACTTCTTGAATTATTCAAAACTAAAGTTTGATATAGGGGCGCCTTATAAAATAAATACAAATATTCGTCTAAAATATGATTGCTTATATATAACTTTTCAACCTTAGCCATTGCCACATTATATGCTCCGTTTTCTGCCCAAAAAACTTTACCAACAGATGCTCCGTAGCGAGCCAATAAAATATCGCCTTGTTTTGTGGTTTTATGAGCACTTTCAATAGGAATATAAACAGGAGCTGGATTAGGACCATAATCCCTAATTTGATACAATCTTACGTAACCTGCACGTTCTTCAGTAATGAATTTACTTTTAGGAGGCTGTGAACCACCAAAAATCTCAATAATATCATTATGTCTTACCCAGCACCAATTATCAGGTATTTCAAAGGGTATTTCATTTTCGATATTTTTGACTTCTTTGCCTACCTTCTCATAATAGCAATTATCATCACCTTTGAAGATGATGGAATCACCTTTATCTTTCTTAATTTTACCTTCTTTAATTAAGCGTTGCTTTTCCGCGCGAATACGTTCAAGCAAAACGGACGCTGGCTCGTCATTTGGGTCTTGCTTAACGAGCTTGCCTTGTATCGCTAATTGAAGGATAGATTTTCTTAATTGTTCTGCTTTCATTCTTTATCCCCTAACAACGCCATAATTTCCCCAAGCACTCTATCAATATCAGCGTCAAGGCTTGCGCGCTTTTCACGATAGTTTTTAATCAAGTCTTGAGGTGCAAGAATTTCTTCTTCCTCGTGAGGATAGCCACAAAGGTCGATATTGTAGTTAAGTTCAGCAATTTCCGCTACGGAATACTTTTTCGCTTTAGGGAAACCGTCAATAACGATTTCTTCACGATTTTTCCACCATTCAATCGCTTTATCAAAATGTTTTAACTCAATAGGTTTGGTTTTAGAGAAGTTTTTATAGCCTTCAGGCATATCCATTCTATAAATCCAAGTTTCTTCGGTAGGATGCGTGTTATCGAAGAAAAGAATATTTGTCGTAATAGACGTGTACGGTGCAAAAACGCTATGGGGCATTCTTACAATCGTATGTAAATTGAATTCGCTAAAAAGTTTGGTTTTAATAGCAACTTTCGCATTATCAGTACCAAACAAGAAGCCGTCAGGAATAATAACAGCGCAACGACCGTTTTTCTTTAAGCGGTACATAATAACGTCCATAAACAAGTCCGCTGTTTCACTACTTCTTAAATCGGCAGGGAAATTGTTTTTAACGGCATCTTTCTCCGAACCACCATAGGGCGGGTTCATAAGGATAATATCAAATTTATCTTCTTCTTTGTAATCACGAACGTTCTTTTCAAGCGAATTCATGTGATAAACTTTCGGCTCGTCAACGTCATGCAAAAGCATATTAGTGATACACAAAAGGTACGGCATAGGTTTTTTCTCGATGCCGTAAACCGTATTATTATATTTATCAACGTCTTCTGGAGAAGTTTTTTGCGGTTCAAGATATTTCAACGCCGACGTTAAAAAACCACCCGTTCCGCAAGCAAAGTCAGCAACCGATTCGCCAAGTTTAGGAGCAATCATTTGCACCATAAAATCGGTAACGGCACGGGGCGTGTAGAATTCACCTGCATTACCTGCGCTTTGCAAACTTTTCAATATAGTTTCGTAAATAGTGCCGAATTCGTGACGCTCCTTATATTCAGAGAAGTCGACTTCGTTAATTACGTTGATTACCTGTCTTAACAGAACGCCATCTTTCATGTAGTTTTGGGCATCTTCAAAAACATATCGAGCAATTCTTTGTTTCAACGGAGTATCCTGCGTAATTTCAAAGCGAATTTTTTTGCCGTCAAGTTCAATTTCATTGCCTTTAAGGTACGGGAAAAGCATATTGTTAACGAAAGTAAGGAGTTTTTCGCCTGTCATTACGTTGTTGCTTTTGTCATCGATAGCCCAATTTCGCCATTTTAACTGTTCGGGAATAAGGCTTACATATTTTTCATCGTAAAATTCCCATTCTTCTTCCTTGGCGTCGTAAACTTTAAGGAAGAACATCCAGGTCATTTGGCTTATACGTTGCGCGTCGCCATCAACACCCGCATCATTTCTCATTATGTCTTGTATTCTTTTAACTAAATTGGTAACAGCCATTTATTTTTCTCCTTACGCAGCGTATAATGCATTTTGTACTTCTCTAACCGCTGCAATATAAGCGGCTTGACCGCCGAATAACTTTGCAATTTTCATAGGATTGCCAAACTCGGTAAATTCAGGTAATTTAAGAATTTTTGTATCGGTCAATTCGTCAATTGTGTCGTTCGAATATTTTGCAAGCAAGATTTTTAAAATATGTTTGCAGTCTTCGGAGTATTTAGCCAAAACTTCATCAACCTTTCTACGCTTTGCTCTCTCGCTCTTGGTTAACGGTTTGATGCCATAAGCGATATCGCAAATCAAGTCAAAGTCGTCAACGTCAGCGGGATAGTACTGCCTTAATTCTTCTACGAAAATGCCTTTTTCTTTAAGTTCTTGAAGAATTACAGCTCGTTTTTCTTCACTCGTCCAATACGTTAAGAATTCATCTAACGAAGCAAAACCATTTAAAATATTTTTCTTCGTAAAATCTTTTAAACTTTCGGTAACGAGCTTACCGTCCTTGTCGTAATACTGAACCCTTTCCGAGACAAGTTCAACGGGAACGTCTTTGACATATACTTTTTTCTTCCCGGTTGGTTCAACGGGGTCAACATCTATAGGTTCAGGTGGTGTTACGACTACAGGTGTGTATGGTTTATTTGGATCGTAATCTTCATCTTGGATTTCAGGACCGTTGAACTTCGGGTCGGAGAACATAATCGACGCATTTCTAAAATCAAGAATTGTGAAATACATCTTTCCGTGGTCTTCCGCAATACGAGTACCACGACCAATGATTTGCTTAAACTCTGTCATACCATTCTCGCCAAAAATGTTATCCAATACGATATTTTTACAAGTTTGACAGTTTACACCAGTTGTCATTAGTTTACTTGTAGTAACGATAGTAGGATAAACGCTTTCCTTGTCTATAAAGTAGTCTAGTTGTTTTTTGCCTTCATCATTATCGCCCGTAATACGCATAATATATCTATGGTTTTCGGCGCAAAGGTCAGCGTTAAGGTCTACCAATGCTTGACGCATTCTTTCAGCGTGGTCAATATCCACACAGAAGACTATCGTTTTTGCGTATCTATCGGTACGTTTTAAATATTCGGTTAATTTTTGCGCCACAAGTTTAGTTCTTTCATCAATAACGATATTCTTATCGAAATCCTTAATTCCATACTCTCTATCTTCTACAAGGTCACCGTCAACGTCAGTTTTTCCACGAGTAGGACGATAACCATAAACGTCGGTGTCGATAGCATAACGAACAACCTTATAAGGAGCAAGGAAACCGTCTTCGATACCGTCTTTCAATGAATAGGTGTAAATCGGCTCACCAAAGTAGTCGATATTAGACACTTCTTTCGTTTCTTTTGGCGTTGCCGTTAAACCAATTTTGCTTGCTGATGCAAAATAATCTAAAATTTTACGCCAATTTGAATCATCACGCGCACTTCCACGGTGACATTCATCAACAATAATTAGGTCAAAAAAGTCAGGTTTAAAACTTTCCTTTAACAATGCCAAGTTATCCTCGGAATCGTTTTCAGAGAGTTGTTGATAAAGCGAAAGGTAAATCTCGTATGACGTGTTCATGTTTTTATGATAAATTTTCGTCATAGAATTTTTAAACGGCTTAAAATCACCGATAATCGTTTGGTCAACTAAAATGTTTCTATCAGCAAGATATAAAATGCGCTTTTTTAAGCCTGACTTCCATAATCTCCAAATAATTTGGAACGCCATATACGTTTTTCCCGTACCTGTTGCCATAACGAGTAATGCTTTATCTTTACCACTCGCAATTTCTTCAACCGTTCTATTGATTGCTATACGTTGATAATAGCGAGGCGGATATGATTCTTCACCAAAGTAATAAGGTGTATTGATAATCGTTTCCAAGTCTTTGGATTCTTCGATTTGTTCCTTATATTGCAAATCATATAAATCCTGCGGAGAAGGGAACTCATCAAGCGTAAGTTTCTTTTGTTCGCCCGTTTTCATATCATAGAACAAAAAACCATCACCGTTAGAAGTGAATACAAATCTTACGTCCAACTTACCAGCGTATTCTTGCGCTTGTAACATACCATCGCCAACAAGATGAGAATCATCCTTTGCCTCAACAATAGCAAGGGGCAGGTTTTCTTTGTAAAATAAAAGATAGTCGGCTCTTTTTTTAGTCAACCTAAATGCTTTATCACCACGCACAACAATTTTTCCTGCGGTGATTGGATATTCCATCCTTATAAGTTTTCTATCCCAACCTGCTTTTTCTATTGCGGGTGTTATATAATTTAACTTTACTTCTTCTTCGGTCATTTGATTCTTATTTTTTACTGTCATTCTATCTCCTACTCTCTGTTATTCCTATAATTAAAAATTATGAGAAGTTGTTAGATAAAAAATTGTATTTTTTATTTTATCATAAATTTTAACATTTTGCAATAGAAAAAATTAAAGTTTTCATACACCAAAATAATAGCCCATATATACAATAAAATATAAAATATGACAGTTTCTGACAAAATAAAAAAGTTTTTTAAAAATTTTTTATTTTCTTTCAAAACGCAAAAAAGAGTGGATTTCCACTCTTTTTTGCGTTTATTTGATTAAGATTTTATTTTTTATTCAAAATCGAAACGGCGTCACCTATCGTCTTTTCAAAGGCTTCTCTGCCGTATTTATCGACTTCCGCCTTATCTTTTTGACCGTGCGTTAAGCAACCTGCACCACCGATACAACCGCCTACACATGCCATACCTTCAATAAAGTTTCCGTCTAACATGTTTTTGCTTTTTAATAATAAGGCTTTCTTACACTCTTCAATTCCGTCGCAAGCTACGGCTTTTAAATCAAAATCAATATTTTGTTCTTTTAAGCCTTGAGCCACTGCGTCAGATAGACCGCCAGAACGGGCAAAAATTCTACCAAAATAAGACGCGTTATCTAAAATGTCTTCTGAAAGAGACGTAATGTCAATATCGCGACTGTCGAACAACGCTTGTAATTCTTCAAAAGTCAATACGACGTCAACGTAAGGTTTAACTTCTTCAAGTTGCGCTTCGGCTTTCTTTGCTGTACAAGGCCCGATAAAAATAACTTTAGCATTTTCATCCGTTTCTTTAATATATTTAGCGAGCATTGCCATTGGGGAAAGATTATGAGAAACGTGCTCTAATAAAGCAGGGAAGGCTGACTTTACGTATGCAACGAACGCAGGACAGCACGAGCTTGTTAAAAATCCCTTTTCGGCAAGTTCTTTTGATTCTAATTGAGCGACCATATCAGCACCGAGCGCAGCCTCAACGACGGTAAAAAATCCCAACTCTTTCAAGCCGGTAATTACTTGACCGAGTTTTGCATAGCTAAACTGACTTGAAATTGACGGAGCAACCACCGCATAAACTTTGTACTTTTGGTTGTTTTCGCTATTTTTTATGAGCTCTATCGCATTTAATATGTACGATTTATCCGTAATTGCGCCGAACGGACATTGATAAACACAAGCACCGCATTGAATACATTTTTTGTTATCAATTTCAGCAGTAAGATCGTCTTTAATAGAAATTGCCTTGACTTTACAAGCAATTTGACACGGGCGTTTACGATTGACAATCGCAAAAAACGGACAAACTTTAGCGCACTGTCCACATTGAACGCATTTAGATTTATCTATATGCGCTACGTGATTATTGTCAAAAGAGATTGCCCCACGTTTACAAACGTCTTCACAACGGTGTGCAAGACAGCCACGGCAAGACGACGTTACTTCGTAACCACCTGCAGGACAACCGTCGCAAGCGATATCTATAACTTCGATTACGTTAGGGTTATCTTTATCGCCACCCATTGCAATCTTTACACGTTCAGATAAAATTGCGCGTTCTTTATACACGCAACAACGCATAGTCGGTGTTTTACCGGGTGAAATAATTTTAGGTATATCCAAAATATTTTCCATCAAAGAACCTTTCCATGCCTCACGCGCCACTTCACGCAAAACTTTGTATTTCAAATGCTGCACTTTCGTATCGAATTTACGCATTTTTCTCCTCCGTCCTTAAAAATAACTTACTTTAATCTTTTTACCCATTTTTCTTAAGCATTCCGACAATTCTTCAACCAAATTCATTTTAATACTGAACGTAATTGGTAAATCGGGATTTTGATGTGCAGGATTAATTGCTCTACCAACGTAAAAGTTGATATCCGTCGCTTCTTCAAAAAGTAAACGACAAATCATGGACGCACCGTCGTGCTTAAAATTCCAATGCTCGTAATGTTTGTTTTCGCCTAAATAATCTTTTGCGTACTCTAACACTTTATTGACCGTGATAACACCTTCGGTTACTAAATCAACGCCTTCTAATTCTGCAGTAGGCGGAACGTCAGAACTTTCAAAATTTAAGCTTGCCCGTAAAGGTTTACCTAAATATTTCGAAGCAATCGAAGAGGTAGTCCCCCCACAAATGATATGTTTCCCTTCTTTAGAAAAGAATAGCGCCATCATACGATTGCAATCGTCGCGGTTTGAAGGTGGTCCGAATAAAATGTTCATTGGCTCGCGCTTGCGAATTTTAACAACGCACGACGTAGTATCGTCGCCCGGTTTATGACCGTATAATTTATCACATTCGTCCACGAGCATAGTAGACATATTCTTTGCCGTATAACCGCAAAAGGAAACGGCCGTCATATATTCAATAATTTCTTCGCGTTTCCAACCGAAATTATATTTTGCGCCTAACCCTGCGTGAGGACAACCGTCACTCATCGCGATAAATATATCGTTTTCGCAAAGTTTCAGAGATGTTTTGTATATTTTCTTTCCGTCGATATTCATTTCCGTTTTAGGATAATCGTAGTTTTGATTATCGCGTAAAACGATTACTTGCGGGTTGTCGTATTGAATAATATCTATCGTTTCATTGTTTACGATATTCATAATTGTGAACGTAGAATACGCAACACCACGCACCGAACAGACTGGCAACGTCGCTGCAATAGACTTAACGCAATCTTCAATGGATAACCCCGCCGCCATCATAGTAGATATAATTTTAGACGTTAGCGTAGAAAGAATACTTGCCTTAACACCGCTTCCGAGCCCGTCAGCGAGCACGATTACGGTAGAATTTTCGCCTTCTTCTACGATATCAACGTGGTCGCCACAAAGTTCTTCGCCGTAGTGGTTAATACTTTTATAGCCTATATCCGCGCACAAATCATTCATCAGTAATAGACTCCTTTAATTTTGTGAGCGCAATCTTTGTTTCTGCGGCAGTTTCGCCAAGAAGCGATGCAATTTCTTGTACGATACGCATTTGCTTTTCTACGACTTTGTCCGCAACTTCTATGGTTTGATTTCGGATTTTTTCTTTTTTCTCGCGTTCTGTTTCTTTGTCGGTAATATCACGCAAAATAGAGACTAAAACGTGAGAGTCTTTGTTGTAAACTACCGTTAATTTTACGTAACGCTTATATTCGGCAAGATATATCTTTTTACCGCGAACGGCTCTACCTGTAGACTGCACTTGCAAGAAAATTTTCGGATCTAAAATTCTAACTACGGGCTCGCCTAAAATATCGGTTTCATAGCGCAAATTCATAAAATTTAACGCCGCTTGGTTTATCTGTTGAACTTCAAGATTTTCATTGAGTACGATCATGCCGTCAGGAGAACTTTTTACAATCGTATCTGAAAAACTTTCCGCTTTGTCCTTTAAATACGGCAAGCACATAGATATTTCTGCTTTACCTTGACAAATAGCAATCGCTTTTTCGCGACAAGAATTATAACCGCAGGAACCACAATTTAGTTCGTCGCTCGGTTTAATTTTTCCCATTTGGCGAAGAACGCCTGCTATGTCTTCTTCACTCGGCATAGATAATCTATGTTCAATATACGTAAATTGTTTTTTGATTTCTACTGCATTTAGTTGCTCAACCTTAAAATCTTTTTCCCCTGCAAAATTTGCAACTGAAATATAATCTTTCAACGGCGAACGGTGATATTTTTCCATGATAGGTCCACCTACGCAGCTTCCGATACACGCAGACATTTCTATAAAGCATTTGTGTATTTTTCCGTTTTGTATTTCTTTCAACGCCGCTACGCAGTTCTCTACACCGTCAAGGGATAGATAGGTGTAACCAGCGATATTTGGCTCCATGGTTTTGAGAATACCACCTGTCGTCGGAAAGAAACGAGCGCGACTTTCTTCGCAGGCGTCAATAGTTTTATCAAGCTCGATATTTTCTTTTTTTAACCATTGAGTCAATTCTTCGAAAGTAAGTACGGCGTCAACTATTCCTTCGTAGTGTTCAGCTTCGTCCTTTTTCGCAACGCAAGGTCCTATAAACACCGTTTTAGCGTTCGGATATCTTTTCTTGATATCAAGACAATGCGCTTGCATAGGCGAAAGAACGTCGGCAAGATATTCTAATTGAGCAGGAAAATATTTTTGAACTAATAAATTAATAGAGTGGCAACACGAAGTGATGATAATATCCCTATCTTCTTCGCGAAGCATGCGCTCGTATTCAGTCTTGACTATGGTAGCACCGATTGCCGTTTCTTCCACGTCGAAAAAACCAAGCTTTTTCAACGCTTCACGCATTGCGCCTATACCGACACCGTCGTAATTAGCAACAAATGATGGTGCAAGACTGACGATAACCGGATCTTTAGCTTGTAAAAATACTTTTACTTTTTCCGTTTCGTCAATAATTTCTTTCGCGTTTTGCGGACAAACTACAAAACATTGTCCGCACAGAATACATTCGTTACCGATAATATGTGCTTGGTTTCCTGAAAAACGAATCGCTTTTACTGGACAATGTCGAATACATTTATAGCAGTTTTTACAGTTTGATTTCTTTAAGGTAAGACAATTTGCCATACTCTATTTCCTTTCGCTCTCAACCGCGTTAAGTATGTTTTTATTGAAAAATTCTTTAAAGTTTTGTGGCGTTACTCCAACGTGGATATCGTCGTTGATTTGCACTGATACGCCTTCACGATTACATTTACCCATACAAAAACTTCCCGAAAGAACGACTTCGTCCTCGAGATTATAATCTTTAACGGCCTTTTGCAAAAGTTCAACGATTTCCTGAGAGCCTTTTAAATGGCAAGAACTGCCCACGCAAATTTGAACGATTAACATATTACAATCTCTTTAACACTTCCGTTTCAAAGAACGTTTCGCAAGTTTCAGGAGATACGGAAAAAACTTCTTCATCAATGCTTACGCAAACGCCTTGCTGACATTTTCCCATACAAAAAGTTCCACTAAACTCAATTTTGTCAGTAAGCAGTTTTTCTGAAACTAGTTGTTTTAATTTCTCAACGACTTGACGTGAACCTTTTACATGGCAAGAACTACCTATACAAACGGTTATTTTCATACAGTTTTTCTCCTATAACGTTTCCCTTTAGTTTTTCCAATATATAATATCACTTTTTTCTTTTTATTTCAACTATTTTCACCATTAAACGCACAAATCACTGCTGTAAATAAAATACAAAAAAACAAATTAAAAAAGATTTTTAAATTTATATATTTTTTTCATCAACGCAAAAAAGAGTGGAAAAATCCACTCTTTTTTGCGTTGCAGTAAACATCATCCTTCGTGCTAAAATTTAGCACAAAAATTAAATGACTTCGCACAATTTTTCTATCATTTTCATTAGTGGCAGCATACCTTCAACGGCATGCTTTACAACAAAATATCGCTCGCCAATGTCAAGCTTTTCTATCATTTCCATCTGTATTAAATATTCTAAAAATCTTTTTGCTTCTTTACCCGAACAACCTAATAGAATTTCAATGGTTTTAGACGTAATGGTTTTAAACTCAGATAATTTCATACAAATATTTGACGCTTTATCTATAATATTTGGATGCTCTAAAACAAAAGTATTAACTCCTTTCGTATCTATTTTATTCTTCAAATGGTCCACCATTATTGAAAAAAACGCATCTATATCACGATTATCGGTATTTTTTGTTTCTTTTTCAGAAAAGAAATCGTTTATCTCACAATTAAGACACTCTGCTAGTTTAGGCAAAAACTCAATCGACGGCAAGGCGTCTCCCCTTTCCCATTTTGACACCGACTGCGGACTTATGTTTAAAAAATCTGCAACTTGTTTTTGCGACAATCCGCACAATATTCTTCTTTCTTTTAAATTGGTATGAAACATACTCATCTCCTTTAGTTTTTCTTGCCACTATTATAAAGCAACGCATAAAATAAGTCAATGACTGGTTAAGTTAGCAATCACTCAACTGTTGGTTGAATTAGCACTTAATCCCTTCCGTAGATACTACGGTATTTTTTTAATGCAAAATAGTAATAATTTCTCATAAACTTTCCTATTCTTTTCGGGGAAAGAATTAGTGCTTCTGAACCAAAACGCTCGAAATAATAAATAACTTGGTTGGCAGAACACTCAAAGGTGTATACGTCACCGTCAATTTCAGTTGGTATTGGTCTATAAAGATAAATTCTTTTAAAAAGATCCTTACCTTTTTCGGTGAGCTGGACTTTAATAGGCTGGTCGTCGGTAGAATAGATAGGATACTGCGCACCAAAACGAACTTGACGAGCGAACATCTCTGCGTTTTTAGAAGGAATCTCACTTTTTTTGGCAAGTAGCGACACGGTTTTTATTTTTGAAAGCCTTACGGTCTTATTTTTTAAGTCTCCATAATAAAGAACGTAATTAAAAAGTTCGTCTTTAGCCGGCGTTATTGAATAAAGCGACATTTCATTAAAGACGTCTCCACTTTCAAGCGAAAGACAAACTTGCACTTCTTTTTTTATTGCGCGACACAAAAGTTCATAGTTTTGTTTATGTATAATTTTTTCGCGCTCGGTTTTAGTTTTTTTAGCGTACGCGATAAACATTCTTCTATAATAAGACGAAAGCGATTCGTTTTTTAAAAGAACGTTTTCAATATGCACGACAACGCTTTCGGAAACTTTAGTCGGTTTAAAAGATATAGCGACGCTTTTCTCGCCGTCAAGACCACCTTTTTCTCTGCTTGATATAGCCTTAATTATACCGTCAAACGCTGTTTTTGCATACTTTTCAGGAACGCCAAAAAGCGCTTTATTTATTTTATCAATCAGTTCTTGGTCGTCGGCGGAAAAATCTTCGTAAAAATTCATAATTAGAGAATTTATAAACGCGTTCAAATTCGGCTTACCGTTCGGCTTTAAAATTCTAAAATCTTCTGCATCTTTATTTAATAGTTCATAAATTGATTTAGGAACGCTTACTTTTATCTTTTCGTACATTTTTATTACTCCTTAAATGCTATGGTACACTAAAAGTGGTCAGTTGTCAATTAATAATAAGGAAAAATATTACTAATATTCCAAAATTTAGGGGGCAAAAAATAATTCGAAATTGCTAATTGAATTTACCAAATTTCTGAATTATAATGAAAACGAACAAAATCGAAGGAGGAAAAATTTATGAGTTCATTTAATAAAATTGCAGGTTATGAAAAGGAAAAAGCGGAACTTGCAACTTTAGTTGAAATTTTCAACCACAGAAAAAGGTATCTGGCTAAAGGTGCAACTCTTCCGAAAGGTATTATTTTTTATGGTGAAGCTGGAACGGGCAAAACGTTGTTTGCAGAAGTTTTATCTAAAGAGTGTGCGCTTAACCACGTAAAAATTAACCTTTCTGAGTCGGCTTCAGAAAACAATATTTGCAAGCAAATAAGAAAAGCTTTTGCTAAAGGTTCGAAAGCAAAAGTCCCTACTATGATATTCTTTGACGAGTTGGACAAAGTTCTACCTAACGAAGATGAAGAATATTACACCGATAGGTCGAAAAGTATTCTCACACAGCTTCTCACTCTTATCGACGGCATGGATACGGTAAATAATATTGTTTTCGTTGCCACGTGCAACAACTACCACTCTCTACCGCAAAGCATCACGCGCCCAGGAAGATTTGATAAAAAAATCGGTTTAGGTCTTCCTAACCAAACGTCGCGCGTTGCAATTTTAACTATGTACATTGAAAACTCGCCTGCTGAATTTGCTATGAATCCTGAAAGCATTGCTAAGTTATGCACGGGTTTTTCGTGCGCTGCTTTAAAAACTCTCGTCAACGAGTGTTTACTTCGCTCTGATGAGAACAATTTCGTAAGCGAAGAACTTATTCGTGAAAAAATTATCGAAATCAAAGAAGAAGATATTCCAACCGATAAACCCGACGAGTCGTACACCCTTGACGCAACGAGAAACATTGGCTCTTTCGTCGTCAGCCACACCTATAGTAACAGCAGTTATATTCTCAATACTGAAAGCGAAACTGTTTGCAATTCTTTCTTAGACGGCATCATTTCAGGTTGCCGATGCGACGATGACGACGATGACGACTTTTACAACGATAACGACGAGTTTGAAACCGACGACAAACCGTTTATTGAAACCTTTGCACCTGGTTATTGCAAAAACGACTACGTTTGCGCTATAACTTCACTTCTTGGTGGATACGTTGCCGAAGAACTTATTTTTAATAAGACTTACGATAATCTTGCCGTCAATGTTAAGATTATTGACAGACTATTACTTAAAATGTCAGAGTGCGGTATGCTTGGATTAGACTTAATCGTTCAAGATTATCGCTATACGGATATTCCTTACTCAGAATCTATTTTAGAAAAACTGTATCAAGTTTTTAACGATATAATAAGCATTTGCTATAATAAAGCAAAAACTATCGTTGAAAAAAACTTGTCGCTTATTAGTAAACTAGTCCCTATTTTGATAAGACGTAAAACTATCGAAAAAAGCGAGTGCGAACAAATTATCGCTGAACTTGGCGGAATCCGCACTTAATACACGACAAAAATTTAAGCGGTGGGCAAATTTTGCCCACCGCTTAAAAAGTTTATAAAAGTTTTTTAATTCCAATTTTTTAGTTCGATTGATTCTAAGGTTTTTGCTTTTCGTCTTGTGAAAAGCTTATATTTGACCGAATTTGATTCGTATAGAATATATAATCTGCCGTTTTTGACACAGATCCCTTCACTCATGCTAGGAGCGTTTATTTTTTGAACCAGCGCGCCATCGTCTAAATAATACAAATCTACCAAGTTACCACCCACGTCAAACTTACCGCTAGGCTGAGAGTTTAAAATATTTTCGTAAGAATAGAAAACCGAATCAGACAAGCCGTAGGATGTAGAAAGATAAATTCTATCGCTTGTAACAGCCATACCCTGCACTTTGTTTATAGTAGATATAACTTTTTCTGGTATGTTACTTTTTACACCGCCTTCTTTAGTTTCGTCTATCGCGAAAACGAAGGTTAAAGCGTAGTGCGTTACACCACCTGACACTATTAATTCGTGTTCTTTTGGGGCAATATACTTTTTATTATTTACAAATTCACCCGTATATAAATATCCGTCTTGAAGATAACAGAACGAATTTGATATTCCACTCGAAAAAGAGTCGAAAACGGTTATTTCTGCGCCGTTTATAGCTGAAAATATATCTACTAGACTTACTCTTAAAATATTTTCGCCACTAGTTACGTATAAATAATTTTCGCCACACGCTACACCACCAAAATGCGAAGTGTATAGTTTACCACTTGAGTTTTTTAACGTAAACCATTTGCTTTCATTAGTGTCTTCGTCAATAAGGTATATGCGAGAAGGCTGGTCATCGGCTGAATACCCACTCATAGCAAAATCATAGCCGTCTGAATTTTCATTTAGTGCACACAAACCTTGTGGAACTATTGATTCGTCAAGTGCGGGGATATTCGAATGATATTTTACCATTCTATCGTACGACGGATATTTCGCACCTAAAAACCACACGCATAAAAATGTGACGACAGCAAGCAATAATACAGCTACCGAGCTTAACAAAATAATCTTAACGTTTTTCTTCATCTGTTTTCGTCCTTTATTAATTTAGTCCATTTTACTATAAATCAAGACAAAAATCAATCTTAGTGTTGCAAACTGAAGAAAATTGTGTTAAAATATACTCAATTTCAGTTAAAGGTATTAAAATGAAAAAAATATTATTAATTTCAATTTGTTTAACCTTCATTTTCACGCTTGTAGCTTGCAACAAGCCTAGCGAAAACACGTCGGAAAAAAGCGTTTCAGAATTTTCGTCTGCAAAAACGACGAGCACGATAAAATCTGAAAGTGCCAGTGCAAGTACAACAAAAGTCGAAAAGAGTGAAAAGGAAAACGACAATTTTGACGAAGAAGATAAATTAATATTTGATTTTTTAGTTTCGGGAAAAGACGTTGACACGGTAAACGACTTTGATAAAGTGGCAAATACGTCTACGGCAGTATACGCAAACGTTCCAGACTATTATCTAAACCTTTCTAGTCCTAACGAAGGCGATATCTTCGCATCCCCTGACGGAACGACTAGCGGTGACGGCTCGTTTGATAATCCTTACGACGTCTACACTGCCCTATCTAAAGTTCAAAAAGGAAAAACTCTTTACCTTTTAGAAGGCGTTTACACCCTTACAAAAAGAATTAATTTATACACTAGCGGAACTCGCTCTGAATACGTAAATATCTACGCATACGACGGTAAACGCGCAATTTTAGACTTTTCGTCAATGGTTTTTGACGGCAATAATAAGGGTATGGCGCTATACTCAGATTTCGTTCGAATTTACGGACTTGACTTTAAAGGCGCAGGCGACAACGGATTAACTGTTATCGGCAGTTACAACATAATTGAAAACTGCAAATTTTATGATAATCGCGATTCCGGCTTACAAATTATGGGAAACGGTAGCGATTTTACGGCATGGCCACACGATAACCTCGTATTAAACTGCACAGCTTTTAACAACGCCGACGTTGACGGAGATAATCCACTTGCGACAGGCGAAAATGCAGACGGATTTGCTTGCAAGCTTGCTAACGGCAACAACAATACTTTTGACGGTTGTATTGCTTATTGCAATATCGACGACGGTTGGGATTTGTTCGCGCAAAATCAAGCAAACGGCAGAACTATTATAGTAAACTGCGTTGCGTTTAAAAACGGTTACATGTTAGACGGCTCCAGAACAGACGTTGCAGACGGAAACGGTTTTAAGTTAGGAAGCTGGAATTTCCCTTCTAACTCTTATATCGCAAACTCAGTTGCATTTGATAATTACGACCACGGCTTTACATGCAACTGTAACGTTGGCGCGTTTGAAATGGTTAATTGCACTGCCTATAATAACAGCCTTAAAGGCTTGAATGAAGCGTGTAATTTCAACCTAGGTCGTGCGGGATACGACTGCTCGGAACGATTTCTTTCAAACCTACTTTCTATCTCAACTAATACCTGCTATGATAAAACGGCTGGAACTATTAGAAACTCTCTCGTAACTCTATACGATAAGGGGTATTTCTTTATAGAAAAGGCGGATAGGCTTGAAAAAACGGCTATTGAAAGCGTTGGAATAAATAAAAATTTCACGACTGAAGATTTAGTCGCAAGCGTTTCGTCACCAACAATTAGCGCAAATATACACGATACTATGCGAAACGCAGATTTAACCGTAAACTTAAAAGACTTTTTAAAGGTTAAAGAAAATTCACCTATTTATACTATGGGGCAAAATAGCGCAATGATTGGCGCAAACCTTAACTTAGATAATTATTACACCCCTGAAAAAGTTGATGAACTTATTGATGCGATAGGCAAAGCTGAAAAAACAAGCGAAAGTTACTCTAAAATTTATAAAGCGGTTAAGCGTTATTGTAATCTTAAAGAAATAGAAAGAAAAACAGTCCTTAACAGAACTGCTTTGGTAGATTCAATTATCGAATATACAAAAAACTAAATGTAACTATGAAAAAATACGTATTCGAAGTTAATGAAGAATTTGACGGACATAAAATTAAAGATTTTTTAAAGCGCGAAATCGGTTTATCTGAAGTCGTTATAAAAACGGTCAAATACGGCCACGTTTTAGTAAACGGCGAATTTGTCGATATGCGAAAAATAGTCAAGCTTGGTGATAAAATCTCGGTCACTCTACCACCTGATCCACCTAACGATTGGTTGACACCAAAAGACGTTCCACTTGAAGTTTTGTATGAGGACGACTATCTTTTAGCAGTTTTCAAACCGTCGGGTATGCCGTGCCATAACTCGTGGGGACTTGAAGAAATAACTTTACAAGAAGTCGTTACACATTATTTTCTTCCTGAAAATATCACTTTTCGCGCGGTAAACCGCTTAGATAAAGATACCGCCGGTATTGTAATTCTTGCAAAAGACCATATCTCAGCAAGTTTTTTAGGAAAGCTTATGGCTAGTGGTGATTTCGTAAAGCACTACCACGCAGTAGTTTCGGGCGTCCCAGAAAAAAAACACGATATAATTGATTTGCCTATCAAAAGAATAATTCCTTCAAGGGTTAAGCGTGGTGTCTTAGATGGTGGTAAGCGTGCTATAACCGAGTATTTCGTCGAAAAAGAACTCGACGATAATAAGTCACTTTTAAGAGTTATTCTTCACACGGGCAGAACTCATCAGATAAGAGTTCACCTATCACACATTGGTCACCCACTTTATGCTGACGAGCTTTACGGAAAAAGAGTTGAAGGAAAAACTTATTCGCTTACTGCGTATTATCTTGAATTTACGCACCCTTTTACCAAAGAAAGAATTAAATTAAATTACAAAGGCAAAAGTTTGTAGTGACAAACTTTTGCCTTTGGTTTATTTCACAAAAAAAGTTACTAAGCTTATAATTATAAAAACTAACAGCACGATAGGAAGAACGTATTTCATATACACCTTCATCCATTTTGTAATCTTCAAGCCTTTACCTTCGTTCGCTTCTTTAACGAAATTGTCTATACCCCAGCCTTTTTTCCACGTGCAAAATATTACGAAGATTAGCGAGCCTATTGGTAAAAATAAATTTGAAACGATAAAATCTTCTAAATCTAATATACTTGATCCACTGCCAAACGGCGCAAATCCCGACCACACGTTAAAGCCTAAAATGCACGGAATTGATAGAACAAACACGCCTATAGCGCAGATAACGGCACTTTTTCGTCTTGAAAAGTTTGTTAAATCCATAATGCAGGCAATAATGTTTTCGAACACCGCAAAAATGGTAGAAAACGCTGCAAACGCTAAAAAGACGAAAAACAAACTTCCCCAAAGTCTGCCAAGTGGCATATTGTTAAAAATTATAGGCAAGGTTTCAAAGATAAGTGGTGGACCAGAGTTTACCACACCGTTATTATAAGTAAAACACGCTGGAAAAATAATAAGCCCTGCAGTTATTGCAACGAAAGTATCAAGCACGGCGACGTTTACAGCTTCGCCTAAAAGCGAACGACTTTTATCAATATAGCTGCCAAAAATTGCCATAGACCCTAAGCCGATTGATAAGGTAAAAAACGCTTGACTCATAGCGCCTGTTATTACGTTAAAAAGACCTACTTCTTTTATTTTTGAAACGCTTGGCACTAAGTAAAACTTTAAACCTTCTTTTGCGCCGTCTAGAAATAGTCCGTTAATAACTAGTACGACCATAATACCTAAAAGTGCTATCATCATAAACTTAGTTATCTTTTCAAGACTTTTTTGAATATTGAACGAACAAACTATTCCACCCAGAATACAAACTAAAGCTACGAATATTATTTGCGTAAGAGGATTTGAAAGCATATTTGAAAACTCTGCACTTACGCCAGAGGCGTTAAGCGTGGCAAAATCGCCTTTTGCCATTTTTACAAAATATTGCAATATCCAACCGGTTACACTTGTATAAAACATCATCAATATAATGTTGCCTAAAAACGCAAAAAAGCCGTGTATATGCCATTTATCGCCTTGTTTTTCAAGTTGCTGGTAAAGTTTTACGGGGCTTTTTCTGCTGGCTCTACCCATAGCAAATTCCATCGCCATAATAGGAACGCCTAGCGCAATCAAAAATATAAAATATATTAAAACGAAAATTCCCCCACCGTTTTGACCGACCATATACGGAAACTTCCAAACGTTGCCTATACCAATTGCACAGCCTGCACTAAGCAGTAAAAAGCCTAATCGACTTCCTAATTTATCTCTTTCCATTTCAGCTCCTTAATTTAACTTTAACATTGTAACATAAAATTGATTTTTCAGCAAATATTTTTTGTTTAATAATGCTTTTAAAATTTTCAAATTTATGATATAGTATACATATCAACAACTGCTAAGGTGTCAATATGAATAAAGGTGTAGTAATTTTTAAACTTTACAGAAATCAGATTTTTGAAAACAATTATAGAAATTTAATGGTGTCGTCTTACCCTGTTATCTTTGACAGATTAAAAAACTACGTCGAAGGGCTTGGTAAAAGTTTCTATTTTACTTACCTTAGCGGAGAGCTTATTCACGGAACGCCTATCGTTGAAGTTGAATACGATAAAGAATTATCCACTGAAGAAAAAGAGTTTTATATCGAAGCTTTAAAAAAATTATCGTCTGAAGGCGAAGTTTTTACCACCGAAAGCGGTCAGATTATTAAAGAAGAAAGCACACTTTGTCTTATAAAATTTGTTAAAATCAGCGAAAATATAGAACTAGTTCCACTGAAGAATGAAAAAATTAAAGTATTATAGTTTCTAATTTATTTATGATAAATCGCAACTTTGAAAAATCAAAGTTGCGATTTGTTTTTTATTTAATTTCGTAACAGCCAATATCTATTGCACTTCCAACTATTCTTTGGTTACAGTCTAAATCGTAATTAGCGTAAGGAACGGATATTCCTGCATCTATCGCTGGAGAATTTACTAGTAACGCGTAATCGTTAGCGCTCAAGTTTTTAAATAATGGATCATTAAATTTTGCGTTTTGATCGTAAATCTTAAAGTTGTTAATTCCTGTTATTTTTTCGCCCTGCATCTTAAAACAAATACTTTCTTGGGTACTGTTATTGTAATATAAATTATTATTGTACACGACGTTTATACGCATTTCTTTAGGTATCGAACTACTTTCGTAATATATATACATATCGGCACTTGAAACGGCTATTATATTATTATAAATATTGACGTTTTCTGCTTTTGAAACGGTAAGTTGTCCGTTATTTTCTTGATCGTTATCTCCATTATTTACAATAGTATTATTGTAAATTTCAACGTTTTTCACCCAACCTACTTCAGACGAATAGCCACCGATCGCAATACCTTTTTCCGTATTGTTGTATACTAAATTATTTCTAATTATAATGTTTTTAACAGGGTATAATTCGTTTAAATTTTCTGCACCGACTTCTATTCCACCTTGAGAGCCGTAAGATATATTATTTTCAAAAATAACGTCACGAGCTCCGTCGCAATACAATCCGTAACTGCGTGCGTAAGGAGAATTACAACCACTTGTTATATTCCCACGAACAACCACGTATCTTGCTTGGTCTTCAGCTCCAGACACGTCACCCCAGTTTCCTGCGATATCAATACCGATATTGCCCGTATCTTTGATTTTATTTTTAATTACGTTAATGTATTCGCAATTTCCAACAAAAGTTAAGGCTTCGCTCCAACCAGTGGTACAATCGTGAATATAGTTATTATAAACTAAAAAATTGTTGTGAGGCGAACCTTCTTTAGTCCCACGGAAATTTATAATCGGTCCGTTATTAGATTCTCCGTCAAGAGCAGATACTCTAATATTGTAAAACTCGTTGTTCTTTATAATAATATGATTAATCCCGTTACCACTTGCCGTTATACCTTTTGCAACGCTAGTAGCGACGTTATCACAGAAAATTAAGCCTTCAATAATTACGTAATTAGACGTTCCTAAGTGGAACAACCCCGTACTGTCAGTCGCCGAAATTTTCACAGTTTCTCCTGGATAATTGGTTATGGTTACGTAATTATCTTTATTGCCTTGTGCAGTAGAATAAAAATACGTCGAACCGTAAGTCCCCTCTCTTAACAATATAACGCCACTACCACCGTTTTGTATTTGAGACGTTGCTTTTGACAACGCTTTTGATAAAGACTTATAAGGCGAATTTATCGCTCCTGTGTTTGAATCGCTACCTTCTAACGAAACAAAAATTGCATCACTAGGGATATCTTGAACGGTTTCTACTTCTCTTTTATCAGCAGTTTTTATTCTTTCAACGAAATATTCGTCGCCGTACAAAATACCGTCGAGATAAGTTTTTTCGCTCGCAGTTTGCGAATTTTGTTGCCATTTGGCAACGAGAGTGGTATTTTCGTTAATTGCCGTTGCAAAATCAAACTGCAAACCGTTCTTCATCCAATATAGAAAAGTAAATCCGGTTTTCGAAGGATTTACTGGCTTTTGCGCCTTTTTACCTTCTTCAACTTCTTGTGACGTTATTTGCCCGCCACCGTCGGTATCAAACGACACTAAATAAATTGGTGTTTGATTATTTTGATCTCCACCTTCCTCACTGCCTGTTGAGTTTGAGTGACCGCAAGTTACCGTAATAGTATCTACACCTAAGTTTTTAGAAGCCGTATAAACACCTGTTATTTTAATTTGAACGATTGTTTTCGTAGCGTCAAACTCAGTGATTTGCGTACTAACTGCTTTTCCCGTCGGTAAATTAACACTTATCTCGTCTGTTGTTGAATCAGAATAAGTTGCAATTACTTTATACGCATGAGCCTCACTTGAATCTAAACATTTACCTAAAACCTCGACTTTTGCGTAAGTAGTTGAAATATTACTTAAAATAATGTAGTTATCTACACTTTTAAGTTTCATATATCCAGAATTATAATCGTTGTTCTTCCAACTAAAATTACCCTTAGTTCCCGTTTTTGCCGTTTCAACACCAGCATTAAACACGTAAATTTGTTCCGTTGACGGCAAATCCGAACCACCAGAAATGCTTGAGCTTGCTTCAACACTGCTACTTTGCGACTGACTTTTTGAAGAAGAGCTTGCAGAATTCGACTGTGATACACTATTTTCGATTGAACTTATACTGCTATTTTTTATCGAACTTGTAGTGCTGTTTTGAATTGAACTTATACTGCTGTTTTTTATCGAACTTGCAGTGCTGTTTATTGATGAATTGATTATAGAATTTTTAATTGAACTTTCTTCATTAGAACTCATCTCGCTAGTTTTATTTGAGTTAGAAGTAGAATTCCCACCGACATTGTTTAATGAAGAAGTAGAAATTTCGTCTTTAGACTCTTTTATAGAGCTTTTGTCATTTTTTGACGTACTGCGACTTCGTTGTACAAATGAATTCGAAGTTGAAGTTTCTGCCACAGACGAATTTCCACATGCCGTTAAAACGAAGACTGAGCATATTAACATAATAGAAATTAGTAAAAATATTGATTTTTTCATCTTTCACCTTCTATGATTATTTGAAACATTTTAATATATACGAGTATTCTTTAAGTTTATCGTCTTGCACTTTGTAAAGTGCTTTTCTGCTTTCGACCAGTTTCCAAAATTCTTTTTGATGGTTTTTAATAACAGTATGGCAAAGTTCATGCAAAATTACGTAGTCGATAACGTCTTTTGGACACAACACCAAAAACGCGGTGTAAGTTATAACGTTACTTGCACTGCATAATCCCCAATAAGATTTAGCAAAACTTATTTTTACCATATTGTATGAAAAAGAATATCTGCTGGCAAGATATTTAGTTCTTAAAGTTAATTTTTCCTTTGCAATATCATACAGTAAAGATAAAAAAGCATCGTGTTTTTTATCTTTTGGCAAATAGAAGATTTTACCGTCTAATCGCGTTATACCGTCAGTTTCGATAATTTTGTACTCGTCTCCAAACACAAAAACGTTACTGTCTAGTTCAAACTTTTTTGCATTTTTTACGCGCTCTTTCTTCTCGTTTATCCACCTTTCTTTTTTCGCTATAAATTCTTTAATCTTTTTAAGCGGGAATTTTTTAGGAGCGCGAACGATAACTTTTCCGTCAGAATCAACCGTTATCGCCAACGTTTTTCTGTCTGAGTAAATAATTTTATCATAACTTGTCATATTTACATTATAACATATGTTCATTTAATTTTCAACTACTTATTTTTGTTTGCTATTTTTTTATTTTAATGTTATAATCTCAAATAGATTTTTTAATATTGCAAATAATAAACGTAGGAAAAAATTATGTGGGATATAATTGGACAAATTTTACTGTTGATTTTAGGTTTCGTTCTGCTTACCAAGGGTGCAGATTGGTTTGTTGACGGCGCTAGTGGTATTGCAACAAAATTAAAAATTCCACAAATCGTTATAGGCCTTACAATCGTTGCAATGGGAACGAGCGCGCCTGAAACAGCCGTAAGTATCAGCTCTGCCTTAAAAGGAAGCGCCGATATTACTATCGGCAACGTCGTTGGTAGCAACCTAATAAACATTTTGATAATACTTGGTATTTGCTCGGTTATCACTTCTTTAGCTGTTTCAAAAGAAACCGTTATTGTTGATATCCCCGTCACAATCGGCGCAACTGTTTTAGTATTTTTACTCGGACTTGACGGTAAAATAACTTTAATTGACGGAATTATAATTACCACTTGCTTTATTGCATATCTAGTGTATCTGTTTGTCGCTACTAAGAAAAATCTTAGAAGTGATAGTGAAAACGAGCTTGAAAATAGTGACGAAAGCGAAAAGAAAAACTCTCTTATAAAAGCAATAATTTTTGCAATACTCGGTCTTGCGGCGATAATTATTGGCAGTGATTTCACAATAGATTCAGCAACTTTTTTAGCAAGAAAAATGAATATCAGCGAACGCGTAATCGGACTTACGGTAATCGCACTCGGAACTTCACTTCCAGAACTTTTCACTTCAGTTACGGCGGCGATTAAGAAAAATGCTGATATCGCTATTGGCAATATCGTCGGAAGTTGTATTTTTAACCTTTTATTAGTCGTAGGAATATCTTCAATCGTCACGACTGTTCCGTTTGATGCAAAATTCAGAATTGACGCGTTAATCGCGCTCGGAGCAACTATTTTACTGTTTGTGCCTTGTTTAATAAACAAAAAAATCGGTAGAATTACAGGTATATTAATGCTATTATCTTACGCAGGATATTTCACTTATTTATTATTAGTTTAATGATAAAATAGTTTAATGATAAAAAACACCCCAGCAAGCATTCGCTTGCTGGGGTTACTTTTTATTCGTTTTCAGTTTTTAATTCTTCTTTTTCTTCGGCTTTATTATCCCAAGTTTTTTCTTCTTTATCTTCGCCTATTTTTTTCTTTTTACATATAAAATGAATAATAAATCCACTTGCAAATACGATAGCAGTCATAAGCCAACCACAAATTAAGTTAGACCAAATATTATAATATTTGCCGTATATACCACCACTTGTAAAGAGTGAAACTAAATTCCATACAACCATTACAGAAAGCATAATAGGTGCGATAAACTTAATTGACGTATAGAACCACCATTTAGGCATTTTAAATTTCTTAGTATTTTTGTTTACTTCGTCTAAAACCTTACCTAATTTAAAGCACCATCCGATTGCCACACACTCGAGTATACCAATTATAATTAAGTTGTAATTGTTACACCAGTTGTCAACTATATCAAGTAACGCAGGTCCAGAGCCCGTTATATATATCAACGAAATTAATCCCGCAAGTATACAGATAACAATCGTCGTTGTACGGCGCTTTGTACCGAACTTATCGCTAAACGCCGTCGATACGCCTTCTATTATTGAGAACGCCGAATCTATCGCCAGCGTACACAAACAGAAATAGAACACGAACGCGAAAATTGCGTTTAACCAACCTATAGACGACAAATTCACGATTGCTTGTGGATAGAAAATAAACGCAGTTGCAATACCAGACGGGTTCATCATATCGAGATTTCCCGTTCCTGCCATCGTAGAAAACATTACGATTCCTGCAAGCAAGCTTATCCCTAAGTCGCTAAAAGCAATAATTAAACTATCTGTTGCAACGTTAGATTTTTCGTCTAAGAAAGAGCCGTAAGCAAACATTATCGCCATCATAACGGACAGCGAGTAGAATACTTGTCCAAACGCGTCAGTCCAAAGCTTCGGATCGCTTAATGCGCTAAACTCAGGCACGAACATTTTCTTTATACCGAGCATCGCATTTGGCATCGTCACGCCCTTTATCGCCATAATCGCAAGACAGATAACAGGTAAAAACACCGTATACTTAACGACTTTACCAACGCTGTGCGCGCCGTTACGAATACACCAATAGATAAGCCCCCAAGCAATCAACAAGCACACAAACACCAAAGTCGAAATTCTATCAAATCCGTCTAAGGTAAATTCAATTTCCGTCATATTGATTGAAGCCATAATTAAATCAGACCAAAGTGTTTTTGCTCCTTCTGCCGTACCAATTCCTGCAAATCTGAAACTTGATATTGCCATCAAAATAACCCAAGCAAAAACCACTGCGTAGTAAGTTGCAATAAAAAATGCGTTTACGGTTGCCGACCAACCAATCGGCTCGAATTTTTTATTCAGCCCCCTAAGCGAGCCGGGTGCACCACTTCTCATTTTTCTACCGATAGCAATTTCCATCATTAGTAGTGGAACGCCGAATACCACCATAGCAAGGACGTATACGAGTATAAAAGCACCACCACCGTGTTTTGCAGCAAGCCCCGGGAAACGCCACGCATTACCTAGTCCTACGGCAGATCCAACCGCTGCTAAGATAAAGGTTGCACGCGATGACCACGAACCACGCTTTTCAATATTTTCCATCTATATTCTCCTTAATTTTTATCTAAAATCATTTAATAAGCGTCTTATATGCACACTAAATAGAAAATTGACGTACAAACTACAAGTGCAACTGCAAAGAACGATAAGCAGTTGGAAATTGTTTTAAACCCTAATAGACGAGTCTCTTTTGCATCGCTTATCATAACGCCCGTCATACCACCGTACGCAACGACTACTGCAACGACGTATCTAAAGTCCATTGTACAACCGTATGGCATTTTTATATAGAAGTAAATCTGTGCACCGATTATCGTTACAAGCGTTGATAACAATATTATTACAGGTAAATCAAATATTTTCTTTTGTTCAAAATAGCGGTGGAAAAACCAGAACACTAAACTTATTATAAAGAAAATTTGGAATAAGTAATTCAAAATTACAGCAACAAACGCAAACGCCGTTCCGTTCCAATACGAGAACTCGCCGAACATTGATGATTTCGTCATATAGTCGATAAGGTTATAATCTTCCCACGCGTTTGCAAACGGCTTTTCAAATACCGTTTTAAACGACGGTATGAAAAATCTTCTAAAGAATGACACACCACTTGTTGATAGCTCGTCATTAAGATACGGGAATACGTAACCTAAGTTTTGGTCAAATCTTATTTTTGCGTAGACCTGAAACCAAAGCCCTATCGGTGCGCAAATAAATAAGAATAAGCCATACTTGATTATGATATCTATTATTTCTTTTTTATCCTTAGAAATAATGCGTTTTACAAAAATAATGATAAATAACAGCGCTATAGGCAAACATATTACAGCACCGTTTAGCTTACACATCAAGCCAAAGCCTATTGATAATGCCAAAACTACGATGTTTAAATAATTTTGGTTTTGGTAGAATTTTATAGCCCAATATACAGATAAAACGGTAAACAACAGACATAAAACGTCGTTGTTAAGTTGACCTGAAAATTGATTTAATCTTGGAAAAAAGATAATAAAAATCAATCCGACAAGTCCACAAGTTCCACTAATATTTAATCGCTTAAAAATTTTACAGCTTATAACCGTAAGCATGGTTATATAAGTTATTGATAGCGTCTGACAAGCACTGTAATAGCTTTCAAGCGTTAACTCAAGTCCCTTATTTGACGTAAGCCAAAGCATATGAGAATTAACGAAGGTAAAAACATCTTCGAAAAACGCCATAAACTGAGATTGAATAAACGCGTTAAGTGGTGGATGATAAAATTGATATTCGTTAGACGTCGGCAATTTTCCTGTTAAAAGTAACGTTTTAGCATAGCCAAAATGCCCTACGTCACCCCATGTATCGTATTGACGCGCTACGCCTTCGGTATAAAGAATATAACCAAGTCGTATTGCATAACCTGCCAAAATGAGAATGAAAATAATTCTCTCGCGCGTGAGTTTTTTGTTTTTGTAAAGCAAAAAAGTGATAAGCGCCAAAATTGCAAGAAAAATTATCGCAAAGCATTTTGCAGGCTCGCCCCTTCCTATATGTTCGTTTCCCCCGTAAAGTGGTGTAAAAATTATATAGCTTAATACACTAAAAAGAAAAACAGCTACGTAAAAAAGAGTTTCAAACACGTAAGGCTTAATTTTTTGAAATTTGTCTTTCATTTCGTTCCCCTAAAATATCTTAACTCAGTCATTTTAACATATTTTTACATATAAATCAATAGAAAAGGTAAAAATAACTTCTAAAACGGTAAAAATAACTTCTAAAACTCTGTTATTTTATCTTTATAAGATAAATTTTTTTAAAAAGTGCTTATTGCGTTGTAAAATTGCGATAAATGTGTTAAAATCAGTTTATCATTAGTTTAAGGAGTCGCTTTTTATGAAACTCGGCACTTTATTTAACCAAAAAGAAGTTGTTTTATCTATCGAATGCTTTCCACCTAAAGAAATTTCATCTTATGAAAAAATGCAAAGCGTTTTGAGAAATATGAAAACCCTAAATCCCGATTTCATAAGCGTGACTTACGGGGCTGGGGGTTCTTCAGGAGGAGTCGCTTCAAGCGACATTGCTTCTTTTTTGAAAAACGACTTATCTGTTGAGTCGGTCGCACACGTCGTTTGTATGGGCTCGGAAAAAGACGATATGGAAAAAATCGTTCAAAATCTTAAAGATAAAAAGATTGAAAACGTTTTAGCCCTTCGTGGCGACGAAAGTCCGTTTAGACCGCTTAGTAAAACTTTTAAACACGCAAGTGATTTAGTTACCTTCTTTAAAGAACGTGGCGACTTTTTTATTTCTGGTGCTTGCTATCCGGAAGGTCACCCAGAAAGCGCAACCCCTAAAAAGGACGTTGAAGCACTTGTTCTTAAACAAAACGCTGGTTGCGACCATTTCTTTACTCAACTGTTTTTCGATAATAACATTTTCTACCGTTTCTTAAATCGCGCAAGAAAAGTGGGACTATCCCGCCCAATTTCAGCAGGTATTATGCCTATCGTCAGAGCAAGTCAAATCGAGCGTACTATTAAACTTTCAAGCGCAAGTATGCCAAGCGATTTTACGAAAATGATTTCTCGCTTTCAAAACGATGAAAAGAGTTTATTTGATGCCGGTATTGATTACGCCGTATCCCAAATTCGCGATCTTATTGAAAGTGGCGTTGACGGCATTCACCTATACGCTATGAACAATTTTGAAGTGGCAAAACGCGTAATTAACGGCATTTCCGATTTATTAAAATAGTGATTAATCGACTTATGGACCTACTTATACCAAAAAATATAAATAAAGACCGCGTATTAAAATACGTTCAGGGCGAAAATAATCCCGATAATATTTTAGCAATTATTGATAAGGTTCTACCTAAAGTTTTAGATGCTTCTAAGCCAAAGGCAACAACCTTTTCGTGCGACTATATCCCCGACGAACTTATCTTAGGCGAAGATATAAAAAAGCATTTATCAGGTTGCTGCGGCGTGCTTCTTTTTGCTGTAACACTTGGCACAGAAGTTGATAAACTTATAAGAAAAATGCAATTTGAAAGTGTTTTAGATCAAGTCGTTTGCGACGCCGTATCAAGTGTACTAATTGAAGAAATAAGCGAAAGTTTTGAAGAAGATTTGAAAAAAGAATACCTTTCAAAAGGTCTTTATTTAACTTCAAGCTACGCATCGGGTTACGGTGATTATCCACTATCCACCCTAAGCTTCCAACTTAAAATTCTTGATGCACATAGGAAAATTGGTGTTGCTCTTACAAATAGTGGTCTTATGTCGCCAAGAAAATCTATTTGTGTAGTTTTGGGCGTTTCAAAATCACCTGTAAAAGGCTTTCGCGCAGGTTGCGAGCATTGTGTTAAAAATTTAGATTGTAAATTAAGAAAAGAAGGAAAAACTTGTGTCAGATAACATTTTCTCAAGAAAAAAATTTCATATCCTTGACGGTGCTATGGGCACTATGCTTCAAAAGGCAGGGCTAAAGCTTGGTGAAATACCCGAAGCTTTATCAATCACCCACCCAGAAATTATTATTGATATTCATAAGCAGTATATAAACGCTGGCAGTGAAATTATCTATACTAACACTTTTGGAGCAAACGCACTAAAATTAAAAAATTCAAAGTACACCGTTAAAGAAATCGTGGAAAAGTCTATCGAAAATGCGCGTATTGCATCAAACAAAAACGCGCTCGTCGCGCTCGACATTGGACCTCTTGGCGAATTATTAGAGCCGAGCGGCACGCTTTCTTTTGACGATGCGTATTCTTATTTTAAAGAAATCGTGTCTTATTCTAAAGGCGCTGACCTTATCGTTTTTGAGACTTTTTCAGACCTCTACGAATTAAAAGCAGGAATTTTAGCTGTAAAAGAAAATTGTAATCTTCCCGTAATGTGTTCAATGTCTTTTGAAAAAAACGGAAGAACTTTTACAGGCGTATTAGTTGAAAGCTTTGCTAAAACCGCTGTTGGACTAGGCGCAGATGCAGTAGGTATTAACTGCAGTTTAGGACCTAAGGAAATTTTACCGCTTGCAAAAACTTTGTGTGATTACACCCCTGAAAATTTCCCTGTTTTCGTCAAGCCAAACGCAGGACTTCCACACTCTGACGGCTCGGGTTATGACTTAACGAGCGACGATTTTGCCAAGATAATCGACTTATACATGGGTTTAGGTGTTATTATGGTCGGTGGTTGTTGTGGAACTACTCCCGAATATATTGAAAAAACTTGTAAAGTATTAAACGGTAAAAAGCCTTGCGATAAACCGTCTAATAACGCAAGTATTATATGCTCGGCAACTAAAATAGAAAAGATTGAATGCGTAGCAGTCGTTGGTGAAAGAATTAATCCAACCGGCAAAAAACGTTTTCAACAAGCACTTCGCGAAAATGATTTAGATTATATTCTAACTCAAGCAACCGAGCAAGTGAACGCTGGCGCGCAAATTTTAGACGTAAACGTCGGTATCCCAGAAATTGACGAAACGACAGTACTAACTCAAACTGTTAAAAGTATACAAAGTATTATTGATTTACCACTTCAACTTGATTCAAGCTCTAGTGAAGCGCTTGAAAAAGCACTACGCTACTACAACGGCTCGCCTATCGTTAATTCTGTCAACGGCGAAGAAAAATCGTTAAAAAGCATATTGCCACTATGTAAAAAGTACGGTGCGTCTGTTATCGGCTTAACTTTAGACGAAAACGGAATACCAAATAGAGCAGAAGATAGATTTAAAATTGCAGAAAAAATCGTAAACACTGCCCTATCTTACGGCATCGCTAAAAAAGATATTTATATCGACACTTTAACTATGACTATAAGCGCAGATAAAGATAATGCTATTATTACTCTTGACGCGCTTGAAATGGTTAAAAATAAACTTGGTGTTAAAACTGCGCTTGGTGTTTCAAACGTAAGTTTTGGGCTTCCTTGCAGAGAAAATATCAACGCAACGTTTTTAACGCTTGCCCTATCTCGCGGACTAGACCTTGCAATTATTAACCCTAACAGCGAAGAAATGATGGCGCGAGTTTTATCTTTCCTTGCCTTAACGGCAAAAGATGAAAATTGCAAAAATTACGTCGCAAGATATAAACAAACTCAAGAAAGCGCAGCTAAAATTGAGTCGCAATCAACCGAAAAAACCTTAAAAGACTGTGTTATACAGGGACTTAAGGGAAAATCGGCAGAAATTGCGCAAAGCCTTTTAAAAACTTTTAGCCCACTTGATATCGTCGACAACGAGCTTATTCCTGCGCTTGACGAAGTTGGTTCTGACTATGAAAAAGGTGTTAAATTCTTACCTGAACTGCTTAGTTCTGCAACTGCTGCCCAAAGCGCGTTCGAAGTTATTAAAGAGCATATTGCAAAGACGGGAACTAAAAGCGCGTCAAAAGGTCAAATAGTTCTTGCCACCGTCAAAGGCGACGTTCACGATATCGGTAAAAATATCGTTAAGGTCGTATTAGAAAATTACGGCTATACTATTTTTGATTTAGGTCGTGACGTCGAGCCACAAAAAATACTTGATACTATTTTAGAAAAAAATATAAAACTCGTCGGTCTTTCTGCGTTAATGACGACAACAGTAAAGAGTATGGAAGAAACGATAAAACTTATCAAGCAAAACTCCGACTGTAAAATTATGGTTGGCGGTGCAGTATTAACTGAAGATTACGCACTGAAAATCGGTGCAGATTATTTTGCAAAAGACGCTAAACAAAGCGCTGACATTGCTAAAAAATTCTTTAATAATTAATTATGAACAAGTATATGATTAATTTTTCTCAAAACTTAAAAGAATTAATTGGCGATATGAGTATAAGCGAATTTTCTAAGAAAGTTGATATCCCACAGCAAACAATATCAAGATATTTACTTTGCCAAAGAGAAATAACCCTTGATTATCTTTGCAAAATCGCCGACTATTTCAACGAAGATATTGACGTATTATTAGGCAGAAAAGAATATTAAAATAAAATCGTAATCTTTTAAACCAAGCAAATAATCAGTAGATACGCATAACGCACACGCAATATCTACTATAATTTGCATAGGCGGTTCGTTGTGGTCGTTTAGCCACTCGCATAAAGTTGAAGTTCTGATATTTAAACTTTCTGCAAGCTTTTTTTGCGTTATGCCCTGCTCTTTTAAAGTTTGTTTTACTCTTTCACCAAATATCTTCATAATCTATAATATACGTCGAAGTTATAAATACTTGCAAACAAGTTTCCAACTTCATGCAAGCGAGATAAAACTGGAAGTTTTACAAGGATTTTGACAGTAGTCAAAAAATTACTCCACATAGTTTAAATCACTCCACATAGTTTATATTATATGAATTTTTCTTAAAAATACTTGACAATTCATAAATTATGAATTGATGCAAAACAAAAAAATAATTTTAAATTAAGAAGGAGAAAAAAATTATGTCTTACGTTATCGACAACATAGTGTCTAAAAATGAAAACGTTCTTATTGAAGTTGAAAGAAGTAAAATTTCACTTATTCTAAACTGGATATTTGGTGTTTTATTTTTCTGGCTACTATTTATTCCTTTAATTAACGCTATTAAGAACACGATTAATTATAAAACAACCGAATACGTAATAACCGATAAAAAAGCATATCTAAAATCTGGCTGGCTAAACACAAACGTATTAGAAAGTTCGCTTCAAAGTATACAGGATATACATATTAATCAAACCTTTTGGGGAAAAATTTTAAATTACGGCACTATCGTTTTAGAATCTGCAAAAAGATCAAGTATTGTCTACACAAAAGTTAAAGATTATACAAAAATTAAAAAACAATTAAATGAATTATGTAATATCTAATTAAAAAACCGTGCTATAGCACGGTTTTTTGATTTTTTTAATTTTTACTGAACGAGCCTGCGTATAGACTGTAGTACGCACCTTTAAGTTCCATAAGTTCGTCGTGATTGCCCTGCTCAATTATCGAGCCCTTATCTAAGACCATAATATTATCTGCGTTTTTAATGGTTGAAAGTCTGTGCGCGATAACGAAAACCGTTCTACCTTTCATTAGGTTATCCATACCTTCTTGAACGATAGCTTCTGTTCGAGTGTCGATTGATGACGTTGCCTCGTCTAAAATCATAACAGGTGGATTTGCGATTGCAACGCGAGCGATTGATAGAAGCTGGCGTTGACCTTGAGATAGGTTTGCACCGTCTAAGGTAAGCATTGTATTATAACCGTCAGGAAGAAGATTAATAAATTCGTCGGCACACGCAAGACGGGCTGCTTGATATACTTCCTCGTCGGTTGCGTCGAGTTTACCGTAGCGTATATTTTCCATAACCGTACCAGTAAACAAGTGAACGTCTTGTAAAACTATTCCAAGCGACCTTCTCAGGTCTGCTTTTTTAATTTTATTAATATTGATATCGTCGTAACGAATTTTACCGTCGTCGATATCGTAGAATCGGTTGATAAGGTTTGTAATAGTCGTTTTACCTGCCCCCGTCTTTCCGATAAAGGCGATTTTTTGACCAGATTTTACGTTTATAGTAATGTCGTTTAAAATTTGCTTTTTGCCGTCATACGAAAAATCGACGTTTTCTAAATACACCCTACCTTCAAGTTTAGTATAAGTTATAGTGCCGTCGCCGTGTGGGTGTTTCCAAGCCCAAATTTTACCGTTATCCCTTTCTATAAGTTGATTATCTACTTCATCACACTTAACAAGCGTTACGTAGCCAGCGTCAGTTTCAGGCTCTTCGTCCATAAGCTCGAAGATTCTTTCAGCACCTGCAAGCGCAGTAACGATTGCGTTAAACTGTTGAGAAACCATGTTGATAGGACGGGTAAAAGTTCTACTTAAAAGCAAGAAGGATGCAACCAAGCCGAAAGCCGTTTGACCTTCTTTAGTGATAAGCCAGCCGTTTACTGCCATAACGCCACCAACGACAGCGATTATAGCGTATTGGAAATAAGTTAAGTTTGCCATAATCGGCATAAAGATATTTGCGTACTTGTGTGCGTTTGTTGCATTATGACAAAGTTCTTCGTTGACAGTATCGAAATCTTTTTTAGACTGCTCTTCATGGCAGAAAACTTTAACGACTTTTTGTCCGTTTATCATCTCTTCGATATAGCCGTTTACTTTACCGATTGAGCGTTGCTGAGCAACGAAATACGTCGCGCTTTTGCCACCCATATTCTTAATAACAAAGAACATTAAGAATACTGTAACTAAAACTACGATTGTTAGCTGCCAGCTTAATACAATCATTTGAACAAGTGCAACTACGATTGTAATAATTGACGTCAAAAGGTTTGGTATGCTTTGAGAAATTAATTGCTCTAAAGCATCGGTATCGTTTGTGTAATGACTCATAATATCGCCGAAGGAGTGCGTATCAAAGTACCTTATAGGAAGTCTTTGCATGTTTTTAAACATTTTGTCACGCACGTTCTTTAATATACCCTGCGAAATTACCGCCATAAGCAGCGCGTATAGAAGCGATGCTATAATTCCCGACGTGAACACGCAAATCATAATAACTATTTGGTTAATAATCTGCGTCATATCACTTGATAAATTAGCCTTTACAGCGATTAGCTGAAATTCTATCTCACTAAGTAAACTACTTATAAACGATGCGCTGTAAACTGATGCGTAAGAGCTTATTACGATACACAAAAACGCAACGAAGAAATGAATTTTATAATGGCTGAACACCATTTTTATAAGTCTTAGAGTAGTTTGTTTTGGATTTTTTAGTCGCATTGGTGGACGTCCGCTATTTTTTGGTTTAGTCTTCATCAAAATCACCCCCACCAAGTTGTGAGTTGTAAACTTCAGAATAAATATTACAACTTTCTAACAGTTCGTCGTGAGAGCCGAGCCCCACGATTTTACCTCCGTCCATAACTACGATTTTATCACAATCCATAACGCTTGCCACGCGTTGCGCGATTATAATTTTAGTCGTTTCAGGTATGGTTTCTTTAAACGCCCTTCTAATTTTTAAATCGGTATTCATATCGACTGCGCTGGTTGAGTCGTCTAAAATTAAGATTTTAGGTTTAGCAATAAGCGCACGCGCAATACATAACCGCTGTTTTTGGCCACCTGAGAAATTCGCACCACCTTGTTCAACGCGAGAGTTTATACCTTGCTCTAATGCGTGAACAAATTCGTCAGCACACGCAAGGCGTAAAGCTTCGTTAATTTCTTCGTCGGTCGCATCTTCTTTACCCCATAGAAGGTTTTCCTTTACAGTACCAGAGAATAACACGTTTTTCTGAAGTACCATTGCGACCGATTTTCTAAGCGTTTCTAAGTCGTACTCTCTGACGTCTTTTCCACCTACCAAAACTCGACCTTCGGTTGTATCGTAAAGTCTAGGAAGTAGATTTACGAGCGATGATTTACCGCTACCCGTACCACCGAGTATGCCCACAGTTTCGCCAGACTCTATTTTTAAATTAACGTTTTTAAGCGCGAGTTTTTCTAAATTGTTTGAGTATGAAAAATTAACTCCCTTTAGTTCAATTTCGCCAGAACTTAGGCTATAACACGGTTTTTCAGGGTTTTTAATGTCACTTTCTTCGTTTAATATTTCACAAATACGCTCAGCTGACGCCCTTGAAATGATTATTGTTGTAAATACCATTGAAAGCATCATAAGACTCATAAGAATTTGCGAAGTGTAGGTTATAAGCGTTTGAAGTTCAGTCTTAAGTAGCGCAGTTTCACCTGTTGAAACAATTAACTCTGCACCGAAATACGCTATAATTATTATTGCAGCGTAAGTGGCAAGTTGCATAAGTGGACTGTTTAGCGCGATAATTTTTTGAGCTTTTGAGAACTCTTTAAAAATCAAGTTGCTCGTTTCTTCAAACTTATCCGTTTCATGCTCTTCTCTTACGTTAGATTTAACGACGCGCATCGCGCGAATATTTTCTTCAACGACACAGTTTAGTTTGTCGTAACGCTTGAAAAGTCTTTTGAAAATTTTATGCGCAAATTTAAATATTAATAAAAGCCCACAAACTAAAACAGGTATAACGATGACGTAAACAAGAGCAAGACTGCCACCTACTATCCAAGACATAAGTAGTGCAAATATGAGCATTAATGGACATCGAATAGCAACTCTTATAATCATTTGAAAAGAGTTCTGCACAAAAGTTACGTCCGTAGTCATACGCGTTATTATACTTGACGGAGAAAATTTATCTACGTTAGAAAAAGAATATTCTTGTACCTTGTAGTACATATCGCGACGAACGTTCTTTGCAAAACCACAGCTTGCTTTAGATGCTTGCACCCCGCTTAACGCACCAAAAAGTAGCGCAGTTAAAGCCATTAACGCAAGTAAGCCACCGTATATTAATATTAGTTTAGTATTATTTTTCTCTACACCGTCTTTAAGAAGAAAGTTCATAACGAATGGTATTAAAATATCCATTACGACTTCTACCATAACAAACAGTGGTGATAAAATGGCGTTTAGAGTATATCCTTTAACGCATTTAGACAACCTTTTTATCATTTTCACACCTATATTTTCATTAAAATAACCCGATAATCGACTTATACGCCGTTTTTCGAGTTATTTTTTAGATTAATTTTTCAAATTTAAAAGTCCTACGACCGATGCAAGCAAAGTGATAAACACACCACCTGCGCTTAAGTATAAAGCATACCCTGCAAGTTTAAAAACAGGTAAAATTATTATACCGACAATGAAAATTGCAGAAATATACGCCAAAATTTTTGCAAGAGTTTTTCTCTTTTTGCATTTTTTAGCAAGTCTATACGCAAGTGGCAGACTTGGCATTTCGCCAGAATTTATTACAACTTTTTCGGCATCTTTTTCAAAACTTAAGATTTTGTCTTTACCACCTATTGTTAAAATCTTTTTATTCTTAAAGTCTTTATCGACAAAATCGACTTGGTCTTTAATTTCTTCTTTAACTTCAATATCAAAATCTGTTTTTAAAGATTTTATTCCGAGTGCTATAAATTCTTTCATTGCGCCGATAGTATTTTCCTTAAGCTCGCCGTTTTCATCTACCATACTGCTTGCGCTTATCTCAATAGCGTTTGAACTTGCAACGGTATCAATATTTTCGTTAGAGTTAAATTCGATTTCACAATATTTAGAAAATACGCGCGCGTTGATTATTCCCTCTTTAATTACGTCGTTTGAAAGAACGGTCAGCATTACAGCAACGCCGATTATCATTGAAACGTAGCTAGAAAGCTTAAGCGCTGGAATAAGACAGAAAAATGAAAATACAATAATCAAAAGTGCGATATAGCCGACTATTTTTCTTACTTTTTCGCCTTTTGAAAATTCGCTTTCAAGCCCAGCTAAAGTAAATTTTGCTTTTTCAATAGCTCTATCTTCGTCGTTTTCGGTAAGGTCGTAAAGCTCTGCAAGCATAATTTCACGCTGACGTTTAGAGCATTCTGAAATAGAAAGTATCACAGAGTAAATTATAGAAATGAGAGTTGCTTCTTTTAATCCTCCAAAAAGCACCATTGAAACACAGGCTAGCATTAACACTAACGTCGTATCGTAAAATTTCTTTTTGGAAATCGCTATAAACATAAAATAGAATATCTCATATACGCTTATAGCAAAGGCAAGTATTAATAAAATTGAGTTTACAGTAAAAACTTGGTTTCCACTTGACGGAATAAAGCAAGCTACAATAAAAAGTATTAAACTTAGCGAAAGTTCCACACCACGCATAAGTATGTCTTTTTTAAGTTTTTTGCGTTTTTCGTAAAGCGTTTCACTTTCTTTAATTTCTTCAACTTTTTCGTCTTTTTTATATAAATCTTCGGCTATAGGTTGATTATCTTCAATTATATCTTGAGTTCCATCAATATTTGAGTCAATATTTTCGTCTAAGACTTCGCTCTCGGAATAGCTATCAAAAACGTTTTCTTCTGACAGGTTTTCTTCGCCGACTATTAATTCACCACCAAAAGATTCACAGATATTCATAGATGCAACTAATATATCGTATTCGCTAGTAAGTGGTGATATTTCGTAAAACAAAACGCCATCAACAATTTGACAGCTTAAAACGCCGTCAATTTTAGAAATTTCGGCTAAAACTGACTTTTCGTCAGATATATTTTCCACCTTATAACAGTAGCATAATTTTTCCTTCATAAATTAACTCCTTTGGTAAATTTTAACACTTTTATTATTTTAGTGTCAACATCTTTAACTAGTTATCACAAAATTTCACCTAAACATCATTTTATATATTAATTTTTAACACAAATATTATTGTAATTTGTTAAAAAAAATGTTAAAATATTGATAATATTTTAATTTACGCTAAAAGCGGTGCAATTTATGAAAAAAAATTTAAATATGACAATCGAACACGCTGAAAGGTTTTTTCCTGACGAGAATTTAGGCTTAACTGAAGCACAGGTTGATGACAGAATAAGCCAAGGCTTAACTAATAAAATCAAAAGGGACGTCACAAAGTCCTATTTAAGAATTTTACGAAAAAACGTCTGCACGTTTTTTAACCTATTATGTTTAATTTGTTTCGTTGCGCTTATTGCCGTTCGCGCACCTATAACCGACTTTACGTTTATGGTTATCTACGTTGCGAACCTTGCGCTTGGTATAATTCAAGAAATTCGAGCAAAAGTAACGCTTGATAAGCTGTCAATCGTAAGTACGCCAACTGCTAAAGTTCTAAGAAACGGCGAAAAGATTGAAATTTCTGTTGACGACCTTGTTCTTGATGACATTATGTTTTTAGAGCTTGGCAATCAAATTCCTTGCGACTGCGTAATGCTATCAGGGAAAGTCGAAGTTAACGAGTCACTTTTAACAGGCGAATCTGTCCCTGTTAAAAAATCGGTTGGCGATCAACTTCTTGGCGGTAGCTTCGTTTCAGGCGGTAACTGCGTATGTCGAGTTGATAAGGTTGGCGATGCTTGTTACGTTCAAAGACTTTCTTTTGCAGCTAAAAAACACAAGAGTCCTAACTCTAAACTGCTTGGCGCAATGAACGCCATTATTAAGACTGTCGGTATTTTAATTATACCTATCTCTGGCGTTATGGGGCTTATTAACTACAAAGCACTCGTAGCAGAGTTTAGCGGTGCAATTTTAGCGCGTGAAGTCGTAACTAAAACCGCCACCGTTATTTTGGGTATGATTCCGTCGGGTATGTTCCTTTTAACCACAATGGCACTTGCTGTCGGCGTAATCAATCTTGCAAGAAACAACACTAACGTTCAGGATGCGTACGCGCTTGAAATGCTTGCAAGAGTTGACGTACTGTGTCTTGATAAAACGGGTACGATAACTGACGGGCAGATGCAAGTAACCGAAGTTATTACCCTTGGCGAATTAAAGCATATATCTATAAACGACGCGATTTACGCAATGGAAACTGCGCTTCAAGACAGTAATCAAACGTCAAACGCTTTACACGATTATTTTAAAACAGGACCAACGCTGGCGACTTCTGCTATAGTTCCGTTCTCATCACAGCGAAAGCTTTCTGCTGTAACTTTTACCGATTACGGTACTTTCGTTTTAGGTGCACCTAACTACGTTTTTGATAAGTTAGACGATAAAATTTCAGCAAACATAAACAAGCACTCAACTTTAGGTCACAGAGTTTTAATACTTGCCCACTCTCTAAAACCGATTAAAGACGAAACGCTTCCTTCTGATTTAAAGCCGATTTGTTTAATCATTATTGAAGATAACATAAGAAAAGAAGCAATAGAAACTATACAATGGTTTAAAGATAACGACGTTAAAATTAAGGTTATCTCAGGTGACGATCCGTTAACCGTTTCAGAAATTTCTAAGCGCGCAGGTATTGAAAATGCTGAAGATTACATAAACTTAAGTGGTCTTAACGAAGAAGAAATTCTTAATATTGCAGATAAATACACTGTTTTTGGTAGAGTTTCACCTGAACAGAAAGCAATACTCGTCAAAGCCTTAAAGGCGCACGGCCACACCGTTGCTATGACCGGTGACGGCGTAAACGATATCCTTGCGATGAAAGAAGCCGACTGCTCGGTTACCGTTGCATCAGGCTCGAGCGCAGCTAAAAGCGTTGCAAAACTAGTTCTTCTTGACAACAACTTCAACTCTATGCCAAAAGTCGTTACAGAAGGTAGACGCGTTATTAATAATATCCAAAATTCAGCTTCTCTTTACTTAATGAAAACGATGTTCACGCTCACTTTTGCTATAATTTCTATTATTGGCGGTTCGGTTTATCCTTATACCCCGGGTATGATGATTATGATTGAATTCTGCATTATAGGACTTCCGTCGTTCGTTCTTTCTCTACAACCTAACAACAAACGAGTCGAAGGTAATTTTATAATAGAAGTTTTATCAAACGCCCTGCCGGGTGCGCTAATA
>JAFQWV010000025.1 GCA_017407325.1 Clostridia bacterium | reverse complement strand
TTATTTCATTTCACATTGCGAAAGCAATATTTCACAATGTATTTATACATTATTTCACATTTGGCAAGCCAAATATTTCACTAAAAGATATACGCTTGGCGTTGTGTGGGTTTTTCAACGAAATAAATCGTTGCACGATTTGTGAAATACACTTCGTGCGTGAAATTTGCCATTGGCAAGTGAAATGCCTACGGCGTGTTTAGATTTATTTCATTTCACATTGCGAAAGCAATATTTCACAATGTATTTATACATTATTTCACATTTGGCAAGCCAAATATTTCACTAAAAGATATACGCTTGGCGTTGTGTGGGTTTTTCAACGAAATAAATCGTTAAATGTTTTTTACTGAATATTTCATTAAAAAAGGAGATTTTATGGCTGAATCAAAACTTCGAGAATTATCTTTAGAATTTGCTGTAAAAATTGTAAAATTGTGCAACAATTTAAAAGGACATTATTCACTTGTTAATCAGTTAGAGCGCTCCACTACATCTATTGGTGCTAATATACACGAAGCCAATTACGCGCATGGCACAACGGATTTTGTAGCAAAATTGCAAATAGCGTTAAAAGAGTGTTATGAAACGGAATATTGGCTTGAATTGTTTGTAAAATGCGATTTAATTCAACAAGAAATATACAAAGAGTTATATAATCAATGCGGAACTATTCGCAGAATATTAATTGCATCTATTAATACAGCAAAAAAGAACGCAAACGAAAAAAATAAGAGACACTAACATGGATATTATACAAACTTTTTATGATAGTCTGGCGTCGCAGTACGATAAGCTTTTTCTTGATTGGAAATCAACTACGCGCAAGCAGGCTGAAATTTTAGATAAGATTTTTAAAGATAACGGCTTTGATAAAAACGCTAAAATTTTAGACTGTGCGTGTGGGATAGGTACTCAAGCGATTGGACTGGCAGAAATTGGATACAATGTAACTTGCTCGGATATAAGCGAAGGTGAAATTAAAGAAGCAAAAGTCCGCGCTAAAGAAAGTAACGTAAAAATTTGCTTTAAACAAGCGGATTTTTGCGCTTTATCAAAATCTTTTTCTGAAAAGTTTGATATCATTATTGCTATGGATAACGCTTTACCGCATATGCTAACTTTAAGTGCGTTAGAAAGTGCCGTAAAAAGCATAACTAGCCAAATTGAAAAAGGTGGTATTTTTGTTGCAAGTATCAGAGATTACGACGCCTTACTTATAGATAAACCACCGTATTCTCCGCCGTATATTCATAAAACGGAAAACGGTAAAAGAGTGTCTTTTCAAACGTGGGATTGGGAAGGTGACAAATATAAACTCGTTCAATATATTATTGACGACGAAAATACTTTGCAAATCAGCAAGTTTGAGTGTAAGTATTGGGCAATTCGTAGAGATCTATTGACAAACTTACTTCTTTCAAACGGATGCAGCAAGGTTTCGTGGTTATTCCCAAAAGATACGGGCTTTTATCAACCGATTATTGTTGCAAGAAAATAAATGATTTTAAGTCGATTGAATTTAATTATTCAATCGGCTTTTTAATATGCGTGTGAAAAATTAAAGAAATAATCAAGATATAGTGTAATTGAAAATAGATTTAATTGACGGTTTTAGTCGAATTTGTTATAATAAATTGATATAAGTTTATTATATATAATAAAACTTAGTTATTATGGAACAGAGAAGTAGAAAAGACATTTTAATAATATGCCTGAAAGCTGGCTTAAAAATGCTTTTAGTCTTAGGTGTAATATACCTTATATTTCACCTATTAGGCTGGACGAAGATATCGCAAGACGAGTTAAGAGAATTTATCGAAAATAAAGGTGCGCTTGCGCCACTTATATTTATTCTCGTATCCTTTTTGCAAGTAACTTTCGTGCCAATTCCTGGTAGTGTGACGATTTTAGTGGGTAACTATCTTTTCGGTTTTTGGAAAGCGTTACTGTACTCGTATATAGGTATGTTCATAGGTTCAATCGTTGCGTTCTGGCTTGGAAAAGTTATAGGTAGACCTTTTGTTAACTGGATAGTTGGGAAAAAGTCTGACGTAGATTACTTGATTGTAAAACTTAAAGGTAGAGAAAAAGTATTGCTCTTTTTTATGTTTTTTCTGCCGTTTTTTCCAGACGATTTACTCTGCTCGGTTGCAGGGATTTTGCCGATAAGGTGGTTTGATTTTATATTGATTCAAATCGTCACGAGATTTACGAGCATTATCGCGACGCTAACTTTATTATCGGGTGAAATTATTCCGTTTAAGGGCTGGGGGCTTATCGTCTTTGCCGTGCTTGGCGTTTTGATTTTAGTAACTTTTATACTTGCAATGAAATATGCCGAAAAAATAAACTTGGTATTTGATAAAATTACAGACAAACTGTTTCCTAGAAGAAAAGATGACGAAGAAAATGATTAAAGGAGCAAAAAATGCTTAAAATCGGACTTGACGTAGGCTCGACAACGATAAAATGCGTAGTTCTGAACGAAAAAGGCGAATTGATATACAGCAAATATCAACGCCACTTTTCCCATATTCAAACGCACATTATAGATACTTTAAAGACTTTAAGAACTGAAAATATAATCGGTGAAAAAGAGTATTTGTCAATATCAGGCTCGGCTGGGCTTGGTGTAGCTGAAAAACTTGGAATACCTTTTACTCAAGAAGTTTACGCAACGCGCGTTGCAGCAAATAACTTGATTCCCGAAACCGACTGCATAATCGAGCTTGGTGGAGAAGATGCTAAAATTCTCTTTTTGTCGGGTGGATTAGAAGTCAGAATGAACGGCTCTTGCGCGGGCGGAACGGGTGCGTTTATCGACCAAATGGCAACGCTTTTAAACGTCGATATTACTGAAATGAACGCTCTTTCTGAAAAGCATAAGAGAATTTATCCTATCGCGTCGCGCTGTGGTGTTTTTGCTAAAACTGACGTTCAACCACTTCTTAATCAAGGCGCGTCAAAAGAAGATATAGCAACTTCTATTTTCTACGCAGTGGTAAACCAAACGATAGGTGGCTTAGCACAAGGTAGAGAAATTAAGGGAAAGGTAGCGTATCTTGGCGGACCGCTTACGTTTTTCCCTGAACTTAGAAAAGCGTTTGACGACGTTTTAAAAACAAAGGGTGTAAACCCTGAAAATTCGTTGTATTTCGTTGCGCTTGGAAGTGCCTATTGCGCTAAAAAAGCAGTGGATATCGACGATATTTTAAATAAAGTAGGCTTACTTTCTAAAGAAAGTACGTACAATTTTATCGAGCCACTTTTTGAAAACGAGTCAGAATATAAAGCGTTTATCGCTCGCCACGCAAAATCAAGGGTTGAAACTCTACCGCTTGACGGTTACGACGGAGATTTGTATCTTGGCATAGACTCCGGCTCGACGACGTTAAAATTCGTACTCATCGACGAGAACGAAAACGTTCGCTATGAAAAGTATTTACCGAACAAAGGAAACCCCGTTTCGGTTATAAAGAAAGTTTTTGAACAGCTTTATATAAATTATCCTAACCTTAAAATTACGGCGTCTGCAAGCACGGGTTATGGCGAAGAACTTATTAAAAATGCGTTTATGCTTGACGGTGGACTTGTTGAGACTATGGCGCACTTTACAGCCGCTAAAAAATTCAGACCTGACGTAGACTTCGTTATTGATATCGGTGGTCAAGATATTAAATGCTTTAAAATTGAAAATAACGTAATTTCGAACATATTCTTAAACGAGGCTTGCTCGTCAGGTTGCGGTTCGTTTTTACAAACCTTTGCTAACGCCTTAGGTTATGAGATAGAAGAGTTTGCAAACCTTGGACTTTTTGCAGATAAGCCAGTCGACTTAGGTACTCGCTGTACCGTATTTATGAACTCGTCTGTAAAGCAGGCGCAAAAAGACGGCGCGACCATTGATAACATCTCTGCAGGTCTATCTTTATCAGTAGTTAAAAACGCGCTTTATAAAGTTATAAGGGCGTCAAGCAAAGACTCTTTAGGAAAAAACATAGTCGTTCAAGGTGGAACTTTCCACAATAAAGCGGTGCTTCGCGCGTTTGAACGCGAACTTAACACCGAAGTCGTTTGTCCTAACATATCAGGACTTATGGGTGCTTACGGCGCTGCACTATATGCTAAAAGCTTAAAAATTTCTAAGTCAACGACTATTTCAAAAGAAGAACTTCTCGATTTTAAGCACGAAGTCACAAGTTTTAACTGCAAAGGTTGTAATAACGGTTGCTTGCTTACTGTGAACAGTTTTGGTAAGAATTCTAAAAAGTTTATAAGCGGTAACAAATGCGAAAAACCACTTGGTAAAACTGAAACGGTAAAAGGTAACAACATTTACGAATACATACGAAATAAACTTTTAAGCTATAAAGAAAAAGACGGAAAACGCGGTGCGATTGCTATTCCACTCGTTCTAAACCTATACGAACTTTATCCGTTCTGGTATACCTTCTTTACCGAACTTGACTTTAAAGTCGTTTCAAGTGGAATTTCTAACGAAAAAATTTACGCACTCGGTCAATACACTATTCCGTCAGATACCGTTTGCTATCCTGCAAAACTCGTTCACGGTCATATTGAAAAACTTATTGACGACGGATATAAAACGATTTTCTATCCGTGCTTAAGTTACAATTTTGACGAAAACTTAGGGGATAATCACTTTAACTGTCCGGTCGTTGCGTACTATCCGCAACAGATCAGAAACAGCGTAAACAAGGTTGAAGGAATAAAGTTTATTGACGACTTTATCAGAATTGACGACCAAAAGATTTTCTTGCCACTTATATACGACTTAATTCAAAAATATTTTGGCGAGTTAAATATTACTAAAAAAGAAATCAAAAAAGCGTCGGATAGCGCGTATAAAGAATATTATCGTTACTTACAAGAATTAAGAACGGTTGCAAGCGATTATATCAATAACGCAAGAAGTTTAAATCAACAAATTATAGTGCTTTCAGGTAGACCTTACCACGTTGACGCGCAAGTCAACCACGGTATTGACAAAATGATTGCAGACTTTGGCGTTACGGTTATAAGCGAAGAATCAATTTCGCATCTTGTAGAAAAGTTTAAGGTTGGCGTACTTAACCAATGGACTTACCACTCGCGCTTATACGCCGCTGCTAAATATTGCACTACTCAAAAAGATATGAATTTAATTCAACTTGTTTCTTTCGGTTGCGGATTAGACGCAGTAACTACTGACGAGTGCAAGGAAATATTAGAAGAAAAAGGCAAAATTTACACTCAAATCAAAATTGACGAAATAACTAACCTTGGCGCGGTTAAAATTAGACTACGCAGTCTATTTTCTACTTTAAAACAAACGGAGGAAGAGCATTGAGCGATAGATTATCTCACCCGATTTTTGAAAAATCAATGAAAAAAACTCACACCATACTTATTCCTAGTATGCTTGAGTTTCATATGCAACTTTTCGAGTCGGTGCTTATTCAAGACGGTTATAAGGTTGAAGTGTTGAAAAATTACGGTCCGAGCGTAGTCGAAGAAGGTTTAAAACACGTACATAACGACACTTGCGTTCCCGCGCTACTTGTAATCGGTCAGTTTATTGATGCTTTAAAGCACAGAGACGACGTTGACAAAGTAGTTTTAATTATAACTCAGACAGGTGGCGGTTGTAGAGCGTCAAACTATTTACCGCTACTTAGAAAAGCATTGAAAAAAGCAGGTTTTGGATTCGTTCCCGTGCTTTCGCTTAACGGATCAAGCTTAGAAAAAGAAAGCAGTTTCAAACTTTCGCTATCCCTTATAAGAAAATTAGTCGCTGCAATTATTTACGGCGACGAGCTTATGTATTTATACAATAAAACGCGTTCTTACGAAAAAAATAAGGGCGACGCGCATAATCTTGCGAAAAGTTGGTTTAAAAACTTATCTGGTCAGTTTGAAAAGAAAAAAGGTCTTTCTTTTAAGGATATAAAGAAAAATTTATATCAAATTGCAGAAAGTTTTGATAAACTTGAACTTGACTTGTCCGAAGAAAAGCCGAAGGTCGGAATAGTAGGCGAAATTTACGTAAAATATTCGTCACTTGGAAACAACCACTTAGAAGAGTTTTTAGTTTCGCAAGGCGCAGAAGTAAACGTTCCCGGGCTTTTAGGTTTCGTATTTTATTATTTACATAATATGGTTTTTGACTATAAGTTCTATAAAATTGGAAAACTAAAGTCGAAAATTTGCTCTTTCTTAATTAAATTTATGGAAAAATACGAAAGAGTAATGATTGACGCCGTTTCAAAAACTAAGTTTGAGCCAATGCAAAAATTCTCGCACACGCTAACTTTAAGCGAAGGGTTTTTATCCCACGCAACGAAGATGGGCGAAGGATGGCTTTTAACTGCTGAAATGATTGAACTCGTTCAAACGGGATACGAAAATATCGTTTGCACTCAGCCGTTTGGTTGCTTGCCTAACCATATTTGCGGTAAGGGGGTTATGAAAAAAATTAAGGAAGTTTATCCCGATGCAAATATAGTTGCTATCGACTACGACCCGTCTGCAACTAAAGTAAATCAAGAAAACAGAATTAAACTTATGCTTGAAATCGCTCGCGAAAATATCGAAAAGAGAAAAAATCAGGAAAAAGAAGAAAATTTAGCTAAAAAACAAGCTGCAACTACTATTTCTGAATAAATTTTTAAAAACTAGTTAAAAACACTTTACTTCTTTAGTGCGATAAAGTATAATGAGAAAAAATAACCGATAAGGTGGTATATATGCAAGGCGACAGAGAGATTTTAAATTCAAGAATTGAAAGTCTTTACGAAACTATTTTAAAACTTGAAACGGTTGAAGATTGCAAGGCGTTTTTTACCGATTTGTGTACTTTTAAAGAAGTGGAGCAGATGGCACAGCGTGCGTACGGCGCAAAACTTTTTTTGGAAGGTAAGACTTATACTCAGATAATTGCAGAAACTGACCTATCAAGTGCGACTTTATCAAGAATTTCCCGCTCGCTATCATACGGTAGCGGTGGGTACCGTAAGTTTATTAAACTAGATTGCGATAAAAAGGATTCTGACGATGAAAATTAAATTAGACAATCTTAAAAAAGACGAGCAAATTTCTTTAAAGCTTGAAGCCGTTTACGAAAAATTCGGTTACCGCAAATTCAAAATGCGCAGTTTTGAAGAATATTCAATGTACTTAAGTTACAGCGACTTTTTGCTTAGTAAAAACATTATAACTTTCAGTGGGCTTGACGGAAAACTTCTTGCGCTAAGACCTGACGTTACGCTTTCTATCATCAAAAATACTAAAGCGAGTAAAAGTAACACCGAAAAACTTTTCTATAACGAAAAGGTGTATAGAGAGTTCTCAAAAGAATATAAAGAAATCAACCAAACTGGTGTAGAGCTTATTGGTAATATCAATCTTTATTCGTACGCAGAAATTACTACTCTTGCACTAAAGTCGCTTGAGTGTATTGGAAGTGACTACGTGCTTGATATCTCGGATATGGCGGTAGTCGGCGCGATAATTGACGAAATCGAGCCAAGTGATAGCGAAAAAGCCGTTCTTTACGAATTTTTAAAAGCAAAAAATATCGACGACTTTTTGGCTTACGCAACTAAAAAGGAAATATCCGAAGAGAAAATTAACGCATTTTGCGCTTTAATTAAGGTTTCTGGTGGCGAAAAAGAATTTGATGCGTTCGTTAAAGATATTGCAATTTCTGAAAAAATTTCAACCGCACTTAATAATTTTAAAGCTGTTTTATCAGTTTTATCTAAGCAAGACGGTGGAGATAAAATTAACGTAAACTTCTCTATCTACGGAAATGCGGATTACTATAACGGCTTAATTTTTAACGGATACGTTCAAGGTGTGCCTAAAGCTGTGTTATCTGGTGGTAGATACGATAAACTTTTGCAAAAGTTTGGTAAAGAAGTCGGTGCAATAGGTTTTGCAGTGTACTTAGGCGAGATAGAAAGATATCTTGAAAACGACGTGCCGTCAACCGATATTTTGGTGCTTTTTAAAGAAGATGCTGACATTGAAGAATTGATTAAAGCTGTCAACGATTTAATCTCGAAAGGTTATAGCGTTAGGGTTGATACGGCTATTCCGGAAGACTTTAAGTTTTTAAAACTTTTTGTTTTTGATAACGGCTGTTTAGTGGAGAAGAAAAATGATTAATATTGCACTACCTAAGGGTAGGTTAGGCGAAAAAGTATATAAAATTTTAGAGGAAAGCGGATATGCTTGCCCAGAATTTACCAAAGATAACCGTAAACTCGTTTTTACTAATGAAGAAAGTGGTGTTACGTATTTTTGGGTAAAACCGAGCGACGTTCCAATCTACGTAGAACTAGGTGCTGCGGATATTGGCGTTGTTGGAAAGGATATTCTACTTGAACAAGAGTCGGACGTTTACGAACTTTTAGACTTGAAAATGGGTAAGTGCCGTATGTGCGTTGCCGCAAAAAACGGCTTTATTCAAGACACTTCAAGACCTTTAAGAGTTGCAACGAAATTCGTTAACATTGCAAAGAAATACTATAACGGCTTAAACAGAGAAATTGAAGTTATTAAGCTTAACGGTTCGATAGAACTTGCACCGCTTATCAACTTGTCTGACGTTATCGTTGATATCGTTGAAACGGGTACTACTTTAAAGGAAAACGACCTTAAGGTTTATGAAGAAATTTTGTCAATCTCTACCCGTCTTATTGCTAATAAATCAAGTTATAAATTTAAATTTAAAGAAATTTGCGCGATAAAGGACACGCTTTCAAGGGTTATAAATAATGATTAAAATTTATAAAAAAGAAGATTTAAAAGAAATTTTTGCAAGGGTAACTACTGAAAACCTTGCAGTTGAAAAAACCGTATCTGAAATTATTCAAAACGTACGAGTTAACGGAGATAAAGCGCTTAGAGAATATTCTTTAAAGTTCGATAAAACTGCGCTTGACAGTTTTAAGGTAACGGCTGAAGAAATGGCTGAGGCTGACGCGCTTGTCGATAAAGACTATAAAAGAATTTTAAAAACTGCCACAGAAAATATTAAAAATTTCCACAAAAAGCAGTTAAGAAGCGACTTTGCAATTAACGACGGTGGAAAAATTGTCGGTCAGAAAGTCGTTCCGCTATCTCGCGTGGGAATTTACGTTCCCGGTGGTACTGCAAGTTATCCGTCAACAGTTTTAATGAACGCAGTCCCAGCGCTTATTGCTGGCGTTAAGGAAATCGTTATGGTATCTCCACCAAAGGCTGACGGCAAAATTAGACCTGAAGTTTTGGTTGCTGCACGCATTGCCGGCGTTACTGAAATTTATAAAGTAGGTGGCGCGCAAGCAGTTGCTGCACTTGCTTACGGTACGGAAAGTATTAAAAAAGTAAATAAAATCACAGGACCTGGCAACATTTTCGTTGCAACTGCGAAAAAGCAAGTTTTTGGCACGGTCGATATTGATATGATCGCTGGGCCTAGTGAAATTATGATTATCGCAGACGATAGCGCAAATCCTAAATTTGTCGCAAGCGACCTTTTATCTCAAGCTGAACACGATAAAATGGCAACTGCAGTGTTGATTACGCCAAGCGAAAAACTTGCAAAACTCGTTCAAGAAGAAGTTGAAATTCAACTAGATACTCTTGAAAGAAAGGAAATTGCTCGCGAATCGATTGATAATAACGGAAAAATTATTATCGTTGACGATTTAACGTCTTGCGTTGACGTTTCTAACGAACTTGCGCCTGAACACCTTGAAATTTGCACGGAAGATCCAATGAAATTATTCAGTCAAATTGAAAATGCAGGCTCGGTATTTTTAGGAAATTACACGCCTGAAGCGCTAGGCGATTATTATGCAGGAACTAACCACACACTTCCGACGAGTGGTACTGCAAAATACGCTTCAGCCTTAGGTGTTGAAGACTTTATAAAGACCGTTCAGTACATTAAATACGACGAAACAGAACTTAAAAAATGTGCTGACGATATAATAAGATTTGCTGAAAGCGAAGGCTTGACTGCGCACGCAAATTCCGTAAAGGTTAGAAAATAATGAGTAGATTTTGCACGAATACGGTTGATGGAATTTTGCCGTATACACCCGGCGAACAACCGCAAGATAAAAAGTATATAAAACTAAATACTAACGAAAATCCTTATGCCGTTTCGAAAAACGCAATAGACGCAATTTCAAAAAAAACTTTAGAGAATTTGCGACTTTATTGCGATCCTGAAGCCAAAAATTTAGTTGAAGCAGTTGCAGAATTTTACGGCGTAGATAAATCGTGCGTTCTACTTGCAAACGGCTCTGACGAAATACTTGCGTTCAGTTTTTTGGCGTTCTGCAAAGGTAAAAAGACGGCTTTTTGCGATATTACTTACGGTTTTTATAAGGTTTACGCGAAACTTTTTGAAGTTGAAGAAAAAATTATTCCGCTTTTAGACGATTTTAATCTCGACGTAGAAGCGTTTAAAAAGTTTGACGGTAACGTAATTTTGGCAAACCCAAACGCGCAAACGGGGCTTTTCGTTGAAAACGGAAAAATGGAAGAAATTATAAAAGCGCACGAAAAGGATATCGTTTTAGTTGACGAGGCGTACGCCGATTTTGCTAAATCTTCGCTTATAGACTTAACTAAAAAATACGACAATCTGTTAGTGGTTGGCACTTTTTCAAAAAGTCGTTCCCTTGCTGGGGCAAGACTTGGCTTTGCAATCGCAAATAAAGAAATTATAGACGACCTAAAAAAGGTTAAATATTCTTTCAATCCGTACAACGTAAACACTCTTACTCAAATTTTGGGAAGACATGCAATAGAAGATAGGGCGTATTTTGAAAAAACGCGCGATTTAATAGTAGACACGCGTGAAAATTTCAAAAATCAATTAAAAGAACTTGGCTTTGACGTATTAGACAGTCGCGCAAATTTCGTGCTTTGTAAAAGTGACGAAATTGTAGGAGTGAAACTGTACGAAAAGCTAAGAGATAAAGGCGTTTTAGTTAGATATTTAGGTGACGAAAGAATTAAAGAGTTCGTTCGTATTTCAATCGGAACGAGCGAAGAAATGAATATTGTAATAGAAAAGATTAAAGAAATATTAAAGGAAGAAAAATAAATGAGAACTGCTAAAATCGAGCGAGCAACTCGCGAAACAGATATTAAGCTTAGCATTAACTTAGACGGTAAAGGTGATAAAAAAATTGACACTAACTGCGGTTTTTTCAATCATATGTTAGAACTACTGTTCGTTCACGCAGGTTTTGACGGTGAAGTTTACTGCAAAGGTGACGTCGAAGTTGATTATCACCACACGGTTGAAGACGTTGCTATCTGTTTAGGACAAGCAGTTGACAAGGCTTTAGGAGATAGACGACAAATTACGAGATACGCCGATATTATATTGCCTATGGACGAAGCGCTTATTTTATGCGCTATGGATATAAGCGGTAGGGGTGGACTTAATTTTGACGTTGAAATGCCAGCCCAAAAAGTGTACGACGATAGCGACGAAACAAAGAGAAGCGTTGGCGATTTCGACACGGAGCTTTGCGAAGAATTTTTCGTTGCGTTTACCAGAGAATCTAAGATTAACATACACTTTAAGAAACTTTACGGAAAGAATACTCACCACATAATCGAAGGGGTTTTCAAGGCTTTTGCAAGGTGCTTAAAAAAGGCTGTTTCTATTGACGAAACTATAAGTGGTATTCCGTCAAGTAAGGGTGTTTTATGATTGCTATAGTAGACTACGGCGTGGGTAATTTATTCTCGCTTGCATCTTCTTTTTCTCATGTTGGGTGTGACGCTTTGGTAACAGGCGACGAAAAGATTATAAAAAGCGCAGATAAAATTATCTTACCCGGCGTAGGGGCTTTTCCCGATGCGATAAAAAAACTTAAGGAAAACGACCTTGATAAGGTTATAATAGAAGAAGTCAAAAAAGGTAAACCGTTACTTGGAATTTGCTTAGGTATGCAAATGCTTTTTACAAAAAGTTACGAGTTTGGCGTATCTTCTGGACTTGACTTAATAAGTGGAGAAATTAAGGAGATTAAGCCACTTATTGGAAATAATAAAGTTCCGCATATTGGTTGGAACAGTCTTGATTTTCAGTCGGACAGTAAACTTTTTAAGTATATTAAAAATGGCGACTACGTTTACTTTGTTCACTCGTATTCAGCACAAAACGTAAATAGCGGCGTGACAGCAACGACTTTTTACGGCTCGCCACTTACTGCATCCGTTGAAAAGGACAACGTTTACGGAACGCAATTTCACCCGGAAAAAAGTGGGAAGGTTGGGCTTGATATTTTAAAAGCATTTACAGAGATTTAGGAGAGATTATGGAAATATTTCCTGCAATAGATATAATCGACGGAAAAGTCGTAAGACTTTTTAAGGGCGATTACGGCGCAAAAACTGAATACGGAAACAGTGTTTTCGCACAAGCCGAAAAGTTCTATGAAGTAGGTGCTAAAAATTTGCACCTTGTGGATCTTGACGGCGCAAAAAGTGGAAAAATTGAAAATGATAAATCAATTTTAGAAGTTGCTAAAACGGGTAAGTTTTTTATTGAGCTTGGTGGTGGAATTAGAAGTTACGAAAGTGCAAAATATTATTTAGATAACGGTGTTAACAGAATTATATTAGGTACTAGCGCACTTAAAGATAAAGCCTTATTAAAAAGACTTCTTAATGAGTTTGGTGAAAAAATTTCTGTTGGCGTTGACGCTAAAAACGGGCTTGTTGCAATAAGTGGCTGGCTTGATACCGAAAAAGTTGACTCTGTCGAATTTTGCGAAGAAATGTGCGATTTGGGTGTTTCGCATATCATCTATACGGATATTTCAAAAGACGGAACGCTATCAGGAACTAACCTTGAAATTTACGAGCGTTTATCTAAAATTAAAGGCTTGAAAATTACTGCATCTGGTGGAATAACGTATCTTCACGAAATAGAACAACTAAGAAAAATGGAACTTTACGGCGCAATACTTGGAAAGGCACTTTATGAGAATAAACTTGACCTTAAAGAGTGTTTAAAAGCGTCTAAATAGGAGAATATATGCTTGCAAAAAGAATTATACCTTGCTTAGACGTTCGTGACGGTAGAGTTGTTAAGGGTATGAATTTTGAAGGAATACGTGACGTAAACGACCCTGTAGAACTTGCCGATTTTTATTCGTCGTCAGGGGCTGACGAGCTTGTCTTTTACGATATTACCGCTTCAAACGAAAACAGAAAACTGTTTACAGACGTTTTAAAAGGGGTTGCAAAAAAGGTTTTTATTCCACTTACAGTTGGTGGTGGAGTTAATACTTTAGCCGATTTTGAGCGCGTTTTAACGGCTGGGGCTGACAAAGTCAGCGTAAACTCTGGCGCAATAAAAAATCCGAACCTTATTTATGAAGGTGCAAAAAGATACGGAAGTCAATGCGTTATGCTATCTATGGACGTAAAAAGAGTTGACGGTAAGTTTACCGTTTTTTCAAACGGTGGTAGAATAAATACCGGGCTTGATATGGTTGAGTTTGCTAAAAAAGGCGAAGAACTGGGCGCGGGGGAAATTTGCTTGAACAGTATTGATACTGACGGTGTTAAGAAGGGTTTTGATATTGAAATGCTTGAAACTTTGTCTAGCGCTGTAAATATCCCGATTATAGCAAGCGGTGGAGCAGGATGTGCGCAAGACTTTGTAACTTTGTTTAAAAAACTGCCTAAGGTTGACGCTGGACTTGGCGCGTCAATATTCCATTTTAAAGAAGTCGCTATTTCCGACTTAAAGAAACTTTTAAAAGAAAACGGTATAGAAGTGAGATTATAATTATGGTTGAAATAAATGAATTGAAATTTAATGAAAACGGACTTATTCCTGTAGTTGTTACGGATTATTACACTAAAAAGGTTTTAACGGTTGCTTATATGAACGAAGAAAGTTTAAAAATAAGCATAAAAGAAGGTAAAACCTGCTTTTATTCGCGCAGTCGCAAAACACTTTGGAGAAAGGGCGAAACAAGTGGAAATTACCAAAATATCGTGTCTATTAAAGCAGATTGCGATAAAGACGCGTTAACCGTTGAAGTTGTTAAAGACGGTCCTGCGTGCCACTTAGGAACTGACAGTTGCTTTAACGATTACGTCTACTTAAGTGACGATTATAAAGAATTTACCTACCACTCTTTATACGAGCTTATAAAAGGCAGAAAGACTGATAAAAAGGAAGGTTCTTACACAACTTATCTTTTCAACGAAGGTATTGACAAAATACTTAAAAAGGTTGGAGAAGAATCGACCGAAGTTATTGTTGGCGCTAAAAATCAAGACGTTAAAGAAACGACATATGAAATAAGCGACCTTCTTTATCACGTTTTCGTTTTAATGGTTGAGATGGGAATATCTATTGACGACGTTACTGACGAACTTGCGCGCCGTCACGTTATCGACCATAAAGTAAAACAAAAGAAAATGCAATAAAAGTTAATAAAATAATCGGCGTGTGAATATATTGTCATATGCCGATTTTTGATTATGATAGAGAAACAGCGGTAAATTACGCCCTGCGTTGGGCGCTTTCAAGAAATCCGCGCTATTACGATTTTGACTTTCTTGGTGGGGACTGTACCAACTTTTGTTCGCAATGTTTGTTTCAGGGCGCACCTGTTATGAACTACACCAAAACTTTCGGGTGGTATTTTATATCGCTTAACGATAGGTCGCCGTCTTGGTCGGGTGTTGAGTTTTTTTATAATTTTTTAGTAAATAATAACTCAATAGGTCCGTTTGGAGAAGAAGCTACGGTAGATAAAGTTGAATTAGGTGATTTTATTCAACTTGCCGATAGGTCTTTAGACTTTTATCACAACTTGATTGTGACCGATTTATCAAACGGAATAAAAGTCTCTGCTCACACCATAGACAGTCGAAATAGACCGCTTGATAGTTATAATTTTTACGCTTTAAGGTGCATTAAAATTTTAGGCGTAAAAAATTGAGTTTATTGTAATTTTTAGTATTGACAAAAAAATTATTATTGCTATAATAATAAGTAATAAACAAAGGAATAACTAAAATGAAATCAGATATTCAGATTGCACAAGAGTGCGTTAAAAAGCCTATACGCGAAATTTATTCTAAACTCGGTATCGACGAAGATTATATCGAGCAGTACGGTAAATACAAGGCAAAAATAGACCTAAAGTATTTAAAGGAATCTAAGAATAAAGACGGAAAGCTCGTTTTAGTTACCGCCATTACGCCAACTCCTGCAGGCGAAGGAAAAACGACCACTACAATCGGCTTAAGTGATGCGCTTAGTCGATTGAATAAAAAGGTTGTCGTTGCTATTAGAGAGCCTTCTTTAGGTCCTGTATTCGGTGTTAAAGGTGGTGCTGCAGGCGGTGGGTACGCTCAAGTCGTTCCAATGGAAGATATAAATCTTCATTTTACGGGCGATTTTCACGCAATAGGCGCGGCAAATAACCTTCTTGCTGCAATGATTGATAACCATATTCATCAAGGAAATCAGTTAAGAATTGACGTTAATCGCGTAACTTGGAAAAGATGCGTTGATATGAACGATAGACAGCTTAGGAATATCGTTGATGGGCTTGGCTCAAAAGCTAACGGTGTACCACGCGAGGACGGTTTTGATATAACTGTTGCAAGTGAAATTATGGCTGTATTATGCCTATCTAACGACTTGTCTGACTTAAAAGAAAGACTTTCTAATATCGTAGTTGCATACGACTTAGACGGAAATCCTGTTACTTGTAAAATGATTAAGGCGCAGGGCGCGATGACAGCACTTTTAAAAGATGCAATAAATCCGAACCTTGTTCAAACGCTTGAAGGCACGCCTTGCTTGGTTCACGGTGGACCGTTTGCTAATATTGCACATGGTTGCAATTCGATTGTTGCTACTAAAATGGCACTAAAGCTCGGCGATTACTGCATAACTGAAGCAGGATTTGGTGCAGACTTAGGTGCCCAAAAATTCTTAGATATTAAATGCCGTGTTTCAGGTTTAAGACCAAACGCTGTAGTCGTTGTTGCAACAATTAGAGCGCTTAAAATGCACGGTGGACTTTTAAAAACTCAATTAAACGAAGAAAATATTACTGCATTAAAGCAAGGTATTCCAAACCTTTTAAAACACTTGTCTAATATAACTAACGTTTATAAACTTCCTTGTGTCGTTGCGATTAACCGTTTTCCAACGGATACGGATAAAGAGGTTGACATTTTAACTGACGAGTGTAAGAAGCTTGGCGTAAACGTAGTTTTATCTGACGTTTGGGCAAAGGGTGGAGAAGGTGGAATTGAACTTGCTAATGAAGTTTTAAGGCTTTGTGAAACTGAAAGCAAAATGGAATTTTCTTTCTCTGATAGCGACAGTATCGAAGAAAAAATCGAAAACGTCGTTAAGAAAGTTTACGGTGGCGACGGTATTAATATTTTACCTCAAGCAAAAAAACAAATTGAAAGACTTGACGAACTAGGTTACGGTAATTTGCCTGTATGTATCGCTAAAACTCAGTACAGTTTTTCTGACGATCCTACGCTTTTAGGCGCGCCAACAGGCTTTAAAGTAACCGTTAAATCTGTAAAAATTTCTGCAGGAGCTGGCTTTATCGTAGTTTTAACGGGCGATATAATGACTATGCCCGGACTTCCTAAAGTTCCAGCAGCAGAGAAAATTGACGTCGATGATAAAGGTGTTATTACCGGATTATTTTAATAAATTAAAGCCCGATTTTATCGGGCTTTTTTGGGTGAATTATGCAAAAAGTATTAACCGTTAGTAAAATGCGTGACAGCGAAAATTTAATATTTTCATGCGGAATATCTGAGTTTGATCTTATGCAAATAGCAGTTGACCGAATTTATCCACACGTTAAAAAAGGTGTCAAAACTTTAGTTGTAATAGGTGGTGGGAATAACGGCGGTGACGGTTTGGGGATTTCTTTAAAACTTTTAAAAGATAACCAAGACGTTTCGGTTTTACTTCTTTCAGATAGCATAAAACCATCGGGCGCAATTTATTTAAACGAGCTTAAAAAACATAATGCGAAAATTTATAAATACAATAAAGATTTTGATTTTTCGGCGTATTCGCAGATTGTCGATTGTATTTTCGGTATAGGGTTTCATGGCGAAGTAAGTGGCGTTTATAAAGAAGTTGTAGAAAAAATTAACAAAACTAGCGCATATACTGTTTCGGTTGATATTCCAAGTGGTTTAAACGGTGATAGTGGACTAACTACTTTAGCGGTAGAAAGCGACTTAACGGTGGCAGTCGGCGCGTTAAAAACAGGAAACATATTAAATCAAGCAAAAGATTATCAAAAAGAAGTCGTTTCTTGTAATATAGGTAAAATAGTAGATACAAACGTGTTTTTGTTCGAAAAAATAGATTGTTTGCCATATTTAAAAAATAGAAAAAACTTTTCGCATAAAGGAAATTACGGCTACGTTGCCGTTTTCGGTGGCTGTGAGAACTACGTTGGGGCACCACGACTAGCTAGTTTAGGACTTGGTGCGCTGAAATCTGGGGCTGGGGTATCGAAAATTATCGCGCCAAACTGCATTAAAGATGCAATTTTATCAAATATTACTTTATCAACTTATTACGGAGTTCCGTCTGTTGACGGTGGCGTTAAGTTTGATAAAGAAGCAATCGACAATGCGCTTAATAAAGTAAGTTCTCTCTCTTTCGGTATGGGAATAGGTCAAAGCGACGAAGTTTGTAAAACTTTAGAATATATTCTTGAAACTTTTACAGGAAAACTCATATTAGATGCAGACGGGTTGAACGCTTTATCTAAACTAGATAAAAATTTATTAAAAACTGCTAAATGTAAAATCGTTATCACTCCGCATATTATGGAAATGAGTAGAATTTCAGGTTTATCTGTAAAAGAGATAACAGAAAATCCTATTTCGGCATCGCTTAATTTTGCAAAAGAATATAATGTTATTGTTTTATTAAAAGGAACTGCTACCGTAATCAGCGACGGAAAAACCGTTTATATAGTAAATAGTGGTGTGCCTGGCATGGCGACGGCTGGTAGTGGTGACGTTCTAAGTGGCGTTTTAACGGGCGTTTTGGGTTGGAATGATTTAGATATAGGTTCGGTGGCATTTTCTGCTTATATTACAGGTTTAGCAGGCGAGCTAGCTCAAGAAAGCTATGGGGATATTTCGATGACTGCGCTTGATACCATTGAATTTTTGCCACGTGCTATTAAAAATTTATAAAATAATTAATAAAAATCGTTTTTTATGTGTTGTTTTTGTGAAATTTTATTCAATTAGTGGATATATTGTATAATTATTGTTGATTTTTTAGAAAATTAGTATTAAAATTAACTTATATTAAAAAAGGAGAAGATTATGGGAAAATCTAAGTCAAATTCAGGTTCTTTTTTGAATAATTTAGTAACCTGTATCGTTTATGCTGTTATCGGTATTTTACTTATCACTCTTAAGAGTGGTTCATTAAATATTTTGATGACGGTTGCAGGTGTTCTTTTTATCGTTATGGGTATTATCGATATCGTTAAAAAGGACGCGGTAAAAGGTCTTATTGAAATAGTAATAGGCGCAGCAATTTTAATTTTAGGTTGGACACTTGCTGAAATCGTTTTATTAGTATTTGGTATCCTTCTTATCGTTAAGGGCGTTTTAGACTTCGTTAAGAACTTAAAGAGTGGAATTTTAGCTCTTTTATCACCAATCGTAACAATCGTTGTTGGTGTATTGCTTGTTGTTTCTAAGTTTGCCGTATTAGATATTTTATTTATCATTGCTGGCGTAATCTTTATTATCGACGCAGTTTTAGCACTATTCGGTAAAAAACTCTAATAACTTAATTAAATTGAAAATTTAGTGTAAAAGCACTTAATTTATAGGCGTAATTGCCAAAAGGAGAAATTATGGATAAATTTTTTGCAATGGTAGACGATCTTCCTTTTATTGTCAAAATTCTTCTTTGTATTCCTTTCGTAGCAATCTTCTGGACTGTTTACAGACTTTTAAAGAGTATTGCTGCTAAGAATATCTTAGGTATCGTTTTGGCTGCTGTATTGATTATCGTTGGCGTTCCGTTTTTATGGCTCGTTGACTTAATCTTTATCATTGTTAAGGGAAGCATCTGGTGGCTTGACTAATTATCAAAAAACAAAATATCGGCATTACGTTTATTAGTGCCGATTTTTTGTTTGTCTTTTTTTCTACTATTTGTTATACTTAACTTGTTATGAATACGATTACAGATAAAACCTTTGAAGTTGAGCGCGCTCTTTACGGTATAAAGGATACATATTTACAAAATTGCAAATTTGAAGGGGAATTAGACGGAGAATCGCCACTTAAAGAAGTATTACGGGTCACTGTTGAAAACTGCACATTTAATCTTAGATATCCACTTTGGCATGCGAAAAATACGCTTGTTGACGGTTGTGATTTTTTACAAAACTCACGCGCGCCTATTTGGTATTGTAGTGGTTTAGAGATTGGAAACTCTAAATTTGACACGGTTAAAGCAGTAAGAGAGTGCGAAAATATTCAGATAGTAAATTCTGAAATAAACTCTCAAGAGTTTGGTTGGAATAACAGATTTTTAAGAATAAGAGACTGTAATATAAGCTCTGAATACGCTTTTTTAAATGCTTTCTGCTTGGCTCTTGACGGTATTAATTTTAAAGGGAAATATTCTTTCCAATACGCTAAGAACAGCAATATTAGAAACTCTGTAATCGACACGAAAGACGCTTTTTGGCACGCTAAAAACGTAACGGTGGTCGATAGCGTTATAAAAGGCGAATACCTTGGTTGGTATTCAGAAAATTTGACTTTTATTAACTGTAAAATAATCGGTACGCAACCACTATGCTACTGTCAAAATTTAAAGCTTATTGACTGTACTTTGGAGGGTTGTGATTTAGCGTTTGAACACTCAACTGTTGATGCAAAAATTAACGGTCATATCATAAGCGTTAAAAACCCGATAGGAAGAATTTCTGCAAATTCTATTGGCGAAATTATTGTTGACGAATTCAGTCGTGGTAAATGCGAGATAACTGAAAATAAATAATAAATAATAAAGAATATTTAAAATTAGAATAATGGGTGAAGGGAAATCGCGGTGAAAATCCGTAGCAACAGCCATTACCGTAATTGCAAAAATTGCAACCATTTTTGCATAAGTCGGAACACCTTAACCGTTATTATATAAAAAGCAATCATGGGCAAAGGTGATTGTTTTAGCGAATTATCGCTTTTTTATGCTTTGCCTTCAAAAAATGGAGGTGTTTTTTTATGAAAAAAATTGTAAGTTTTTTACTTGTGTTAACCTTTATGTTAGCACTTTCTGCATGTGGTAATACTCAAGATGTAAACGGCTCTTGTCGAGTTGTTATAATGGGTGAAACGGCGACTCAATACTCGGTTGATTTATCTAAAGTTGAAGTGTCCGAAGGTGTGTTTTCGCTTTTGAAATATTTAAAAGATAACGAAAACTTAACTCTTGAGTTCAACTCAGGCGCATACGGGGCGGAATTGACTAAACTTGGTGCGCTAAGTCCGAACGGTAACGAATATATCTGTGTGTGGACAAGCGTTTCAAAAGACTTTGACGTGTCGAGTTGGGCACAAACTACCACTTACGACGGAGTAAGTTTAACAACTAGCGGTTTAGGTGTTTCTTCAATGACGGTCGAAGATAACGCAGTATATTATTTTAGTTTGGTGTCTTTTTAATGAAACTTTTTTGGACTGCTAAAAAAATAGCACTGTGCGCGATTATGACGGCTACTCTTTTCGTTGGGAAACAAGCGCTTTCAATGTTTGCGAACATCGAAGTTGTTACGATTTTAACCGCTTGCTATGCTTATATTTTCGGACCTATTGTACTTTTGTCCGTTCTTGGGTTCGTCTTGCTTGAAATGGCAATCTGGGGCGTTGCACCTTGGAATATTTACTATCTCATATTTTGGGGATTGGTTGCAGTAATATATTGCTTTTTAGGTAGAAAAAAGTTTGATAACTTATTCGTTATCGTCTTAATTACTATTATTTTGACAGCATTTTTTGGTGTATTAAGTAGTTTTTTCGACGTTTGTTTTGCAGGCTTTACCGACTTTTTTTATCGTTTTGGTATTTACTATGCAAGGGGAGTTTATTTCTATTTAATACATATTATTTCAAACGCAATAATTTTTCTATTACTTTTTGTACCACTGACTAAATTATTAGAAAAATTAAAAAACAGATTTTACTGAATTAATTTTTATTACATATTGACAGGGTATGTTCTAACGTGTATAATGAAAGTGTAAATCAAATGTAAAGGAGAATCAAGATGAAAAAGAACTTTTTAAAAATCACATTATCTTTTGTTATTTTGATTTGCTTGTTATTGACTACTGCGTGTGGAAATGCTGATGATTTACAATATAGAGCAGGTGTTTTCGGTGGGTATCGTTTATCGAGAACAATGATTGGAATAGAAGGCGAAACGGATACTTTCGATATTGATAACGTTAATTTCAAATTATTCATTACGTTACACCAAAACGACGAAACACCAAATAAAGGAATGTATATAAGCGAAGGTGTAGGTGTATTCGACTTTAATTTTGGTTTATACGTATGTGACGCTAATGACGAAATAAAGGATTCAACAGTTAGTGATTATAAAAACATAAACGGATATAAATTATTAAATGAAATATCTGAAAAGGAAGCTTTTTCAGGTGAATATGTTCACACATACAATTATGTAACGAACAAAATAAATTATAACCACAGCGAGCCTTTGATAATACCTAAAGAAGTATTTAAAAATGAAACGGGTAGAATTGTAATATCATTTTTAGTATTTAGTAGTAATGAAGAAACAAATGGATACAATATTGTTGGTGGATATAGTGTTCATCTTTATTATACAAAAAATGAAAATATAATTACAATAAGATACCGATAAAAAATCAACATAAAAAATTCGCCGAAATTGGCGAATTTTTTTGTGAAAATTTGGTTAAATATTAAAAATTAGCACTCTTTACTTGACAGTGCTAATTTGTGGTTGTATAATTAATAAAAAACGTTTTGGAGCTATATATGAAGAAGTTTAAAACTGAGTCAAAGAAAATGCTTGACTTAATGATTAATTCAATTTATACAAACCGAGAAATTTTTATAAGAGAGCTTGTATCGAACGCAAGTGACGCAATCGACAAGGCGTATTATAAAAGCTTATCTTCAGGTGAAAGTGGTAAAACGCGTGAAGATTACGCTATCGAAATTACTTTAGATAAAGAAAACCGTACTTTTAAAATTTCTGATAACGGTATCGGTATGACGGAAAGTGAACTTGAAAATAACCTAGGCACAATCGCAAAAAGTGGTTCGCTCGAGTTTAAGAAAAAACTTGCTGAAAGCGACGATATCTCTATTATCGGTCAGTTTGGCGTTGGTTTTTATTCTGCATTTATGATTGCTAAGCGCGTTGAAGTCGTGTCAAAGGCAGTCGGCAGTGATAAGGCGTATAAGTGGGAAAGCGAAGGCGCAGAAGGTTACGAGATTTCCGAGTTTGAAAAATCTGATTTTGGAACAGAAATTACGCTCTATCTCAAAGACGATAGCGAAGAAGAAAAGTTCGGCGAGTTTTTAGAAGAGTGGACAATTAGAAGATTAATTAAAAAGTATTCTGACTACGTTCGTTATCCTATAAAAATGGAAGTTACTAAGCATAAAACCGAAGGTGAAGGTGAAGACGAAAAGCAAGTTTCGTACTCAGAAGTTGAAACACTAAACTCTATGACACCACTTTGGAAAAAGCAACGCTCTGAAGTTAGTGACGAGCAGTACAACGAGTTTTATAAGGATAAATTTGGCGATTATGAAGACCCTATAAGAGTTATTACAGCAAGCGTTGAAGGTGTTGTAGATTATAAGGCGCTTTTGTATATTCCACGCAATAAACCGTATAATTATTACACAAAGGCGTACGAAAAAGGGCTTATGCTTTACACTAATAGCGTGCTTATTACCGATAAATGCGCAGATCTGCTTCCTGATTACTTTAACTTTGTAAAAGGTGTTTGTGACAGTCAATTAACGCTTAATATCTCGCGTGAAACGGTACAGCAAAACAGACAGTTAAAGGCTATTGCACAAAGCATTGAAAAGAAGATTAAGTCTGAACTTTTATCTATGCTTAAAAACGACAGGGCTGACTACGAGCATTTCTTTAAAAACTTCGGTTTGTCGCTTAAATACGGCATTTATTCAAGTTTTGGAGCAAATTCAGAAAAGCTGAGCGACCTTCTTTTATTTAAACTTGCATCAAGTGGTAAATACGCTACGCTTGACGAGTACGTGGATAATATGAAGGAAGGACAAACCCATATTATTTACGCAACGGGTAAAAGCGTTGAAGGTATAAAGGCGCTTCCACAAACGGAAATTTTACTTGAAAAAGGTTACGATATTTTGTGCTTAACCGACGACGTTGACGAGTTCTGTATAAAAATGCTTAGAACTTTCAAAGAAAAAGAATTTAAATCTATTGAAAGTGGGCTTGACGTAGAACTTGAATCTGCTGAAATTGATAAAGAGTTAGAACAAAAAATATTGAAAGTGTTAGAAGGTAAAATCTTTAAGGTTAAAGGCTCGAAATCACTTAAAAATCACGCTGTTTGTCTTTCGAGTGAGGGCGAAATTTCTATTGAAATGGAAAAAGTTTTTGCTGCTATGCCAGATAACGACGAAAGCACTAAGGCGCAAAAAGTTCTTGAGATAAATATCGAGCACCCAATATATCAAAAAATGCTTGAAACTTCTGACGAAGAAAAGCTTAATAAAATTATATCCGTACTTTATCAGCAGTCTAGACTTATTCAAGGCTTAGCTGTTGAAGATGCGACTAAACTTACAGAAGATATCGTAAGTTTAATGATTGATTAAAATAAAATAGCGCGATACTCTTTTTAAAGTATCGCGCGTTTGTTTTTGTTAACCCGCCTGTGCCGTATAGGGAAAAATATAACCCGCGTTCAGCAGGTGGGTATTCTACCTAAGCAGTTTCGCTACCTAACTTCTAGGTCTGCTCATAGACAATAACCTTAGGCGTGCATTATGCTTACGGACACAAATTCCCTATTTTTTATTGTGGATTAATTAAACCCTAACTCGAACACTGCAGGCTGATTGCGTTTTACAATTATATTTTAGCATTATAAGCTTAGAAAATCAAGCGTATAACAAAATAAAAATTGACAAATTATGGCTAAAGAGTTATTATAGTAGTAATATTTGTAAAAACAGGAAATTCACTGATGGCAAAAGATAAAACGGCGTCGCAACGGTATTTTAATTTAAGACCTTTCGTATTATTTGCGATTGCATCAGTTTTAGGTGTAGTTTGCACGGTTTTATCTGTAAATTACGGTTTCTTAGTCGTCTTGTTGCCCTTTTTGGCACTTACAATTATTGGGTTAATATTGGTTGTTGCAAAATCGAAAGAGCTTTCGATCTATACGCTTATTATGGCGTTACTTTTTATTTTAACTTCGCTTGTTTCGTCAATAAAAATTGCCAATATAAATAATTGCGTTGAGAAAGCATATCCAAGCGAGTGTATGCTGTCAGGTAAAGTCGTTTCGGCCAAGTGTTACGGTGGATATTATTCGTATATTTTAAAAACTCCCAACTATAACGGCGATAAAATTAATTGCAACGTTCAATTTACTTCTGAATACGAATTGTCAAAAGGTGATATCGTAAGCTTTACCACGTCGCTTAACCCGATAGATAAAAGCGAGTATTCAAAATTTTTAACCGATAACGTAGGCTTTTCCGTAAATGCAAGTGATATTGAAATAGTTGGTCAATCAAACAATCTGTTTGAGAAATGCTATCTAAAAATAAAAAGCGTAATAGTTGAACATATGGGCGAGCAAGCACCGTTTGCTCTCGCGCTTATAACGGGTGATTCGTCACTTATTAATAGTAATGAGTTGTCTAATTTTAGATTTTCAGGCGTTTCTCATATATTTGCAGTCTCTGGACTTCATATCGGATTTTTGGTAGGTTTAATTAGTGCGTTTTTCGAGATTTTAAAAATCAAACGCGAGAAGAAAGCCTTTTTAGTGACGTTTATTGCATTGTTTTATAGTGGAATTTGTGGTTTTACTCCGTCATCATTAAGAGCGACTGTAATGAGTGCGATTTTGCTTTTCGCAAAAGCAAAGGGTAAAAAATACGATATGCTTAACAGTATATCGCTTAGTATGATAATTATTTTACTATTTAATCCTTTTGACCTTTTAAGCACAGGGTTCGTCTTATCGTATGGATGTGTAATTTCTATTTGTTTATTTTATAAAACATTTGAAAATTTGCTTAAATTTATGCCCGAAAAACTTGGTGGCTCAGTTGCGCTGTGCTTATCCGTTCAGTTTGGCGTAAGTCCTTTAGTTTGTTATTATTTTGGGTATACGTCGATAATATCGGTGCTTCTTAATTTGCTCGTCGTTCCAATTATTGGTGTAGTTTATCCGTTTTTGCTTATTTTTATAGTTCTAACTATTATTATAAAACCACTTGCGTTTTTGCTAAAAGCGCCTGAAGTTATTTTGTTTTTGGTAAGATACGTTGCAAACTTTTTCGAGTTTGAAAAGTTTAACTTGTTCTTTAAGTTTTCACCAATTATCATATTTTTGTATTACACTTTTGCTGTATTTGCAACCGAAAAACTCAATTTTTCTAAAAGAGTAAAGCTATTTTCTATTATAGCATCCACAAGTTTTTTATTAGTCGTAGGTGTTTAAATGAATTTTTCAGAATTAAAAAGTAGTCTAAGTGACGTCAAAAAAATTTATCTTCTAGAAGGTGAAGATGCCTTTTTCAGAACGCGCGGTGAAGAAATGATAAAAAAGAAATTTCTTTCCGAGCCTGATTTTAACCTGACTAATATTGATGCTGGCGCCCTTAAAGCAAGTGTTGACGAGCTATTAAACACCGTTTCTATGTGTCCGTTTATGTCTGACTATAGAGTGATTACCATAAACGAGTGGTATCCGACTTTAACTGACTTTAAAAATAAACAGCTAAGCGAGTTTTTTAATAGCGAAATTAACGGAACTATTGTAATTATTAGCAATAAGTCTAAATGCGATGCTCTGAAAAAACAGAAGTCTGTCTGTGTGGTTGACTGTAAAAAGGGTGATATAGCACTCATTTCAAAATATCTTCAAAATGAATGTAAAAAGCAAAATATTATAATTTCAAGGTCAACTTGCGAACTTCTTGCAGAGTTTTGTCAGTTCGATATGAATAGAATTTCTATGGAAATTGCTAAGCTTATAAGTTATGCTACAGGTGATTTTGAAATTACTGAAAAAATGGTTAACGAGCTTGTGGCAAAGGAAACCGATTATAAAGTCTATGAAGCTGTAAATTTTATCGCTGAAAAGAACTATGATAAAGCTTACGAAGTGCTTAAGGAAATGACTGACGCTGGAACCGGACAAATGCTACTTGTTTCCCTTTACTATCATTTTAGAAGACTTCTACACGTCAGTCTAAGTGATAAACCAAACTCTGAACTTGCCCAAATTTTAGGTGTTAAAGAGTATGCAATCAAAAAAGCAAAGGAACAAGCGCGTGCCTTTTCACCGAAAAGACTTATGAGAATTACTCAAAAATTAACAGAATACGACGCTGGTTTTAAGTCGGGTGTTATTTCTCTTGATAACGCAACTTTTAACTCGGTTTTTACAATTTTAACTGAAAAATAGAAGTCTTTTTAGGTTTAATAAAAATTTTACTATAAATTTTTTAAGAAACGCTTTATTTTTCAAAATATTTATGCTAAGATATATTTATAAATAACAACGGAGTTTGAAATGGCTGAACTTTTTGATAAAATAGCGCAAATATTTGTCAATTTTAAATGGTTTAACCTAATTGAAATATTCGCGTACTTCATTTTAATTTGTTTTTCGTTTATTGTTTTAAAAAGCAATAAAGCAAAAAGCGTAATCATTTATTTTTGCGTGTTCGGGTTAATATCTGCAATAGTGCTTATTGCTATAAAAATGAACAAACCTGAATTTAATGGTGCGTATTACTTTATAGGACTGCTTTTATTGTTCGTTGTTTCGATTGTCGTATTATTCGCTACTGAAATTAAGCGCGCTATATGGAACAGACGTACTACAATGTCAATGCACGGTGATAGTGGTAAGTTTAATAACGACGCGTCTCAAAGCATTGAAGAAATTATCAAAGCCGTACAAAACATGTCTAAAAACGACGTCGGCGCGATTATAATTTTATCTAACGGCAATCTTCCAAACGGCGTTTTAGAAAGTGGTGTTTACCTTGATGCAGATATATCTTCAGAGCTTATTGAAAGTATATTCTTTCCAAAAACCGCTCTTCACGACGGTGCGATGATACTTTATAAAAACAAAATTCAGTCGGCAGGATGCTTTTTACCACTTGCTCAAGAAATTAACTTATCTAAAGAACTCGGCTCTCGCCATAGAGCGGGTATTGGTTTAACGGAAACGGTAAACGTTACTGCAATTATAGTTTCAGAAGAAACGGGTATTATCTCTATCGCAAAGGGTGGTAAGATTATAAGATACGTTGATACTAACACTTTAAGAGAAACTCTTAAACAGTTCTATTGGCAAGATTTAATTGACTAAGGGGGTGTGATTATGTCTAACAATAAAAACAATAATTTTTTAAAATCGTTTGGTAAATCACTCGTATCTAATATGGGAATTAAAGTCGCAGCGCTAATTTCGGCTGTAATTATATTCGTAGTAGTTCATTTAGTTGCTTAAAATTAAAAAATAAAAACGGCAGACTTCGGTCTGCCGTTAATTTTTTATGATTGTGTTTTTTCGCGTTGTTTTAAAATGTTATAAATCTCGGTTACGTCAGCTTCTGTGGTTGCGACGCCGTCGTCAAAATCGTCTTCTAACGTCTTAGAGTTTATTACTCCTTTTACAAGAAGTACAAGCGAAATTACGTGTAAAATTATATCAAAAATATAACTTGTAAAAGAGATTTCAAGTAGTAATACGACAAGTAGGTCAAAAGAGAATAAAACTATAAGACCAATATACGCCCAGCGCTTTTTTCTTGAGAGCTTGAAAAATATAAAAAATAAAGAGAGAACGACTATTCCTATAAAGATAAATAGCCCAAGTCCACAGTTTGCTAGCATCATATTGCCGTTTGATTGTATAACGCTGTCCTTAGCAATTTGTCCCGTAATGAAAAATACGGTCGCTGAAAATACGTTTGCAATGCAAGGGAAACCAAAAAACGTGGTTATTAAACTGCCTATGGTAAACGCCATAAAAAGAAGTGTGAAATTTCTTGCAATTTTATAGCTTCTTACTGCTTTTAAGTAAAAATGATATTCGTGATCTGACATATTTATCTTAAATCCTTTCCAATAAACTCTAATTTTACAGTATTTTTTCCGTTTATTCTCGAAAACATACGTTGACCGTATCTGGTTGATAGTTTTTCAGGGGATAGATTGGTTGTTATTATAAACGGCTTATTTTGGCTTATACGCTCAGAAATAATAAAGAGCAGGTATTCGAGCGTTACGTTCTTTAAAATCGGTTCTGTGCCCAAATCGTCGATTACAATAAGGTCAGCCGTAGTCAAAATGTCATAAAAGACAGATTTTTCATATTCGTTTGCTAAGTGATAGTTAAGTAAAACTTGACCAAACTCGCAAGCAGTAAAGTAAAGCGCGTTAAAATTTTTCTTAGACACTTCATTTAAAATTGCGCTTGCAAAGAAAGTTTTGCCTGTTCCGGCTTCGCCGACAAAAAGTAGGTTTTTAGAACTTGTGCTGAAATTTTTAGCATAATTTTGTAATTTTTCAAATTTTTTGTACTCTCTGTCAGTGCTTTTTAACAGGTTTTGAGAAAAATCTGAAAGATTATGTTTTTTTGCACCGATAAAATCTAACGCAAGACTTGTTAAGGTTTGGTAAAAACAACTACAAAGCGAACCGTCGGCTAAGTTTCCCTTATCACTACAAATTTCACATTCAAACTCTTGCCTCGTGCTTTTTTTAGTAAGCTTTTCCAAAAGCTCGCGTTTTTGTTTTTCAAGGCTTTGCTTCTTTTGTGCAAGCTCGTCAATTTGATCTGCTTTTCCAAAATAAAGTGCTTTTTCTAGGTCAATAATAGTAGCTTTTAGTTCGTAGGTGATAAAAGAGTATTCTTCGTTTTGTAAAAGTTTGCGTTCGTTTATAAACTCGCGTTCGTTTGCTTTTGCTTGCTTAGACTCGTAAACCGCAAGTGCTTGGTTGTAAAGATGTTTGTTGTTAATCATAATTATAAATCAATATCGTCTAGATCTGTGAAAAATTTATCGAAATCTTCTTTTGAATAAGTTCTTTCATATCCAAAAGTTGGTGCTGTAAATTCTGTATTATTTGTTTTTGCAGGTGGGGTGACGGGTTCAACCTTATCAGGCGTAAATATACCTTTCGACTTCCAGTTGCTTAAAATTACGTTTACGTATGAGATAGGATTGTTTTTGCCTTCAGAGTAGCGCGCAGCAAGTAAAATCATCTCGTCGGTAAAGCCCCATTCGCGCCAATGTGAAAGAGTTTCTCTGTCCCATTTGGTCGGTTTTCTTTGGCTTAGAGAGTATTCGAGTATCTTTTTAATAAATTCGTCATCTTTTGCAATGTTTTTAGTGTAGGTGGCAATACTTTCTAAGGTAACAAGACCTAAAGAATACAAATTGTTTACTGTTTCGTCCATTTCTTCAAACGACTTGCGCTTTTTTCTAAAACAGTAGTTTGCAATAAATATCAAAGTGCCTTCGTCATAGCCTTTTGTTATCCAAGGTGAAACGTAATTGTCGATATACGGCTGAATAACTTCGCAATAAACTGATAATTCGCTTGCAATTTTGATTGCAGTTTCTTTTATAGAGTTCTTTAAGGTGAGATAATTTTCAATTTCTTTCTTGCCAAAGCATTTGTTTGCGTAAAGCTCTGACATAAAGACGTCAAGCTTTTCAACGTTTTTAAGTTTTGATTTTTTAGCGGCAAAGACGATTGAATCAAGTTCAAACTGCATTTCTTGACGCCATTTGTTAAATAATTTTAAATCTTCAATATCAGGTTTACGCTTAATTGATAGTGCAGTTAAAATTGCTTGAATATCGCTGGTTCTTGTTATGTAGTCTGAAAGCTCTTGCTCGATAGCGTCAACCGTCGTTATTTGCCTTTCGCAAAAATCGCGACATACTGTTGAAATATAACGGTATCCAATATTCGCGCCTTTTAAATCAACGCAATATTTAACTATCATAAGCATTGCCTCAGGTTTTATAGAATAATCTTCCATAATAGAAAAATACTCAGAATATTCTTGCGTTGAAATCATTCTGTCGGTTATAAGAGTTTGTATAGATTTATTAAATTCGGTGTATTTTTCCGGTTTGAACTTTCTTGGTTTTCCTGTTCTCGAAAGGGATAGATATTTTACGGTAAACGGATCGCGCGAAATGACTGATACAAGACCGTATTCTTCCCAAAATAAAAATAGGTTAATTACAAGCTCTTCGTCCATATAAAGGGCTTTTGAAAAAGCAGATAAATCTATTTCTTCAGCAGAATTTTCGCATAAATACAAGCCGTAAAGGTAGACCTTTACAGCTTCGCCACTTGCATCTGTTAAGTATTCTGTTATAAAGTTGTTGCTTACGTTTGTAGTTGTGTTTTTCGAAAAATCTTTGGTAAATGAACAAAAGGACATATATACACCAAAATTAAAAATATACTTGATTTTATTACGAAAATATAATATTATATTATTAAATAAAAATCAACTTAAATTTTGGGTAAAATTATTTTGCACAAAATATTGTGGCGTTTTTTTAATTAAGCCACAATTTGGGACGGCTATGAAAATATTGCACACTTCCGATTTACATATCGGCAAAAAACTTGAAACTAAAGTAAGAATTGACGAACAAAGGCTTGTTTTAGACGAGATAGTCGACATCTGCGAAAGAGAAAACGTTCAAGTCGTTTTAATCGCTGGCGACGTTTACGACACTTTTATGCCTAGCGCTGAAGCAGAGCGTTTGTTTTTTGATACTGCATCTAAACTTTCTGGGGGTAAAAGAATTGTTATCATCGTCAGCGGTAACCACGATGACAGTGTAAGACTTAACGCATCAAATCTATTATCAATTAACAGTGACGTATATTTTAGCGATAGCAAAAATGAAGATTTTAACAAAGAATATCTAACTAGTGGCGTTAAAATGCAAGAGGTTGGTGAAGGATATTTTGTTGTAAGTGATAAAAAAGAAACGGTTTATATTGGCGCGCTTTCCTATCCTACGGAGCTAAGACTTAAAGAAAAAATAAACGACGACGAAAGTTACTCGGATAAAGTCCAAAGATGGATTAATAACTGTTTTAAAAATAACGTCGATAATTATCCGCAAATTTTCGTTTCTCACTTATTTATGCTAGGTGGCGTAAAAACTGAAGGGGAGAGAAGTATAGAACTAGGTGGTGCAAGAATTATTGATAAAAGTTTAATTCCCGAAAATTGTATATATACGGCACTTGGGCATTTGCACAAAAGACAAATTGTAGATAGCAAAAGAAATATTATTTACAGTGGCTCAATTTTACAATATTCTTTTGACGAAACAAATATAGAAAAAAGTGTTACCGTTTTTGAAGTAGAAAGTGGAATTGTGCAAAATTTAAAGGTTGTAAATTTAGAGAAAGGAACTAAGCTTTTTAGGATTTTGGCAACTTCTTTAGAAGATGCAGAAGAAAAGCTTACTGCGCTAGACGGGTTTGTTGAATTAACGTTAGAAATTGATAAGCCACTCGACAGCATAAAGCATAAAGAATTTTGTAAAAAATTTCCTAACGTATTTTTAAAATTGCGATTTTTGGGAGAACAAGAATATCTGAAATCCCGTAGAGATTTAAGCGATAGGGATTTGTTTGTTGAGTTTTACAAAAGTAAATATGGCACCGAGCCTGAAGATGAACTTATAGGACTGTTTTTAACGCTCGTAGATAAGGTGGAATTAGAAGATGAGACCGATTAGATTAGAATTTCAAGGATTAAAAAGTTATACAGAAAAAACTGTTATTGACTTTCAAAAGCTTACTCGTGAAGGTATTTTCGGTATATTTGGAAACACCGGCAGTGGTAAAAGTACCGTTTTAGACAGTATGTTACTTGCTCTTTACGGAAGATTGCCAAAAACGACTACTGCTTCAGATTTTATCAATTATAACTTATCTGAGTGTAGTGTTGAGTTTGCTTTTACAATAAAAGATGGTAACGTTGATAAGCAGTATTGCGTATCGAGAGAATTTAAGTTAAAGTCTGAAAGACGGACAGGTTCACACAAAGCTTTGTTTTGTGAAATCAGTAACGGAATTAAGACGCCAATAGCAGAAGGGGCTGATAAAGTAACTGAAAAGACAGAAGAAGTTATCGGTCTTAAAATGGACGACTTTGAAAAGTGTATAATACTTCCACAAGGTGAATTTGCATCTTTTGTTACCCTTCAAAAATCTAAACGACTTTTAATGATGAGCAGTCTTTTTAACTTAGATAAATACGGTGACGGACTTAGAAAAAAGGTAAAGAAAAAGCTAGGGGATTTAGACGTTGAAATAAAGTCGAAAGAAACCCTTCTAACTGCTTATGAAACAGATACAAAAGACGAGCTTGAAAAAATTAAACTTGATATAGAAAATAATAAAAACGAGAAAACTACGCTTGACATAAAATTTTCTAAAATTAAAGAAGAAAAGCGAAAAAATGAAATAAATTATGAAACACATAAAAGGCTTAAAGGTCTTATTGAACGCCTTGAAAATTTAGAAAAATTAAAGCCTGGTATGGAAATTAAAAAGCATTCGCTAGATAAATTCGACCTTGTTAAAAATGCCAAAGAATTGTTTTTACAAATTGAAAAAATTAAGCAAAATATTAAAGACGAAAAGAAGATTTTTAATGGCTATAAATTAGAGCAAGCTGATCTTGAAAAAGAGCTAGAAAAGCTAAACGAACGCAAAAACAATCTGCAAAAAATCGACAGCGAATTAAGTCACGTCGAAACAGCTCTTATTGCGCTTGAAGGAATTAAAGAAGACATTTCAGACAAGCTTACAATCGAAAGAAAAATAGGTGAGCTTAGAATTAAGCTTAAAGGTCAAAATGAAGAAATTCAGCAGCTTAAGACAAATTTAGATAAAATTGAAATTGAGCTGGAAAAATTAAATAGAGAGCTTGAAGATAAAAAAGTAAAAGAAAATATTTCTCAAGTTTTAACAGAAATTGAAAAATCTACAAACGACGAATTTTTGATTTCAGAACTTGAGTTTTTAAAATCACTTAAGCCACTTACTGAAAATACTGCAAAAGATTTAGTTTGTGAGCGTATTGATTTTATTAATGCTAGATTATCAAGTGGTGATGTATTCGATTTGAGAAGTTTATTGGATAAGCTTAGCAGTTTGTACGAAGAAAGTGATAAATATCATACGCAAATTCAAGAGCTTGAAAACAAAAAGTTGAATCTTTCAGCAAAATATAACACTCTTACAGCAAAGAATGATGCAGTTATAGAAGAAGGTAAAAATTTACGTTCGCAATTTGAAAAACTTCAAGATAGAATCGAAAAAATTTTATCAGGCAAAAATTACGAAAGCTATAAAGAAGAGCTAAGCGCTCGTAAAAATGAGTTGTTTTTAGAAAAAGAAAGCGTTAAAAATCTTTCTGAGTCGTTAAGCGATAAGAAAACTGACCTTTTTGCAAAAATATCTGCAAGTGAAGCGAATATTTCTCAATATCAAGCTTCTTTAGATGAAAATGAGAAAAAGTATAGTGAAATAATTGCAAAAGAGTTTGAAAACGAAGCAGAAATTCAAAAGATTGCTGTCCTTATTGGGGGTAACGCAAACCTTTTAAAATCTGAAACGGAAAATTTCTTTAACGAATTATATTCTGTTCAAACTCAGGTTGAAGATTCTAAAAAAATAATTGCAGACGAAGGTTTTTCTGAAGAAAAGTATAAAGAAATTTGTCTAAAATATGAAGAATTAGAAAAAAATATACAAGATATTGATAATATTTTATATAATTTAGATGAAACGTATGAAAAAAAGTCGCAAAATTTTGAAAAAAGGTGTATAATAGAAAAACAAATATCAGAATTGAAAAAGGAATATTCGTTAAACGACAGGCTTTCTAAGGCGCTAAGCTATAACGGCTTGCTTGAGTTTGTCAGTGACGAATACCTTAAAGAAATAGCGCAGATTGCAAAAATAACACTGCTTACCTTGACTGACGGTAGGTTTGGCTTGCGCTATGACGGCGATTTTATGGTTGAAGATAACGTGCTTGGCGGTCAGATAAGAAAGGTTGATACCGTTTCAGGTGGTGAGCTTTTCCTTGTTTCGTTATCACTTGCCCTTGCGTTATCAAAAAGTATTTATTCTAAATCCCAAAAACCGATTGAGTTTTTCTTTTTGGACGAAGGCTTCGGTTCGCTTGATAAAGACTTAGTTGAAGCGGTTATGGATTGTTTGAATAAATTAAAAGACGAACATTTGATTATCGGCGTAATTTCACACGTCGAAGGCTTGAAAGAACGTATAAATGCTAAAATTTTAGTAAGTCCTGCAAGCGAGACGGGTGGTTCGACTTTGTCAGTCATCTAATTTTTACGGAGTTTTTATGGAAGAAGTAAACACTATCATTTATTCACCGCAAATGCTGTGGAAAGACTTTGAAAGCGATCTTCCGCTTATGGAAACGGTTATTAGTGAAGAGCCTTTCTCTAGTGGCTTTATTCGTAGCGTAAAATTTTTAGGAAGAGATACGGGTAAAGGTCGCGTTTCTATTTACGGTGTTTATGCGTTTAATAAACCTAACGGTAAAAGACAGCCAAAAGGTACGCTACTTATTGTACAAGATTTATACGAGCCTATAAATTACGAGCTTATAAATATGTATTTTAAGCAAGGATACAACGTATTGACGGTCGATTATGGCGGAATAGGTGACGGTGAGAATTTTACTGCTTATCCAAGCAACGTTGATTTTGCTACTTTTGAAAATTGTGAGCTTACTTTAAACAAAGTAAAAGAAACTGCTAAAGAAACTTGTTGGTACGAGTGGGTAGCCGTTATGAAATATGCCCTTTCCTACTTAAAAATTCAAGACGGTGTTGGAAAAATAGGCGTGCTAGGCGTAAGGAACGGTTCGAATATTGGTTGGATGCTTTGTGGAACGGATAGTAGAGTTGATTGTTTTGTTTCTCTATTCGGTGCAGGCTGGCGCGCGTATAAAGGTAAATTTAAGTATTCAGTTGACGACGATATCGAAAAAGATCCTGAAAGAATCAGATTTTTAGCAGGTGTTGAAGTTCAGGCGTATGCTCAAAACGTTGTTTGTCCTGTGCTTTTTCAGACGGCAACTAACAGCCCCGATTTCGATATAGATAGGTCGGTTGATACGCTTTTGAGAGTTCACTCTGACGATATTGAAGCTTCAGGGTGTCTAAGATTTAATTGCTACGCGCCAAGGCTTAGAAGTGTTTTAGATAAGCCTTGTATGAGAAACGTCGATTTGTTTTTGGCAAAATATTTACTCGATTTCAAAATTGCAATACCTTTTGAGCCAAAGCTTACGTTTGACGTAAAAGGTAATGAAGTAAATGCAAGGCTTTCGATAAACTATACGGATACAAAGAGAACTAAGCGAGTTTCGGTTTACGTTAGTGAAGGTTGTTTAAATCCTGCATATCGCGATTGGAATATGATGACTGAACTAAAAAGTCCGACTGAAACTGAGAAAAATTTTGCGTATAAAATAAAAGGTAACGCCGAATTTTTAGTTTGTTTCGGGCTTGTTGAGTATAAAAACGGCATTACGGTTTGTTCAAAAATTCAGTACAAAAAGATTGATAAGGTTGTGTCACGTGCCAATAAACTTGTTTATTCAGCTAAGGATAAATTAAGCAGTTTTTCAGTATTTGACGTAAAAAAATATTCATCTGCCGGTCTTTATTTTTGTGATGAAGATTATATTTTAACGGTGCAGGGCCCTAATGAAATTAACGGCGTTTCGTCAAAATACGGGCTTATAAGTTATAAAGTAAACCCAAATTTTTTAAATCTTGACGATAGCTCGCTTGTAAAAATGGACGTTTATTGTGAGGATGATACCGAGCTTGATCTTGTCTTTATGACGGGAGATGAAAAAGGTAACGAAGCAGAATATTTTGCTAAAATTGCGATTTCTGGTGCAAAGGTTTGGCAAAATATCTTGGTTAAGGCGACCGATTTTAAATCTTTGGTTGGTAGACCGATAAAAGATTATTCGTCTGTTTGCGCGTTTAGAATCGAAGCGGAAACCAGATGTGTATTTAACAATATTTTGATGATTTAAGTTATTTGTATGTGGTATAAGGTAAGGGAAAACTTAATAGATCTTAAATTAAGTAGAGAACGGGAAGCAAGTCGATCGTTAGATTTGTTTTTTTGGTCTTTTATCGTTATTTTAGCGTGCCTTGTACTTTTGAGAGTTTTTGTGTTTTCGTCGGTAATTGTAAGTGGAACGTCTATGTGTGATACACTTCAAAGTGGTGATTTGTTGCTTGTAAATAAGCTTTACGAACCTAAAAACGGTGACGTTATAGTATTTTATGCAGCAACAATCGATGAAAAAGGAAATATTCACTATCAACTTGACGAAAACGGACAAAAAACATTTTATATCAAACGAATTATTGCGTGTGAAGGTGAAACGGTTTATTGGGAAAACGGTATTGTTAGCCGTGGATATTTCGACGGTGAAAACTTCGTTAAAACTGAGCTTGACGAGCCGTATGCTAAAGGAAAAACTTATACGTTACACTCAATTTTTGACTTTGAAGATAACGTAGAAGGAACTAAAGTTCCCGAAAATCATTATTTTGTTTTAGGTGATAATAGGCCTGTTTCAAATGATAGTCGTGGAACTATTGGTATGGTGGATGAACGTCTCATTTTAGGTGTTGTTCCACAATTTGTAATTAATAATAAAGAAACTGTTATTAGGTATCTTTTTAGAATTTTTTAATTTGACAATCAAAGGAGAACATTATGCAAAAATACGTAATTACATCTGATTCAACTTGCGATTTAACGCAAGAACAAATTGCCGAATATGGAGTTGTTATTAAAGCACTTACTATAGTTTTAGACGGTAAAGAATACTCTGACAATATTGACATTAACGTTGAGCAAGTTTTGGCTCACGTTGATAATGGTGGCGATCTTCCTAAAACCGCTGCAACTTCTATTGAAGAATATAAGGAATTTTTTAAGCCTTTCGTTGATGAAGGTAAGGAAGTTATTCACTTTAATATTTCTTCAAAGCTTTCATCTTGCAACCAAAACGCAACGAACGCAGGAAAAGAACTTGGTAACGTTTACGTCGTTGACTCTAAGCAACTTTCTACCGGTCAAGGTTTACTTATCATAAAAGCGGCAAAAATGCTTAGTGAAGGTAAGAGCGTTAAGGAAACTTACGAAGAAATTTTAAAGCTTGTTGATAAAATTCAAACCTCTTTCGTTGTTGACCGTTTAGATTTTTTACATAAGGGTGGAAGATGTTCTTTGGCTCAATTCATCGGTGCTAAACTCTTAAAATTACACCCACACCTTTCAATGGTTGACGGTGCGCTTAAGGTTAAGAAAAAGTATCAAGGAAATATGAGACGCTCGCTTGATAGTTACGTTAATGATTTAGCGGCAGAATACACTTCTTACGACAAATCTTTAGCATTTATTACACACTGCAATGCTGACGACGAGTACGTTGAAATGGTGTTAAACAAAGTTAAAGAAGTTTTCGAGTTTGACCAAGTTGTCGTTTCAAAAGCAGGAACAACAATTTCGTCTCACTGTGGAAAAAATACACTTGGAGTATTGTTTATTACTGAATAATTTAGCTGAAAGGGCGTATGCGCCTTTTCGAAAGGGGAATTATGACTAAAAGAATTGACGTAAAAACTGAGTATAAATGGAATATTGAAGAAATATTTGCATCCGAAAAAGAATGGGACGAGCTTTTTGATGAAGTAAGCTCTGAACTTGATTTTTCTAAATACGAGCAAAAGCTTTCAGATGCAGATACTCTTTTAGAATGCTTTAAGGAACTCGACAGGGTTGCTTTAAAACTTGAAAAACTCAGTGTTTATGCGTTTATGCGTCATGACGAAGATACTGCAAATTCTTTCTATAACGGAAAAATGTCGCAGATTGATTCACTTGAAGTAACGTTTAGTTCAAGTACGGCGTTTATTATGCCTGAGCTTACTGCGCTTTCTGAAGAAAAGCTTATGTCGTTTATAAAAGACGAGCGCTTTTCAGATTACGATTATGAACTAAAAAATATAATCAAGTCAAAGCCACACGTTTTATCGAAAGAAACTGAAAGCGTGCTTGCGCTTGGTGGACAAGTTTTCCAAGGTTTTCACTCAATTTTCTCAATGATTGATAATGCAGATTTGCCATTTCCTGAACTTGAGGTAGACGGTGAAAAGTTGAAAGTTACGCACGGAACTTACAGCGTTTTATTGCAATCAAGCGATAGAACAGTTCGTGAAAAAGCATTTAAGGCTTATTATAATGCATATTACGGTTTACTCAACACTATTTCAGCAACTTATATCGGTAACGTAAACAAAAACGTTTTTCTAACTCGCGCAAGGAAATATAATTCTTGTCTAGAACGCGCGCTCATTTCTGAGGACGTTGACAAAGTCGTTTACGATAATTTGATTTCTGCAACCAATAAAGCTTTGCCTATTTTACACAAGTACGTTGAAAATAAAAAGAAAACACTTAAACTTGACGAAATGCACATGTACGATATGTACGTTCCTATCGTTGAAAATCAAGATTTAAAGCTTGATTTTGTCGATGCGTTTAAACTTGTCAAAAAAGGGCTTGAACCGTTAGGAAAAGAATACCAAGACTTGTTACAACGTGCGTTTGACGAAAGATGGATGGACGTTTTTGAAACGGAAAATAAAAGAAGTGGCGCGTACAGTATTCACGTCTATGCTATCAAGCATCCGTACGTACTTTTGAATTATCAAAAAACAACACACGATATTTTTACGATTGCGCACGAGCTTGGTCACTCAATGCACAGTTATTTCTCTAGCAAAAACCAGCCACAGTCAAAGGCGGACTATAAGATTTTCGTAGCAGAAGTTGCAAGCACTGTAAACGAAGTATTACTGCTTAAATATATGTTGAAAAATACTGACGACGTTATGCTTAAAAAGTTCTTGCTTTCATACTATATGGATATGATTAAGGGAACGCTTTTCCGTCAAACGATGTTTGCTGAATTTGAGTATAAAGTTCACAGTTTAGCCGAACAAAATATTCCACTTACGAAAGACCTTCTCAATGAAATTTACTTAGGTCTTAACCAAGAATATTATGGCGAAAGCGTAATAAGTGATGACGAAATTAAGTACGAATGGGCAAGAATACCGCATTTTTACCGTGCTTTCTACGTTTATAAGTACGCAACTGGGATTATAAGTGCAATTTCTATTGCTGAAAGAATTTACTCTGAAGGCGAAAACGCCGTCAAAGATTATTATAAATTTTTATCGTCGGGTGGAAGCGATAGCCCTGTAGAGCTTTTAAAGCTTGCCGGCGTAGATCTTACGAAAACCTGCGCGTTTGAAAGTGCTATGAACTCTTTCAAAAATGCGCTTGAAGAATTTGAAAAACTCTAAAAAGGTGAATAATATGGCAAAAAATAATGCTATGCCTTACAATCTTGAAGCTGAGCAATCCATACTTGGCTGTATTTTGATAGACCAAGTTGTTCAGCCAGACATAATAACTTCGCTTAAAGTCGACGATTTCTTAGTGGAATCTCACAGACTTATTTTTGAAGCGATTCAAGACGTCTATAATTCTAACGTGCCTGTAGATCTCGTTACGTTATCTGATATTTTGCAAAAAAATGCCGTCTTAGAAAAAGTCGGTGGTATTTTGTATCTTACGGAGCTTACGAGAATTATCCCGTCGTCGGCAAACTTTTCGCAATATCTTGATATCGTTAAACGTGACGGCGTTTTACGTCGACTGATTACAGGCTCTAACAAAATAATTGAAGATGCAACGCAGAGCTTAGACAGTAAAAAATCTCTCTCGTTTGCTGAACAAACTATTTTCGATATTTCTGAAGATAATCAAAAGCACGGACTTGATAGACTTAGTGCTTACGCACAACCGGTTATTGAAATGTTTGAGCAAATTGAAAAGAATAAAGATTACTTTATCGGATTAAAAACCGGATTTTACCGTCTTGACTATATGACTAACGGATTACATAAAGGTAACCTTATCATTTTGGCGGCGCGTCCGTCTGTTGGTAAAACTACGCTCGCGATGAACATAGTTGAGCATATTGCAATAAAAGAAAAGAAAGTAGTTGCCGTTTTCGCACTAGAAATGACAAAACAAGAGCTTGCGCAAAGAATGCTTTGTTCAGTCGGTAACGTCAGTATGGACGATGCTTTAAAGGGTAAGCTTACAGATAAAGACCCTAAGTCGTATAAAAGACTTTGGGATGCTCAAAAACAAATAGACGAAGCGAAAATTTTCGTTGACGAAAGTTCGCAAGTAACCCCACAAGATATACTTTCTAAGTGCCGTAGACTTAAACTTAGACACGGCCTTGACTTAATTGTAGTTGACCATATCCAACTTATGGATTCAGCCAAAAAGAACGTTGAAAGTCGTCAACAACAAGTAACCGACATCTCAAGGGGGCTTAAGATGATTGCAAAGGAGCTTGACGTTCCTGTTATCGCACTTTCGCAGTTATCTAGACAAGTAACTTCACGTAAAGGCGGTAAGCCTGTTTTATCAGACTTAAGAGAATCTGGTGCAATCGAACAAGACGCTGACTTAGTATTGTTTATTCATAGACCTGATAAAGATGCTGACCCTGAAGACGTTAAAAAGGCAAAACCAAACCTTACCGAGCTTATAATTGCTAAAAACAGAAACGGTACATGTGGCGAAATAGAATTGATATTCAAGGGCGAATACGTCAAGTTTGTCAGCTCTACTAATTATAGTGGAGAAGCACCTGAGTATGGCAATAATAATACTCAAAAGGTCGAAGTTGACGCGCTTTATGACGATGACGATGATTTTGACGTTAACGATCTCGTTCCACCCGATGAAGATGACGAATAAGGCGGTAAGTTTTGCTTATTATGGATAATATTGACAGTACAGTAAGAAAAATAGACGGCTATTCGTTAGAGCTTGCGAAAAAATTGATAAGTGGGGGAAGTTTGGTGGCGTTTCCAACAGAAACGGTTTACGGACTAGGTGCAAACGCTTATTCTGACGATGCTATAAAGGCTATTTACGATGCCAAAAACAGACCTCTTGATAATCCACTTATAGTTCACGTACATAAGGATTACGACATAACTGAACTCGTTTTTGATAACGATATTGCGAAAAAAATCAGGGAAAAGTTTTGCCCGGGGCCTATAACTTTAGTTTACAATTCAAAAAACAAGGTTTCACCACTTGTTTCATGTGGGCTTAGCACTTTGGCAATACGTATTCCGTCACACGAAAGTGCGCAAAAGTTTTTAGAGTACGTAGATTTACCTATTGCAGCACCAAGCGCTAACGTTTCTAAGCATACAAGCCCTGTAACGGCTTTACACGTTTTTGAAGATTTTAAAGATAACGTGCCACTTATTTTAGACGGTGGAAGGTGTGACGGGGGTATAGAATCAACGGTAGTTGACGTAACGGGTGATTATCCTGTTATTTTAAGAAAAGGACTTGTCACTGCAGAAGATATTAAAGCAGTTGTTGGTAAGTGCGAATATGCAAACGACGACAGTAGTCTAAAAGCTCGTTCGCCCGGTATGAAATATCTTCATTATGCGCCAAAAGTTCAAACCGTGCTTTTTGCAAGGGATGATTTAGAAAACGCTATTGCTTTTTACAAACAAACAGAAATTGACGGTAAAAAACCGGTATTTATGTGTGAAGATAAAATTTCGCAAAAACTTGACGGATATAACGTATTAAATCTTGGCGCAAGTGGCGCACAAATGGCTAATAGACTTTATTATTTACTTCACGAAGGGGAAAAAATAGCCGACATTATTATCGGGATTGAACTCGATATAACCGACGAAATACTTCTCGGTGTAAATAACAGATTTTTAAAGGCTTTTGGTAAATGATGAAAATTATGTTCGTATGCACCGGCAATACTTGCCGTAGCGCAATGGCAGAGTGCATACTTAAAAAATTAATAAAAGACGAAAAAATCGAAGGCGTAAAAGTAACTTCGGCAGGATTTTCTGTGACTGAAGCTGAAATGAATAGTTATGCAAGAAAAGCCCTTAATGAATTAGGGGTAAAGCCGAGAAAATTTTTGCCGAAACAAATAACGGAAAAACTTTTGAAATCGCATAACGCCATAATTTGTATGACGAAAAAGCATAAAGATGCGCTTTACGGCTTTAATAATTTGTATACGGTTTCAGAACTTGCAAAAATTGACGGCGACGTAATCGATCCTTACGGCAAAGATTATGAAGCTTATATTGAAACTGCAAAGTTGCTATATAAAAGTTGTTCGATAATACTAAATCTAATAAAGGAAGAATTAAAGACATGAAAATTGCTATAGGTTGCGATCACGCTGGTGTTGATTGCAAAAACGAACTTGTAAAATATTTGGTAAACCAAGGTTTTGAAGTTAAAGATTTCGGCACGAATACTACAGAATCGTGCGATTATCCTGACATTGCGTTTCCTGTTGCTAAAGCAGTTTGCTTTAACGAATGCGATCGTGGAATTTTAATTTGTGGAACGGGTGTTGGTATAGGGATTTGCGCAAACAAAGTGAACGGTATAAGATGCGCGCTATGTAATGATGCGTTCGTTGCAGAACTATCTAGAAAACACAATAACGCAAATATGATTTCGCTTGGTGCAAGAGTTATTGACGTTGAAAAAATGAAGCAAATCGTTTCGGTGTTTTTATCTACTCAATTCGAAGGTGGCCGTCACCAAAAGCGCGTTGATAAAATTACTTTGATTGAAAATTCGCAAAAAACTAGAAATTAATTTTAATTAATATAAAATTATAAATATTCATTTTTGGGATAAAGGTGTTATTATGAAAAAAGTTAGAAAGGCTGTTATTCCTGTGGCTGGATACGGAACAAGACTCTTGCCGTACACGAAGGCAGTGCCAAAGCCAATGCTACCGGTTGTAAACGTTCCTGCTATACAGCTTATTGCAAAAGAAGCGTCTGATGCTGGTATTGAAGAAATTATGTTCGTCGTTGGGCACAAAAAAGAGATTATCGAATCACATTTTTCACCGTTTATAGAACTTGAAAAAGTTTTACTCGATAAGAATAAAACTGAGTTTTACAATGCAATCAAGTTTCCTGAAACGATGGCAAAAATTACTTTTGCAGTGCAAGAAAATCAACGTGGAACCGCAGATGCTATCGCAGTTGCTAAAGATTTTGTTAAAGACGAGCCGTTTGCCGTTTTGTTTGGTGACGATTTGATTTATAATGAAGATAAGCCTGTAATTAAGCAACTTATGGAAGCTTATGATAAGACGGGAAAAACTATTATCGGCGTAAAAACCGTGCCACACGAAGACGTTCCTAAGTATGCGTCTGTTGAGTACGATACAAAAGACGGCAGACTTTATCATATGACTAAAATCGTTGAAAAACCGCCAATAGAAGAAGTTAAAAGTGACATTTCTCCTCTTGGTAGATACGTTTTAGCTCCAACCGTTATGGATATTATCGAAACTTTAGAGCCGGACCCAAGAACAGGTGAATACTGTATTACTTCTGCTTTTGAAATTGATTCTCAGAAAAACGGTGTTTATGCGTATGAGTTTGAAGGAACTCGTTATGACCTTGGCGATAGACTTGGATTTTTAAAGGCTAACGTTGAATACGGTTTAAGGGATAAGGATTTGCACGACGGCTTTAAAGAATACATACTTGAATTAGCTAAAAAATTGTAAAATAAAAAAAATTAATAATTTTGTCGTTTGAAATTATTTCAAGCGACAATTTTTTTTAAAAAATTATAAAATTTGGAAAAAAGTGCTGGAAATGGTATTTACAAATTAAAAAATGATGTTATAATATAATAGAATATATATTTATTTATTAGAGTGGTATTTGCTTATATGATTTGCCCGATTTGTCACAAGAAAGAAGCAACGAAAATTGTAACGAGAAAATTCAGCGGAGCACACGTTTCAGGACAGGTGTGTGACGACTGTTTAAACGTTGCTCTGAATTTGGACAAAGAAGGTTTTTTTTATACCTTCATTTCTCAGCCGGATAAAGCTTGTCGCAACTGTGGAAGAAAACTTAGCGAAATAGAAAACACGTTGCTTGTCGGCTGTAAAATGTGTTATAGAGAATTTGGATTAGAACTCAAGCCTATGATAAATCGGTTACAAGGAATAAACACAGATGAAAATTAGTGATACTCAAGTTGCCGTTTCAACGAGAATAAGGCTTGCGAGAAATTTTGACGGTTATTTTTTCCCGTCAATGATATCTAGAAGTAATCAGGAAAGAGAGATTGGCGCTTTTACAAGCGATTTGTTTTATAAACTTGGCGGATACGAAGTCATTAGTATGAAAAATCTCTCGATTGATGAGAAAAATTCTCTGATTGAAAGGTATTTAATTTCAAAAAATTTAGCAAACAATCCATACGGATTGGTGTGCGTTAGTAAAAACAACGAAATTTCCGTTATGGTAAATGAAGAAGACCATATAAGAGAGCAGTGTATTTTAAGTGGGTTTGACTTAAAGGGCGCAGTAGAAAAAATTATGCCACTTGACAACCTGCTTAATAGAAACTTCCGTTTTGCGAAGGAGAACGATTTTTATTATACTGCATGTCCGTCAAATCTGGGTACGGGTATGCGAGCATCGGTTATGTTATTCTTACCTGCGCTAGTATACACGGATAAGATTGCCAAAATAATGGAAGATGCTAAATCAGAAGGTATCACCTTTAGAGGGGCTTTCGGTGAAGGAAGCTTAGCAGAAGGTTTTTGGTATCAGGTAAGCAATTCACGCACCTTAGGCTCGGTCAGTAATCTTATAGAAAAGGTAAGTAATTTTGTTTTGTCCGTTTGTGACGAAGAAAACGACGAAAGATATCGCCTTTTAAGTGATTTTGAACACGAAATCAAAGATGAGTGTATGCGTGCGTACGGAATACTTACAAACTGCCACTTGCTTTCGTATAAAGAGTGCATTAACTTAATCGCTAAAGTTAAGTTCGCAAGCTCAGTTGGTGTTTTAGAGCTTAAAAATCCAAGCGCACTTGACGATTTAATTGTAACAGTCAGACCTGCTACTTTAAAATTTATAAGTGACAACGAAGAAAATGAATATATAGCGCGCGCAAACTATGTCAAATCTGCGTTTAAAATAATATAAGGCTGTTTGAGAATATGATTATTCAAAACAAATTAACCAACGGCATGCGAGATATTATCAAGTATGCGAACGAATTTCAAATTAAAAATAAAGTTAGAGAAATAACTACCGAGCTTTTGCTGATAGGTGTTTTATCGGCAAACTGCGTTGCTAAGCGTTTGCTTGCAAAATACGGGGTAGTCTTGCAAAAAATTGCACCAAAGGTAAAGGAGCTTTGTGTCTATTCACGCGAAATAGAAAAAAAATTCTCGCTTAACGCTACTGCAGTATTAGATTTAGCACAAAATTTTGCGCTTGAATCCGGTTGTAATTTTACTGCTACTGAGCATTTGCTTTACGCTATGGTAAACTCTCAAAAAACGTTTGCTTACTCACTTATTAAGAGTACGGCAACCGATTTTGAAATGCTTAAGCAAGAGACTTACGAAGTAGTTTTAAGTCTTTCAAAAGTAGAAGAAAAGTTTGAACCGTCGAAAGGTCAAAATACCCAAGAACGCACTTTCTCTAAAAAATCAACTTTTGATATTTCAACTACGCCGTTAGAAAAATTCGGCGTTGACTTAACGGCTAAAGCAAGACAAGGTAAACTTGATCCTGTAATTGGTAGAGATAAAGAAATTGCAAGAATAGTTCAAACTTTATCAAGACGAATTAAAAGTAATCCTATGCTTATTGGCGAACCGGGCATCGGTAAAAGTGCCGTTATTGAAGGTCTTGCTCAAAAAATCGTGTCGGGTGACGTTCCGACAAGTTTGCAAGACGTTGCTATCATTTCGTTGGATTTAGCTTCAATCGTTGCAAGCTCAAAATATCGTGGCGAGTTTGAACAAAACTTTAAAAATGCAATAGAATATTGCAAAGATAACGAAAATATCGTTTTGTTTATTGACGAAATACATACGCTTATGGGGGTTGGAAAGGGCAGTGACGTTCAGGCAACTGAAATGTTAAAGCCTGCGCTTTCTCGCGGTGAGTTAAGACTTATCGGTGCTACAACCATAAACGAATATAGAAAATATATTGAAAAAGATCCTGCACTCGGCAGAAGATTTCAAACTATTATGCTTGAACCACCGTCTGAGAGTGACTGTATTGAAATAATTAAGGGGATAAGGGAAAATTTTGAAACGCATCATCGCGTAAGAATTACAGACGAAGCGATAGAAGCGGCGGTCACTTTGTCCGAAAGATATATAACTGACAGATTTTTGCCAGATAAGGCAATAGACCTAATAGACGAAGCAGCAGCGCATAAACGCTTGATTTTGTGCACTCCTGACGACGAATTAAGACGAAAAGAAAGCGAAGTTGAAAGACTTGAAAACGAGCGTGATTATGCGTTTCGTTTAGGTAAGTCTGTCGCAGTGCTTGACGAAAAGATTAAAAAATTAGCAAAAGACCTAGACGAGCTTTACGATCTTGAACTTTTAAAACAAAGCAACGATTGCGAGTCTATCGGGGCAGAAGATATAGCAAAAATAATTTCGGATATAACCGATATTCCAATAGCGAAACTTACCGAGACAGAATCTGAAAGATTATTAAAGCTTGAGGACGAATTACATAAGCGTGTTATAGGCCAAGAAGAAGCTGTTTCAGCCGTTTCTAAGGCTATTAGGCGTGCGCGCGCATGTGTCAAGGATGCGTCAAGACCTATCGGCTCGTTTATATTCGTAGGTCCTACCGGCGTTGGTAAAACGGAACTTACGAAAGCACTTGCGGAAGCCGTTTTTGGTGATGAAAAAATGCTTGTTCGCGTTGATATGAGCGAGTATATGGAAAAGGCGAGCGTTTCGAAATTAATCGGTGCGCCACCGGGGTACGTTGGCTATGACGAAGAAGGTCAACTTACTGAGAAAGTGAGAAGAAAACCGTTCTCAGTCGTCTTATTTGACGAGATCGAAAAGGCGCATATCGACGTATTTAACTTAATGCTACAAATTCTTGACGACGGCAGACTTACAGACAGTAAGGGAAGACTTGTAAACTTTAAAAATACGATTATAATTATGACTTCTAACGCTGGTGCTCAAGAAGCAAACGAGACAAAATCGTTCGGTTTTGGTGAAACGGATAGTCGCGATAATGCAAAAGAAAAAATGCTTTCTGCACTTAAGAAACAGTTTAAACCTGAGTTTTTAAACAGAGTTGACGATATTATAGTGTTTAATAAATTGACTAAGGATGAGTGTGGTCAAATTGCAGATATCCTTTGCCAAAACCTTAAAAAGCGCTTGCTTGAGCAAGATATCTATCTTATCATTTCTGAAAGCGCAAAAGAGCTTATTCTTGAAAAAGGTTATGATAACGAATACGGCGCACGTCCACTTAGACGTACTATCCAAAAACTCATTGAAGATGCCGTCAGCGAGAAGATTATCGCAGGCGAAATTTCAAGGGGAGATAAGGTCGTTGCCCAAAGAGATGGAGATAAACTCTCATTTGTGAAAAAATATTAATTTACGATATGGAAATAGGTGTATCAACTGCAACGCTTTTCGGTAGAGAATATAACGAAACTGCGCTTACGATTTTAAACAAAATCGATTCGCGCGTTACTGAAATCTTTTTGGAAAGCTTTTGTGAATACAAAACTGAATATGCTAAAAAATTGCTTGAAACGCTTGAAAGCCTAAAGGTTCATTCTGTTCATACTTTAAATACTCACTTCGAGCCACAACTTTTCAGTATCAATAAAAGGGCTTACGACGATGCACTTTTGATTTTTGAAGAAGTTTTAAAATGCGCCCAAATTTTAGGCGCTAAAAACTATACTATGCACGGCAGAATACGTATTAAAAAAGGGACTGAGTTCAATAACTTTTCTGAGTATGGAAAATATTTTTCGTGTTTGACCGATTTATGTAAAAAATACGGGGTTGAACTTTGTATTGAAAACGTAGAGTGGGCGTTTTACGGAAAAGTCGGCTTTTTTAAGGGTGTAAAAGAGTATGCGCCTGATCTTAAGGCTTGTCTTGATATAAAGCAGGCAAGATTAAGTGGATACGACTATCGAGAGTTTATTTGCGATATGGGAAATTCAATCAATACCGTTCACTTATCCGACCACGACGAAAAGGGTAGAATTTTGCTTCCGGGAAAAGGCAAATTCGATTTTAGAGAGTTGTTTAATAGATTAAACGACGTTGGTTTTAACGGGAATATGTTGATTGAAGTTTATAAAGAAAGTTTTTCTGACTACGACGAAATTGTCGAGTCGTTAGAATATTTGAGAAATCTTAAATGCGAGGTGTTTGGAAAATGAAAAATTATCTTGACAAAAATTGGAAAAATTCTATGCGCGTAAAATTCGATTACAATAACATGATGCAAGAATTTATCGGCGAAGAAGGTTTTACTAAAGAAGAAATTGATGCTTGTATGCCACTTGCTAAAAAATCTTTTGACTTACTTAATTCATCACGTGGAACGGGTATGGTTGGTTGGACTGAGCTTCCGTACAATCAAGACGAAGTTGTTAAAGATATCAATGCGTATGCTGAAGAAGTTAAAGGAAAATTTGAATATTTTGTAGTTTTAGGTATTGGTGGTAGTGCGTTAGGTCCTATCGCAGCGTTCCAAGCTTTAAAACACCTTCACTATAACGATTTACCTAAAGAAAAACGTGGTGGTCCTAAGTTTTACGTGGAAGACAATATCGATCCTGAAAGAATGAGTGCGCTTTTTGACGTTATCGAGCCTGAAAAGACACTTTTTAACGTCGTTTCTAAAAGTGGCGCTACAAGCGAAACTATGGCTCAATATTTAATTATTTTCGACGTTTTAAAGAAAAAACTTGGAAAAGATTTAGGCGAGCATATCGTTTGTACTACTTCAAAAGACAGTGGTAATTTAATTAAAATTGCTAAAGAAGAAAATTATAAGTGTTTCTATATTCCTGACGGCGTTGGTGGAAGATTTTCAGAGCTTTGTCCGGTTGGATTATTGTCACTTGCAATTTTAGATATTGATATTTGCGAAATTTTAGAAGGCGCTAAGTTTATGGACGAAATTTGCCAAAAGGCAGATTTTACAAACCCAGCCCTTATGTTTGCCGTTACAGAATATCTTGCTATGCAAAAGGGCAGAAATATTTCAGTTATGATGCCGTATAGTGACGGATTAAAGTTTATGTCTGACTGGTACGCTCAACTTTGGGCAGAAAGCTTAGGTAAATTTAACTCTAGTGGTGTAAGCGTTGGACAAACTCCTGTGAAAGCGCTTGGTGTTACCGACCAACACAGTCAGGTTCAGCTTTACGTTGAAGGTCCGTCAGATAAGGTGGTAACTTTCTTAAACGTTGAAAGATTTAGAACTACGGTTGAAATTCCACACGGACTTGAACAGTTCCCAGACGTAAGCTTTTTAAGTGGTCACACTTTAAACGAGCTTATTCAAACTGAACAATTTTCTACTGCGTACGCACTTTCAACACACGGTAAAATGAATAACGAAATAATTTTACCTGAAATTAACGCATTTACTTTAGGTGAGTATTTGTTTATGCTTGAACTTGCAACCGGTTATGCTGGTGGTATGCTTGACGTTAATACTTACAACCAACCGGGTGTCGAAGCAGGTAAGAATGCAACTTACGCAATCTTTAATAAGAAAGGTTACGAAGAAAAGAAGAAGGAACTTTTAAATGCTCCGAAGAAAAAGAGTGATTATATCTGTTAATCAGTCCCTTTTTCTATAAAACTAAAGTCTAATTTATAAGGAAAGTATGAAGAAGTTTTTATTATCGTTTTTATCGATGATTTTATGCTTATTTGTTGTGACTGCGTGCGGAAATAGCGAAGTAGGAGTAAGCTCGACTAAAAGTTCAACGGAAAAAAGTCGAGTATACAGTTTTGATAGCGAAAGCTCTAATGAAAAAAGCACTCAAAACAGTCCGATTCAAAACAGTAAGAATTCTAATACCGCTTCAGAAAATAGTTCAAACAAAAATAGTGAAGCTAGTAGCGAGAGTTCCAAGACTGAAAGCAAAAAATCGAATAGTGAAAATGAAAATTTAATTCCACTAACCCCACAAGCTGAGATTGTTTTGAATGCTTCAATTTCGTCAACAACTTTAATTACTGATAATAAAGTTGAAAACGATTTGATAATTCTTCCACGTGTGTCGGGCGACGGTCTTTCCTATATTAGTTGGCAATCTCAAAATGAAAATATTATTGATAACGACGGTGTTGTTTATCAAACAAACAGCAATCAAACCGTTGATTTAGTCGCATATTTTTCGTACGGCGAATATATCAAAAAACAAACGTATTCAGTAACAGTGCTTCCTAAAAAACAAGATAGCGCTAACATTACTGAAAACGACAGTAGAATTTTAAAAAAGATAACTGTAAGTAGCGTAAATGAATTAAAATCTGCGTTTTCGTCAGCAAAAGCAGGGGATGCGATAATTTTAAACGACGGAAATTATTCTGGTTTTAGCGCAACGCTATCTTCTAGTGGTACAAAAAATAATCCAATATTTATAATCGCTAAGAATCCACAAAAGGCAATTTTTACAGGTAGTACGTCACTTAAATTAAGTGGTGACCATATTATTGTTTGTGGTTTGAGTTTTTCTGACGGTGCACCAAAAGAAGATAAAGGGTGTTTAATTTTTAATGGTGATTATTCGCGTGTAACAAACTGTAAAATATATAACTACTGCGACGGTAATGCCTATAAATGGTTGTCGCTGAGTGGAAAATATAATGAAGTTGATCACAACGTTTTTGACGGAAAATCAACTGAAGGCGCGCTTCTAACCGTTTGGAGAGACGATAGTAGTGCGCAACATCACCACATTCATCACAACGTTTTTAAAAATTATGCCTCAGGTGGTGGCGACAACGGCTTTGAAACAATAAGAATAGGCGACTCGAAAATGTCGCAAAGCGATGCTTATTGTTTAGTCGAAAATAATTATTTCGAAGCTTGCAACGGTGAAGTTGAAATGGTTTCGGTTAAAAGTGGTAGAAATATTTTAAGAAACAATACTTTCGTTTCTTGTGAAGGGCATATTACTTTTAGACACGGCAAAAACAACCTTGCTAAAAACAACGTATTCCTTTGTAACACGACGGCAAATTCGGGTGGTGTTCGCATGTATGACGGTGGGCATATCGTAGTTGATAACTACGTTGAAGGTCAACGCTCGTCATCAAATACTCGTGGTGGAATTGTCGTTCACTCGGGTGTTAATAAAGTTACTGAAACTCCTACTATTAACGCGCAATGGACTGCGTATAATTGCTTAGTTAAAAATAATACTTTAGTCGACTGTCAGCAAAGTATTATGTTCTGTGGTAAATATGAATACGCATCAAAAGATATCACGGTTATTAATAACTTAATCTACAACTCAAATATTGCTGGGCTTAGAATAAATAAAGCGTTTGATAACTTGTTAAGTAGTGGAAATATTGCTTTTGCAAAATCGCTTTACACTTCTAACAGCACGGAAAATAATATGACGGGCATTACTTTAAACGCATACAGTGAGCCGTCAAGAAATTCAAATAATCTTGTAGAAAAATCTGGCGTTGGAGCAAGTGGTTTATTAGTTATAAAAGAAAATCAAGTTGGAAATTATTAAGAAAATTTTTACATATATGAAACTACTCGGAGGAAAAAATGAGTAAAATTTTAATTATCGGT
>JAFQWV010000024.1 GCA_017407325.1 Clostridia bacterium | reverse complement strand
TCTTACTCAGTTTTATCAAGAAAAACGACTTTAAAGTTTTTGGCTATTACCGCATAGGCTTAGGCGCACTTATAATAATTTTAGCCCTAACCCCTATTTTATAAAAAATTTACGGCTCGAGGCGACGCCCCGAGCCGTTTTTTTTACCTATTTTTATTATTTCTTATTATTGAAACCGGAGAACTTAACGCAAGTTTTATTAATGGAATTAATAGCGAAGTTATCACGGCGATAAAAGAAATCAATGAAACCGTCAAAAAACTCGTCGGTTTAATAAAGAAAAATACTAAACTTGAATTTATGCGGTTGACAAATTTACCGTTAATAAATGCCATCAATAAGTACGCAAGCGGTACGGATAACGCAAGAGAAATTACGACAACGAGCAGTAATTGCAACCCAAACACGAAAGAAATATCTATATTTTTCGCACCCAACGATTTTAATATACCTATTTTATAAGAATATTTTTTGATGGATAAAAATACGAATAAAAATATGCCAACTACCGCAGAAATAGAAAGTACCGTTAAAACGATATCTGCAAGACCTCGCACGTCTTTTAAATAATAATCTGCATCGTGAACGATAATTCCCGTCGGCGTGTAATCTGTGTAACCTTCAAAACGATAATTCGGATTTTCTTTGTAAAATTCTTCAGATTGTCGTTGCATTATAAAGTTATCTAAAATTTGAACGTTTTTGTCCCAATCTTCAGATAGCGAAAGATAAATTTGCCTAAACGCAGAATTACACCACAGCTTTTCTGGATTATTTGAATCGTAAAACAAACACACTCCGCTTTGGTCGGTAAGGTTGTCACTTACAGCACCTATTGAAAATTCGCTTTGCAATAAATAACTTCGTTCGATAGAGCAATCAGATATATAAGAAGAAAAATGACTAAAATAATTATCTAAAAAAGATTTTGCTACTTCACTATCTACTTTATCAACGCTTATTCCAAGAATATCGGCACACGTTTGTTTGCTTATTATTAAACCCGATTCATTTTCAAAATTATCGGCACAAGCAATAAAATTTATACCGCTTAAATCTGTGCGTTTTATCTTTTTTATATCCGTTGCAACCTGCTTTTCTGTAGTAACGTTATAAAAATAAAAGTTAAAAACTGACTCAATCAATTTTTCTTGTTGAAGCTTATCAATTAAGTTCTCTTTACCAAAAACGACCTGTAAGCCCGACAAATACGATTCTTCAAAACTGTAGTCGCCTTTGCTTTCTTGAATATAAGAATATCTTAAATAATCGCTTTTAAGTATTCCACTTATTTTCATCGAAAAGCCCGTTTGTCTGTCAACGAGAGTTTTTCCTGCGATTTGAGAAATTTCACCTTGAAAAACTCCGTTTTCAATTAGCGAACAAGCCATATAGTCGTATATTAGAACTTCGTCGTCTTGTTCTGGCAATCTACCGAACAAAAGTGGCTGGTTAAATTTTGAAAAATCTTCTACAATAACAAGTTCTCGAAAACCAAAAGCATAGTATTGAAATTTTTTGTCGGAAGAAAAAATTAATTTATCCGAAAAATCCTGAATATTTTTATTGAAAAAATACGAAGGATAAAAATCTGCTTGTAAATTTTCACTTTTTAACTTTTCTATATCTTCAAATTTATTGTTGTACCAATCAATAATAGGTCCGTGTTCAATAGTTTTCTCACCGTATATATAGATTTCTCTCGGCTCGTCAACGTATTTCGACAGTCCCACTATGTATTGTTGATTTTTTCTTAACGTCTCCACGAACGAATTTTGAGAATCGTATTTCGTTAAAGACAAAAAAACGGTAATTAGCGCAAAGGTCGCCGTCAATAACAAAGTTATAAACGTTGAACTAAAAATAGAATTGCGTAAGTTATCAAAAATCATTTTAAGCGAAGGCACAAGTTTCATACCCCCGTACTTAATGCTTGACTTAGCGATTTTATCATCACTATTTTGAGAAGATTTACCGCTATCTTCTATAATTTTGCCATCTTTAAGGTTTATAATCCTATCTGCAAGCGCAGCAATTTCGGTATCGTGAGTAACAATAATGACAAGCCTTTCATTTGAAATATTTTTCAACGTCTCTATTATTTGACTACTCGTTTCGCTGTCAAGGTTGCCAGTCGGTTCATCACATAAAATAACTTTACTGTTTTTCGCCAAGGCTCTTGCGATTGCAACTCTCTGCTGTTGTCCACCGCTCAATGTTTTTATTTTTCTGTCACAAAAATCACCAAGACCAACTGTTTCAAGCGCTTTTTTAGAATTATTTAATATAACTTTTTCATCCGTTTCTTGAAAACTTACGGCAAGTTTTACGTTTTCAAGAACGGTATATTCATTTAAGAGATTATATTCTTGAAAAACGAATGCTACGTCGTGATTACGGTAATCATTAAGTCGGTTTGTATTAAAAGTTGCAACGTCTTCACCATTATATATAACTTGACCGTCAAATTTTGTCTCAATCCCACCTAAAATATTTAAAAAAGTGGTTTTTCCCGAACCACTTTTACCAATAACGCAGACAAAACCACTATCACCAAAACTAACGTTAAGCCCGTTAAGCGCACAAACCGATGCTTGGGACTTGTTAGATAGATATTGTTTTCTTAAGTTTTTTATTTCAAACATTTTACTACCCTAAAACTCGATTTTTCAACCTTTATTTTTTAATCGCCATATTTCCAAGTGATATTATATTTATCAAATTTAGTATAATCAGTAATATCTTTAGAACCATTTGAATAGGAAAAAAACATTACCGTATTCCCTTCCATGCGATTATCATTGATATCCCCCAAGCCTAAAGTATGGCCCATTTCATGAAGCGCAATGTGCTGTTTCCCACTGTAAGAATAACTATCCATATAATGTCTGTTATAACTTATTGTTGAACTTGTTATATTCCCATTTGCATCGGTAGAATAAGTGTTAATCGCATTCAAGCCATTTTCGTCAGAATGCATAGTAAATTTAAAACCCGTTCTAGTATTATTTGCAATATACACATTAATTCTACTACTTAAATTATTGGCTTTCCCAACAGCATACTCAGAAATTCGTAAATAATCACCAGTGACATCAGAACCTACATTATATACAGCTTTGCCATCTTTTAATTGTATGGTTACACCTGAATTAGTACGCATATATGCTTTATCTTGACCAAAATTTTGAATAGCTTTTTGTTCAGTTGGTGTACATCCAGTAAAAATAAAAACTCCAACTGTAACAACACAAATTAAACTAATAAATACAAATAATTTTTTTATAGTCATTTGATTCTCCATTAAGAATATCTTCTCGTTACTACTTTTTAAATAATGCTAATTAAACCAAAAAATCGAATAACATTAATCAAAAATAAAAGTTTACGGAGTTATAGTATCACAAAATTATCAACTAGTCAATTATCTATTGTAACATTTTTAGAAGTTTGTAAAGATTTATTTCTATATTTGTTATTAAGTTCTTACTCAGTTTTATCAAGAAAAACGACTTTAAAGTTTTTGGCTATTACCGCATAGGCTTAGGCGCACTTATAATAATTTTAGCCCTAACCCCTATTTTATAAAAAATTTACGGCTCGAGGCGAC
>JAFQWV010000023.1 GCA_017407325.1 Clostridia bacterium | reverse complement strand
TCGTCAAGTAGGTGTTCCTTACATCGTAGTATTCCTTAACAAGACTGACCTTGTTGACGATCCAGAACTTTTAGAACTCGTTGAAATGGAAGTTCGTGAACTTCTTAACGAATACGAATTCCCAGGCGATGATACTCCAATCATCAAGGGTTCTGCTTTCAAGGCTTTAGAAGTTGCTGCATCTGGTATCGCTGACGCTGATATCTTAGCTGCTCCAGAAACTCAATGCATCCAAGAACTTATGGCTGCTATCGACTCTTACATCCCAACTCCTAAGAGAGAAGACGACAAGCCTTTCTTACTTCCTGTAGAAGACGTATTCACTATCACTGGTCGTGGTACCGTTGCTACTGGTAGAGTAGAAAGAGGTGTTGCTCACGTTAACGATCCAGCTGAAATCGTTGGTATCAAAGCTACTCAAAACACAGTTATTACTGGTCTTGAAATGTTCCGTAAACTTCTTGACGAAGCTCAAGCAGGTGACAACGTTGGTGCGCTCCTTCGTGGTATCACAAGAGACAAAATCGAACGTGGTCAAGTTATCGCTAAACCAGGTTCAATCAAACCACACACTAAGTTCACTGGTCAAGTTTACGTATTAACTAAAGAAGAAGGCGGACGTCACACTCCATTCTTCGATAACTACCGTCCACAATTCTATTTCAGAACTACTGACGTAACTGGTCAAATCAAGTTACCAGAAGGTACTGAAATGGTTATGCCTGGTGACCACGTAACAATCACTGTAGAACTTATCACTTCTATCGCTATCGAAGAAGGTCTTCGTTTCGCTATCCGTGAAGGTGGTAGAACTGTTGGTTCTGGTGTCGTTGCTTCTATCATCGAATAATTTTAAAAGCCTTATAAACTTCGTTATGCGTCGTTTCTGCTTAGGTTTCACGACTTGGATGACCGCAAAGGTCTATCCAATCCGTTCAACCTAAGCGAGCCTAGCCTAACTCGTTTCTAAGTCTTTTACCAAAAGAAAGAAAAACGGTTGGATTTATTCTAACCGTTTTTAATTTGTTGGGTTATTGCGCTCGACCTTGATGACCGCCAAGGGCTATTGTGTCCTAAAAAAATTCGCGAGCCTTGTCTTGCTTGCTTCTAAGTCTTTTAACCAAAAGAAATAAAACGGTTGGATTTGTTCCAACCGTTTTTAATTTGTTGATTTGTTTAAAAACATAATGTCAGGTTGCCCGACATGATTGGATTTTCCCAACCATTTTTTATTTTAATGAAAAATAAATTGCAAAACGAGTTTTGCATAAATTGACGGCTTTGCCGTCATAAATTGAAAGTATACTTTCATGAATTGCAACCTTACGGTTGCATATGTGATTTTATAAAGTTTAAAAGTTCGTCGTAGGAGATTTCAGATGATGCCACGCCTAAGCCAAGAGTTATTAATTCGTCGTCAGTAAACTCTAAAATTACACCGTTAATCTCTAAAAAAGTAAGCATTATTAAAAGCCCTATGCGCTTGTTGCCGTCAATAAAGGCGTGGTTTTTTATAAGTGAAAAACCTAAAAACGCGCCTTTTTCTTCTATGCTCGGATAAAGTTCTACGCCAGAAAAGGTTTGAAAGCAAGAAGATAAACTCGATTCTAACAAATTTATATCGCGCGTGCCGACTGCGCCACCCGAAACGTCGGCGACAAGTTCGTGCAAAATAAGAGCCGTTTCACAGTCAATTCTTTTCATTTTGCAAGCTCCTTGAACGCCTTTTCATATTTTTTCAATATTTTCTTAGCCGTTTCTACTATTTTTTTACGCTCTTCAATTTTAATTTTTTCTTTTTCTTCCATACTCATTATTATATATATTTTTATAAAAAATGCAAGTCTTTTTTGAAAATTATTCCTTTATACATAATTATTGCATAATTATAAAATAATTCATAAAAATATACATAAATTTTAATAAAAATTCTGAAAAAAATAAAAAATATACAATAAAACGTTTGACATATACATATAAAGCGAGTAAAATATAATCATAAAATATAAGCCTTAAATAAATTTAGGCAAACGGAGAAGGTTATGGATAAATCAAAAATCAAAAAAGTAGTTTTAGCATATTCTGGTGGATTAGACACTTCAATTATAATTCCTTGGCTTAAGGAAAATTACAACAACTGCGAAGTTATCGCAGTAAGTGGAAACGTAGGTCAAGCTGACGAGCTTGAAGGTTTAGAAGAAAAGGCGTTAAAGACTGGCGCGTCTAAACTTTACGTTGAAGACTTAACGGAAGAATTTGTAAACGATTATATTATTCCAACCGTAAAGGCTGGCGCTTTATACGAAGAATATATGCTTGGTACAAGCTTTGCCCGTCCAATCATTGCAAAGCGTATCGTTGAAATTGCAAAAGCTGAAGGGGCTGATGCAATTTGTCACGGCTGTACTGGTAAGGGTAACGACCAAGTTCGTTTTGAACTTACGATTAAAGCGTTCGCACCTGATATGCCTATTATCGCACCTTGGCGTGAATGGGAATTAAAATCTCGTGAAGAAGAAATCGAATACGCTGAAAAGCACAACGTTCCACTAAAGATTAATCGCGAAACAAACTACTCTAAAGATAAAAACTTATGGCACTTATCACACGAAGGCTTAGACCTTGAAGACGCTGGTAACGAGCCTATGTACGAAAAAGAAGGTTTCTTGGAAATGGGTGTCAGCCCACTTCAAGCACCTGACAAACCAACTTATATCACGCTCGATTTTGATAAAGGCGTTCCTACTAAATTTAACGGCGAAGCTATGAGTGCAAAAGAAATTATTCTTAAACTCAACGAAGTCGGTGGTGCTAACGGTATAGGTTTACTTGATATCGTTGAAAATCGTTTAGTTGGTATGAAATGCCGTGGCGTTTACGAAACTCCTGGTGGTGCAATCTTATACTTTGCGCACAACTATCTTGAAACAATCTGTCTTGATAAGGCAACTGCACATAAAAAACAAGAACTTGCAATTACTTTTGCCGACCTTGTATATAACGGTCAATGGTTTACTCCACTTCGCGAAGCACTTTCTGCGTTCGTTGATAAGACTCAAGAAACCGTTACGGGTAAAGTTAAACTTAAACTTTACAAGGGCAATATCATAAAAGCGGGCGTATGGAGCGATTATTCGCTTTATTCAGAAGAAATTGCAACCTTTGGCGAAGACGATTGTTACGACCAAAAGGATAGCGCAGGCTTTATCAACCTTTACGGACTTCCTATTAAGGTTCAAGCACTCGTAAACCAAAAAAATAAAAAATAATTAATCCGTAGCGCGAATTTTTAATTCGCGCGTATGGTGTTTTTATAGGGATAAATATTATGGCTAGCCATAAGATTGCGGGTTGAACCAGCCCTTAAGGTTAAACTTGCAATTTTAAGATGGCTAATATAAATAAATTAAGGGGGTAAACCATTTTAAGAGAGATAATATTGTATATTTCAAGGCAAAGACCGCGGTTAATAGTGTTACTATTAGCAAGGGCTTTAACGCTGAAATAGGCGATATTAGCCACTTAAAATCTGGTTAAACTTACAATATTATGGCTAAGATGTGGCAAGGAAGAACTAACGGCGCAGTCGATAAAATTGCAGACGATTTCAATTCGTCTATCCAAACGGATAAAAGAATGTACCGTCAAGATATACTTGGCTCGATTGCGCATGCTAAAATGCTCGCAAAACAAGGTATTATCGAAAAAGAAGAAGGGGATATTTTAGTTTTAGAACTTCAAAAAATTCTTTCTGATATCGAAAACGGTGCGTTAATAATTGACCTTAGCGCAGAAGATATTCATATGTTCGTTGAAGAAGTTTTGACTAAGAGAATTGGCGACGTTGGAAAGAAATTGCATACTGCAAGAAGTAGAAACGATCAAGTCGCACTCGATATCAGAATGTACCTTCGTGACGAGTCGAACGAGATAATATCGCTTATTAACGAACTTATTGCCACACTTTTAAAGGTCGCTGACGAAAATAAAGATACAATCGTTCCGGGGTATACACATCTTCAACGCGCCCAGCCTATAACTTTCGGTCACCAAATTATGGCGTACGCGTTTATGCTGCTTCGCGACAGATCAAGAATTCAAGACGCCGTTAAGCGTATGAATTTGTCGCCGATTGGCTCTTGCGCGCTTGCAGGAACTACTTATAATACCGATCGCGACTTTGAAGCAAGTCTGCTTGGTTTTGACGGAGTTGTTTTAAACAGTATCGACGGCGTAAGCGACCGTGATTTCTGTATTGAACTTATGTCTTCTTTTGCAACGCTTATGATGCACCTTTCCCGTTTTTCTGAAGAAGTTATTCTTTGGTCGAGTTACGAGTTTGGGTTTGTCAGTTTGTCCGATGCCTACACAACGGGATCTAGCATAATGCCACAAAAGAAAAATCCCGACATGGCAGAGCTTGTGCGTGGAAAAACGGGCAGAGTTTACGGAAACTTAATGAATACTTTAACTATGCTTAAGGGTATTCCGCTTGCGTATAATAAGGATATGCAAGAAGACAAGCAAGCAATCTTTGACAGTATCGACACCGTTAAGCTTTGTTTATCCGTGTTCGAGCCTATGATTGCAACAATGAAGGTAAACGGCGAAAATATGCTTAAGGCGTCTAACGACGGATTTATTAACGCGACGGACCTTGCTGACTATATGGTTAAAAAAGGCTTGCCGTTTAGAAGTGCGTATAAAATCGTTGGCGAAATAGTAGCGTACTGCATAAAGAACAAAAAAACTCTCGAAGAAATGAAAATAAGCGAGTATAAGGCGTTTAACGATATATTTGAAGAAGATTTATACGCCGAAATCAACATGCAAACTTGCGTAAACAAGCGCGTTTCAAAAGGCGGGACGAGCGTTGAATCCGTTATTGCGCAAATAAATTATGTTAAAGGTTTACTCTAATGAAAAAGATTTTTATAGACGGAAGGGCTGGAACGACCGGGCTCAGAATTTACGAGCGTATTAATCGTGACGACCTTGAAATGATAATACTATCCGACGAAGAAAGGAAAAATCCAGAGCGCAGAAAATGGGCGTTAAACAACTGCGACCTTGCGTTTTTGTGCTTGCCAGACGATGCTTCTCGAGAAGCAGTTTCTATGATAGAAAACGATAACGTCGTCGTAATTGACACGTCAACGGCGCATAGAACGAATCCCGATTGGGCTTACGGTTTTCCAGAGCTAGGGGATGAGTTTTATCAAAAGATTAAAAACTCTAAGCGCATAGCAGTTCCGGGCTGTCACGCAAGTGGTTTTATCGCACTTATTTATCCACTGGTTAAGGCTGGGCTTATTGATAAAGATATAGCGTTATCTTGTTTCTCACTAACTGGTTATAGCGGTGGCGGTAAAAAGATGATCGCAGAATACGAAGCCGAAGGTCGCGACAAGCTTTTAGATGCTCCGCGCGTTTACGGTATCAGCCAACAGCACAAGCACCTAAAAGAAATGGTTGCAATTACTGGGCTTGATACTGCGCCAATCTTTTGTCCGATAGTTGCTCCGTTTTATAGTGGTATGGAAGTTACCGTTCCACTTTTTAAAAAGGACTTAAACGGTAGCGTTGAACAAATCAAAAACGTGTATAAATCGACCTATAACACGGCTTTCGTAAGTTTTTGCGACAATTCTGACGAAAACGGATTTTTATCAAGTGGCGCGCTTTCAGGTCTTGATAGCATGCAAATTTCTGTTTTTGGAAACGATGAAAGAATAACGCTCGTTGCTCGATACGACAACCTAGGAAAAGGCGCGTCAGGTGCTGCGATTGAGTGTATGAATATAGTCTTAGGACTAGACAAAGAAAAAGGGTTAATATTAAAATAGGTAAAATAAAATGAAAATAATTTCAGGTAGCGTTTGTGCGCCAAAGGGCTTTACGGCAAACGGAATACATTGCGGAATTCGCAAAAACAAAACTAAAAACGATATCGCGCTTATATACAGCGAAGTAAAGGCTTCTTGCTCGGCGGTTTACACGACTAATCTCGTAAAGGGCGCACCGCTTTTCGTTACGAAAGAGAACATTTCCGACGGCTTTGCTCAAGCGGTTATTTGTAACAGTGGTAACGCAAATACTTGTAACGCTAACGGCGTTGAAATCGCTAGAAAAACTTGCGAACTAACGGCTAAAGAGTTAGGCTTAAAGCCAACGGATATCGTCGTCGCTTCAACCGGCGTTATCGGTCAACCACTTGATATCGAGCCGATTGCAAGCGGTATGAAAAGCCTTGTTAAAGGCTTGTCGAAAACAGGTAACGGTGAAGCTGTTTTGGGTATTATGACTACCGACACAAAGCCAAAGGAAATTGCCGTCGAGTTTGAAATCGGCGGAAAAACTTGCCGTATGGGTGGTATTGCTAAAGGCTCGGGTATGATTCACCCGAACATGGCAACAATGCTCGTGTTTATTACGACGGACGTAGCAATTTCGCCTAAAATGTTACAAGTTGCGCTATCTTCCGATATTAAAAATACGTTCAACATGGTCAGCGTTGACGGGGATACGTCAACGAACGATATGGTTGCCGTTTTAGCGAACGGACTTGCTGAAAACGACGAGATAACCGACTTCGGCGTGGACTTTGACGTGTTTATGAAGGCTCTTAATACTTGTAATACCGAACTTTGCAAAATGATTGCAGGCGACGGTGAAGGCGCAACTAAGTTTATAGAGTGTAAGGTAACGGGTGCAAAAACCGAGGAAATTGCAAAAGTTGTATCAAAGAGTATAATTTGTTCGTCGCTCGTTAAAACTGCTATGTTTGGATCGGATGCGAACTGGGGAAGAATTTTGTGCGCTATCGGTTATAGTGGCGCAGACGTTGACGTTTCAAAAGTCGAAGTTAAGTTTGCATCAAGTAAGGGCGAAATCTTAGTTTGTCAAAATGGGGCAGGGGTTGAGTTTAGCGAAGAAATCGCAAAAGATATTCTTCTTGAAAAGGATATCGAAATTTTAGTTGACCTTTGCGACGGAAATGCTTGCGCGACTGCTTGGGGATGTGACCTTTCGTACGAATACGTAAAAATTAACGGCGATTATAGAACTTAATAGGTGAAATATGAAAAATATAACGAACTCTCAGCGCGCTGAAATCTTAGTTCAAGCGCTTCCATACATAAGACAGTATTATAACAAAATTTTGGTTATAAAATACGGCGGAAACGCTATGATTAACGAAGATTTAAAAAACGCCGTTATGGGCGATATCGCGCTTTTAAATCTCGTTGGCATTAAAGTCGTACTAGTTCACGGTGGCGGCCCGGAAATTACTGATCTTTTAGGTAAAATCGGCAAAAAGTCAGAATTCTTAGACGGATTAAGAGTTACTGATAAAGAAACCGTTGAAGTCGTTCAAATGGTGCTTGCAGGTAAAATTAATAAGGGGCTTGTAAACTTATTAGGAAAATTCGGCTCGAACGCGATAGGACTTAGTGGTGCAGACGGAAGAATGTTAGAAGCCAAAATGCTTGACGAAAAATACGGCTACGTTGGGGAAATAACTTCTGTTAATCCACAACCTATTTTAGATATATTAGAAAAAGGATATATCCCTGTAGTCAGCACGGTTGCTCGCGATAGTGAAGGAAATTCTTACAACATAAACGCAGACACTGCCGCAGCAAAAATTGCAGCAAGTCTTGGCGCAGAAGGTCTTATTTCTATGACGGATATCGACGGAATTTTGCGCGATACGTCTGATCCTGAATCTCTAATTTCAAAAGTAACGTTATCCGACTGCGAAAAACTTATCGAAGAAGGTATTATCTCGGGCGGTATGATTCCAAAAATTGCTTGTTGCACAGACGCAATACGTGACGGCGTAAAAAAAGTATTTATTATAAACGGTACGATACCACACTCAATCATTATTGAAACGCTTACTAACGAAGGTATCGGCACTATGTTTATCAAGGAATAAATTATGGATACTATATCTTTAGACAAAAAATATATAGCAAATACTTACGCTCGTTTCCCTGTCGAGATTGTCAAAGGGAAAGGCTCGCTTTGCTATGACGAAACTGGAAAAGAGTATATTGACCTAGCAACGGGAATAGCCGTAAACACCTTCGGCTTTTCTGATGAAGAGTGGAAAAGTGCCGTTATAGCGCAGTTAAACGCCTTTTCTCACACTTCCAACCTTTATTTCACACGCCCTTGCGCACGCTTAGCGCAAATTTTATGCGATAGAACGGGTATGAAAAAAGTCTTTTTTTCTAACTCTGGAGCAGAAGCGAACGAGTGCGCTATAAAGGTTGCAAGAAAATATTCTGAAGATAAATACGGCTTTGGTCGTCACGTTATCATAACGCTTAAAAACAGCTTCCACGGAAGAACTATAACAACTCTTTCAGCGACTGGTCAAGACGTATTCCACACTAACTTTTTACCGCTTACCGAAGGCTTTAGATATGCAACTGCTAACGATATTGACAGCGTAAAAGAACAAATCGCGTTAGGTGGGGTTTGTGCTATTATGCTTGAAGTCGTTCAAGGTGAAGGCGGTGTAATGCCACTTGATAAGAAGTTTTTAGAAGACGTTTATTCAATTTGTAAAGAGCAAGACATTTTGCTTATTTGCGACGAAGTTCAAACGGGTAACGGCAGATGTGGAAAGCTTTACGCGTACCAAAACTACGAAATTTTACCTGATATCGTAAGTACGGCTAAAGGCCTCGCTGGTGGTCTTCCTATGGGTGCGACTATGCTAGGTGAAAAGGTTGAAAACACTTTAACGATATCGTCGCACGGCTCGACTTTTGGTGGAAATCCTGTTTGTGCCGCGGGGGCAATCTCAGTAATTGAAAGAATAGACGATAAACTTTTACAAGAAGTTAACGAAAAATCTCAATTTATTATAAATAAACTTAAAAACGCTAAAGGCGTTAAAAGCGTTTCGGGCTTAGGCTTAATGCTTGGAATTGAAACGGAAAAAGATGCGTCTGAAGTTATTAAAGCTTGTCAAGATAACGGCGTTTTGGTGATTAAAGCAAAAAACAAGGTAAGGCTTTTACCTGCGTTAAATATCCCTATTTCTTTGCTTGAAAAAGCAATAGACGTGCTAATAAGCGCGCTATAGGTCGATTAAAGGAGCATAATATGAATTTTAAAGGCAAAAATTTTCTTAAACTTTTAGATTTTTCTAAAGCAGAAATTGAACATATGATTGACAAGGCTATCGAGTTCAAAAAGATGAAAAAACTCGGTATGCCACACAAGTATCACGAAGGTAAAAACGTTGCGCTCATCTTTGAAAAGACTTCAACACGTACGCGTTGCAGTTTTGAAGTTGCTTGTCGCGACTTGGGTATTGGTGTAACTTATCTTGATCCTGCCGGCTCGCAGATTGGTAAAAAAGAATCTATCGCTGACACTGCAAAAGTTTTAGGTAGAATTTACGACGGTATCGAGTACCGTGGCTACGGTCAAGAAATCGTTGAAGAACTTGGCGCTAACGCTGGCGTTCCCGTTTGGAACGGCTTGACGAACGAGTTTCACCCAACTCAAATTCTTGCCGACTTTATGACTATTAAAGAAAAGTTTGGAACGCTTGACGGCATTAAGCTCGTGTATATGGGTGACACGCGCTATAATATGGGTAATTCTTTAATGGTTGGATGCGCTAAACTTGGTATGCACTTCGTTGCGTGCGCGCCAAAGAAATATTTCCCTAGTAAAGAATTGATCGAAACTTGTCAAGAGATTGCTAAATCTTCAGGCGCGGTATTAGAATTTATCGAAAGCCCAGAAATCGCAGCGAAAAACGCTGATGTTATCTACACAGACGTTTGGGTTTCTATGGGCGAGCCTGTAGATGTTTGGAAAGAGCGAATTGACGAGCTTTCACCGTACCAAGTAAACAAAAAGCTTATGTCTTACGCAAAGGATACGGCAGTATTTATGCACTGCTTACCAGCATTTCACGATTTAAAGACGGCTATCGGCAAAGAAATGGGTGAAAAGTTTAACCGCGTCGATATGGAAGTTACCGACGAAGTTTTCTTAAGCAAGCAGTCTATCGTCTTTGACGAAGCGGAAAATCGTATGCATACTATAAAAGCCGTAATCGACTTAACAATTTAAAAGCCTTATAAACGGCGCATTTCTGCGTTTCTTAAAAAACACTTCGACTTAGATGACCACAAAGGTCTATCTAATCCGAAGTGTTTTTTAGTGCCTTGAACTGCTTGTTTCTAAGTCTTTTAACCATATAATAAGTAGACATACCTATTCACTAGGCTGACCTAAGCCTTCACCTTGAGGGGAAGGTGTCGCAAAGCGACGGATGAGGTGGAAATCACAAAACTTTTGCTGTTATTAACGGCGCAAGTATTGACATTTCTGACAGAATTTCGTATACTGAAAGTGATGATATTGCAACTAAACTTGCAATTTTAAACCCGTTCCGTTATAGAAGTTACTATTTCGATATTGAACTCGGCTATTACTATTTACAATCTCGCTATTATGATCCACAAGTCGGCAGATTCATTTCAATGGACCAAGTGGAATACCTTGCCCCAGATATAATAAATGGATTAAATCTTTATGCTTATTGCTTAAATAATCTCGTAACAGCATCCGATCCAACTGGAACATGGGTGCAAATGAGAAGAAACATCACTAAAGGTTCAGTATTAAATATGTCATTTGAAACAATGCGTAAAGGACTTGGTTCTACAATTGTATCAAGTATTCCAACGGATATATTTTACGGTGTAAAATTTGCTAATTATAAAAGGGCAAGAATGGAAATATTGTTGCCAATGATGTATGGTAGAAGTAATGGAGGTGAAAATGGACAGTATATTACAGCAAGGTGAAAAAGTTTATTTTATCCAAACTGAGTTAGTTTTATCACTTGCGGAAGATAATGATATGATAGATATTGTTATTATGGATAAGGACAACAACAAAATAAAAATTGGAACTTCTTCAGAAAGCAAAAACGCTTCAAGTGCATTGATTAACAAAGAATATTATGTCAATGAAACATCATTTAAAGAATTTGAAGAATTTTGTAATTGCGTGAAGCAATTTGTTGATGGTGATAATAACATACATGTTGTTTCAGTTGGCGATTTTTCTCCAGAAAAAATTGATTGGAAAGGAACTCCAAGAATAGATTTTTCTAAAGAACCAATTAAAGTGTTTTGTAAAAGAAACGTAATAAGAGTATCTCAATTAGCCATACCATTTTCAATTTTATATTATGCTTTTATGGTAATAATGTGGTTAGGAACTTTTGATTCGGTTGTAGAATTTATAATAGGGCTTGCTATCGGCATAATTGCAGATATTATAATTTTTGGTATTGTATTTTCAGGAAACCGTAAATTTATTGAAAGTATTAAAGAAGAAGAAACTAAATACAACATTGTTTTTAAGGTTGAAAACTTAAGACAAATGAGTTGGAAAGTTTTTTTATCCGACGAGTGGTTAATAGTAATTGGTGATTTTGCTTTACATAGAAATTCTGTAAAGAGTATAGAAAAGGAAACGTCATCGTGGATTGCAGATAATGGATTACAACACGTCAAAGTTGTTACCGAAAACGATAGCATATTAATTAAAGTTGATAGGCAATCAGATGTAAATAAATTAATTAAGTGGTGTAAGCGATTATAGTTTCATAATTACCTACGCATAAAAGTTTTGCTAAATAACATGTAAGATGGATTAATATAAATTTCTTCCGATACTCAAAGTGTTGAAGTCAAAAGTATAATTCACCGTTTTTTAAAAAGCCGAGGGTTCACTTCAAAAACTCTCGGCTTTAACTTTTTTGCAAAAATTAGCAATAATAAAAATCGTTTGACAAGGCTAAAAAGAAATAATATAATTAATAAAAGGTATGCCTACGACGGATACCTTTAATTACTCTTACGAAACGCAGGCAATATTACCGAAAAATCTTACGAGCAAATATGGACTCACGGACATAGACTTGAGAAATATTACGGCGTAGAGTTTTTATCAAATACGGTAGTTAAACCGTTTTTGTCACCTGTGTATTCGACTGCCGCGGCATTTATTGATGGAGTAATTCCAGGTTTAGGGACAACTTTATTAGGGGTAATGTATATGTAAAATCACCAAAATTTTAAAAAGGTGCTAATATTAAAAAGGAGGCGGGCTCATGAAGAAGAAAAAAATAACATTAATTGTCTTTATTGTATGTGTTTTTGTGTTTACATCATGTTTTCGTGTGCGCGGACATAGTGGAGAATTTCCCGATCTTTTTACTGTGGCTGTTAGTAGTTTAGTTACTGAATCATTTATTAATGATATTGAAACTGAATTTGAGTGTGAAGTATTCAAAATTGAAGAAGATGACTATGGTAGAGTGTTATTTTCATATCGTGATAAAGATTATAATTTCATAAAAAACAATGTGCTTATTTCACAATATACAGAAAGTGGAAGAGTTTATTTTTATCAAAACTTTAATTTTATATGCTCGCGTTTATCTAATGAAGATTATTATTCAGGAAATTATAGGAATAATCCACTTATTGGGGTTTCAGAAGAAGATCTAAATAATCTTAAAAAATGGAACGATTGGAATAAACCAATTAATAACGAAAAATGTGTATCTGCTCTTGTCCGAAACATTTTTGACGACAAAGAGTATAATGAAGTTCCTATTGAAGTAGAAAATCGTATTAATGGTATACAATCATCCTACGTAGTATCTAGAGATAATTATGATAACAAATTAATATTTGTGGAAACAAATGAAAATGATTACGTATGTATTGTTTCAAAAACAGGTAGGATATTAAATGAAAATTTCTACGTTGAGTACGCTAATAATAACACAGATTTTTATCTTCCGTTTGAAGCCAACTATGAATACCAAATACAATTAAAATGGCTTAGAGACAATAATTTTTGGAACATAAAAAGCATAGATCATATTTTAGACGAAAAATAAAAGGTGTATCCATTAAAGTGGGTGGAGTTTCTCCGCCCACTTGCTTTTTTATCCTTACCACTTGAAAAATTTATCTATGCGTGATATACTAAATATATAAGAGCTTATCCGTTCAGATACCGTGGGTACTATTTCGATTTAGAAACAGGTTTATACTATTTACAGTCGCGCTATTACGATCCACAAGTCGGCAGATTTATCTCGATAGATTCAATCAAATATCTTGCCCCACAAACACTTAACGGTTTAAATTTATACGCTTATTGTAACAATAACCCTGTAATGAAAGTTGATCCAAGTGGTTGTATTGGAATTGGGACTATATTTGTTGTTGGGCTTGCTGCTTTTGTGTTTGTAGCAGATACGATTATTGAAACAGCAGTATTAATGAATTCTGAGCAATATAAAGCAGAAAATGTTTATAAAGATGGGAATGTGCATATTCCAAATTCTGCGTTGTTTAACAACCCAATTGCGCAATTAATTTATTCAAATTACTTATACGATAATGTTAAAAACGAAGATGGAAGCAATTTCTTTAATGGTGATCCATATGATATAGTTGGGGAGTGGCAAGCACACAATTTTGCTGCTAATTTGACAGGGATTTCATTGGTTTTAGGACTGGCTCCTATGTCGTTATTATCTAATGGGGATTTAGTGTTATCAAAAATCTATGAATATCATGAGAGAAGTGTTCATGCAGACATTGGGCCTAATATAAATTCTGAAGATAATGGATTGGTGAAGTTTGTATCAGTGATTTTTAAGTGGATATTTAAGATATCAAGTTTGAATATTTTAGAATGGTGATTAAATGATAAAGAGAACATCTAAATTGCGCATAATCGTCATATTTATAGTTGTTACTATTATGTTTTTTTCGGTCGTTAGTTGCGCTTTTGATAACAAGAACAATATAATCAGATACGATGACATTAACTTATATTTAGATAATAGTTATATTGAATTGCTCGAAGATGATATTTATAAAAGAACGTCGAATAATTGTGCGAATTATTTGCCGAAATATGAAAGTTTTCAATTTAACGAATTTGTAAAAGCATTTTACGTTTTTGACGGAAGAAAAACTTTGTCGCATACTTCTATATCATTTGTGTTAGAATTGCAGTTTGATAGTTTAGAAGTGTATGAACAGTTTTTATCGTACGAGCATAAAAGGTGCGAATATACAAATAAATTTGATATATCGTTTAATGGGTATATATGTTCAATATCCACGAATGAAAATATTACACACTATTATTATGGTGAAGAAATACCTTTCCAATTCGGAATGTTATGTAAAAATGAAGATAAATTATCAATTAGATATATTTATTTTAGAGAGTGTAAAGGAGTGGTAGATAAGCAATTTAAAATCGTGTTTGAGAATACAAATTGTAATTGGTAAATAAAATCTTTGATTATAAGTAATTCAAGAGATGTTAACTTTGACTAGAAATTTTTTAGAGGTAATTCATGTTCAACTGTAAAAGTAATTTGATTAAAAACTTTTATGTCGTTTTTTTATCTTTTATTATATTAGTTTTTAGTGCATGCTCTAATTCAAAGGTTAGCAAATTATATAATCAATTGAAAGAATATGCAATAAAAGATGAAATTTTAATGATAGATAATAACACAAAAATCTATTTTAACGGAACTTTCATAACAAGAGAAAGAGCGAAAGAAGCTTACATAGTAAAGTGTGAAAAAGACGGTATTCTTTTTGTTGATGCAAATGGTAGTGATTATTCACTTATGAAAATGGATTATAATTGCAGAAATGAACGATTAATTAAAAAAGTTGATAATCTTTATTATCAAGAATCATTTAATGGAGAAATTTATTCTTACCATTTGGGAGATTATATTTTTTACGATAATAATTTTATTCTAAAGGAAAGCATCCCGTCAGATAAAAAAGAAACTATAAATTTGAGATTGCATGGTTTTACAGAAGTTAGTATAAAAGATAATGTCTTTATTTTTGAAAACGAAGAAACAAAGATAGAAATTTCACCAGATGATATAATTTCTTTAGATAATATAGGCCATTTATTAGACGGTTATGACTTAAAAGCTTATAGTTTTGATTGCTACGATGACACAATATATTTTTCGTATACAATAAGCGTTAATTTATGGGATACTTTTTATATGTGTTTTAAGCATAAAAACGGGAGAATTTCTTTTGTTGATTGTTGCATCTTTAATGTTGATGATATTGAAATGTATAAATTATTTCGTGAATAGTCAAAAAGTGGGTGGAGATTCTCCACCCACTTGCCTTTTTATTCTTACCACTTGAAAAGTTTGCGTATATGTGATATAATCAAATCGACGATAAAAATTAACCTATCCGTTTATACTAAACGGCGATTTAGACGATAACGACTTATCTGAGTAGCTGAAAGGCTATAAAAGAAGCGAACGCGCTCGCGTTCGCTTCTTTTTTATTCGCCGTCGTCGATTAGACCTTGATTTTTTAAGAGTTTTTATTGTTCTTCTTCTTTTTCAAGTTTTGACTTTTTGGTTTTTTTGTTTTGCTTTGCTTCTTCTTTATCCTGGCGATTAAGTTCGGCAATTTTTTCGTCGTACACTTTAAGGGTAAGAAGAATTTCTTCAACCATTTGTTCAAGTTCAATAAGTTGTTTTTCCTTAATAGTAGTCAGAACCGTACTTGCTTTTTCAAAGTTTTTATCACTTGTAGAAATTAATGCAAGCAAGATTTTCTTAATCGAAAGCGCGTGTTGAAGTGGGCTTTTACACTCGTCACGGCCTTCGTCGTAATAGTAATTAAACTTGGCTATAAGTCGATTAAGCGTAGAAATTATTGAATTATATTCTTTTACGACAACTTCTTTAGATGCGTTTTTCGTTGCGCTTATGGCTATATCGAATTTTTCGATAAGTTTATTGATGCCATTTTGAATTGATTTATAAGGATTATTTCTCGTCTTTAATACGACGAGCAATATTCCCGCAATTATTGCAACGATAACTAAATACGGAAGCGCTACGGTTATAACTTCTTTCATATTAAAGTTTGTAACGGTTAGCGACAAAACAGATTGATTGTCTCCGAAACTCGTCGAAATTTCATACTTTCCGCTATCTGCCGATTTAATTATTATTTGTCCGTTTACTAAACTATATTCAACAGGCGTTCCAACGTTTGTAACCGTAATCGGAAGTGCTAAGTTTTTAAATCCGATTTTATCGTTAATAGCTACGTCAATAACAATATCTTCGCCTGGTTTAGGGAATTGGTTTACAGGGATAAAAGAAATAGTTTCAATCTCGTAAACGCAAACCTTAAGTTCTGCGCGAACGTAATTTTCTTCGTAGACGCCGACGTTGCAAAATACCGTCAAAGTCGTTTCGCCAGATTTTAACGGCTCAATAGAAACCGCTCCGTCGTTAGACATAATTCTTATAATATCCGCGTCGCCAGAGATCCATTTGTACTCGTAATCGTTATTTATAACGCCGTCTAAAAGAACTTGCGTTGTGTAGATATCGTTCTTTGACGACGTATAAACTAGGTTAATAGTTTCGTCTTCAAAAGAAAGCGTGCGCTTTTTATCGGTGATAGTGGTGATAGAAATTTCACGCTCGCAAGATAACGTTAAGTCGTACATGTTGTCGATTATCTCAACTTTTACGGTGTGTAAACCAGCAGAAAGTTTGTTGTAAAAGCCTAGAGAGTTTTTATCAAGAGAAATAACGTTGCCTGCTTGGTCGAACGCAGAAGTTAGTTTTTCACCGTCGATAAACCAGCTGACTGAGATATCGTTAGAGAAAGAGAAGCCGTGCGAGTTTACTCCAAATTGGATATTGTCGTAAATCGTGAACGAAGTAGAGTCCGACTTTGAAAAAGTTAAGTTTACGGTCGGCTCGTCAGTTAAAACGGAAACGCTTGCGATAGCGTTTACGCTTGAGCCGTCTTCAAACTGACAGAAGGCTATAACCGTCGTCGTGCCTTGTCTTAACGCGGTAACGCGCGCGCTTGACGTGGACGTCTCTTCAATTTCGAGCACCGAATTGTTTAAACATATCCAAGTAAAGTAATAATCTTTATCTGCAATCGAAGAAACGTCAACGTTTAAATCAATAACGTTACTTAAATTACTTAAATAAATTTTTACGTCGTTACCTTGCATAAAATTCAAAGTCTGGTCGTTTTTAGGGATGCTTGAAAGGATTGTAACGTTAAGGTTGAGAACTGAGATTGATAAACCGTCGTGTCGAACGATTACGGTTAAAGCATCAACTCCTTCGTCGGTTGCGGTTAAATCAATCGTAAGGGGCGATAGGTTGTTTTTCTTTGCTTTAACTATTCCTTTTTTAGTAATAAATTCATAGTCGAGTTTGTCGATTGATAAAGTGTCTTCACCGCCTTGAACGACTAAAAATACCGAGCTTGGCTCGCCCAAAGTCATGGTGACCGTTCTTTCGCTTAAGCGTACGTTTAAGCTGCTGTCGGTAAAGTCGACCGTAAACTCAGAGCTTTTCGTGCCGTATACACCGTAGTCGGCTGTAAGAGTTAAGTCGTATGACGAAATTCCTTCAACGTTATTAAAGGTAATAACGCCGTTATCTAAAGTCGCACCTTTTTTCGACGATGCTAGCGAAATTCGTGCTTTATCTTTAATGTCTTCGTAGTTGCCGATTTTAATAGACGGAACGGAGAAAGTCGATAAAGAAACTATTCCGTCAGGGTTTTGAAGGTCAATAGTTATTTTGTTACTAAGCGTTTCACTGCCGTAAGAAAGTTCGGCTTTCGGAAGTAAGGTTTCTTCGTTTTCCGTTCTAATAGTGTAAGAAACGGTTACGTCTGCTGAATACTTAGCATAAAGCGAAGCGGTTAAACTATCGTAAAGTTCTTCGCGCCTTTGCAAAATCTGGTCGTCTGATGGACTTTCGGAATAGACGTAATTTTCAATGTCTTTTTCGATAATTTGTTGAATAAACTCATCAATAAAACCCTTTAGCATAGGGTTTATAACGTGGGCAGAAACTAGGGAGCTTTGTTCGTTTTCATAAGTCTTCGAGCCGTTATATTCCCCACCGTCTACCGTGTACGAGCTAGTGAAATAATCGCTGTTTTTAGCTAGCTTAATAGTAAAATCGAGCGCGTGATTAGTCGGGTATACGAAAGAGTCCGTCGCTTGGTCGTATTTAACGGAATTTGAAGGGGTTAACGAATTTTCGCCGTAAACTATAACTTCAAAAACGAAATCCTTCGAAAGGGTGTAAGTTTTCGTCGAGCCTGCTGAATCTGCTAAGTATTCTATCGAAATCTTGGAGGTTGCCGAAATCTCGTACGAGCCCGTTTCCAAGATTAAAAAATAATACGAATTAAAAGAAGATTCAAAAACAGGTTGAAAACTGCTTGCTAAACACGATAGCGACAATTCGTAGTTAACGTTTGCAAAATCAGATAAGTAGTCGTTTCCATGTTCGTCTACTACGGTTAAATTATTATTAGGTATTTCATATTCAAGACCAATTGGTAGCGATATAGACGCATTTTTCAAGTCTCCGCTAAAGTAGGTGAAATTGTAGAAGTTGCTTACATATTCCGTGTTAGCCGTGATTGAAGAGTAAATTTCAGCGTTAGTTAAAAGAATTTCGCCGTCGCCTTTATCGTCTACTACGTTTATAACGGTTTCGTGGGTGTAGTAAGTAGTAGAATCGTTTACGCCGATTGACAAGACGTCTGCGCCGACTTTTAGTGGCGTAACTGTGAACTTTAACAGGCGGTAATCGGAATTTACGCTTAACGTTTCAAAGTCGTAACTACTGATTTGTTCGTTATATTCAAGGTTTAAAGGCTTATTTGCGCCCTCAAGTTCGCCCGAAAAATCTAAATTGTTTACGCTGTCGTTATAAACGGTATAATTTGCGTTTTTGTAGTTTACGCTTACTTCCAAACTAAAAACGCTTGAATAGTTGAAAATATCGTAATTAAAACCGTTAGATGCTGTTGATTGCTTATAATTATTTGCCCCGACTTCAAGATAAAATTCTAACGGCGTTCCTAAAGTTAAGGTTAAAATCTCGTCGTTTGCATAGTTTTTAGTGCCGTCGGTCGAGATATAGTCCATATAGAAAATTGCAGGCGTAAAGTTGTTTGAAGCGTTGATGCCGAACAGTTTGTTCTCGTCGTACCAAATGCTAGGAATATTACTTTCGTAAGACTTTGATTGGTTGCTTAAAGCGGGGATAGAAAAGTCTGTTTCTGACGCAAGCGTTATAGGCTTTTCTTTTGGCGAAAAACCTATTGCCGTCAGCAAAGTAACCACGAAAATTAGCGCAAAAATAACGCGCGAAAACTTAATCTTCATTTTTGCCACCTATATTGTCGATAATGTGTAAGTCGAGTTGGTTGAACGGAATTTCTATACCGCTTTCTTTAAATTTTTCAAAAACGACTTCGTTTAGCCCAAAATATGCGTTCCAGTAGTCTGAGTTATTTACCCAAAATCTCACCTTAAAGTCAACGCTTGATGCGTTGTGACACTCCATATATATAATAGGTGTAGGTGTTTTCAGGCAATATTCGTAATTTGAAACTGTTTCGTACAAAAGTTGTTTAACCTTTTTCATATCCGACGAATAACTTACCGAGTAAGTGCGGTCAATTCTTCTCGTTGGATGCGACGAAAAGTTTATTATGCTGTTAGTCGTTACCGCGCTGTTTGGTAAAACTACGCGCTTGTTGTCGGCGGTTGATAGTTCGGTCGTTAAAATGGAAATCTTCTTAACCGTTCCTTCAATCCCGTTTGCAAGTATGTAATCGCCTTTTTTGAAAGGCTTAACCACGACTAAGATTATGCCGTTTGCAATGTTAGAAAGAGAGTCTTTAAGCGCAAGACCGATAGCAAGGGCAACGGATGAAAACGCAACTAAAAAGCTGTTTCCGTTAATTCCAAGTATGCTCGCGCAACCAAAAATAAGCGCAATCCAAAGGGCAATTCGTATAAGCGTTACGAAAAATCCACCGGATGCGTTGTCAATCTTGGTTGAGTAGAGTATCTTCATTAAAAGTTTTCCAAGTAGCGTAATCAAAAGTCCGCCAATAATAAAAACGGCTAATGCGCCTACGATATTAATCCAGTTATTGACGAAAAAATCGCCAATTTTAGTAAAAAGTTCGTTAAAGCCTTCCATTTTTGTTCTCCTAAGTAGAAAAATCTACAAAAATATAATAATATATTTTTGCCTAGCCGTCAATAATTTGATAAAAAATTTTATAGAGATTGGCGTTTATTACTTAAAAATAATTGACAAAATAAAACGATTAAGGCAAACTATTCTTATAAATTTATAGCCGACTTTTTTCGGCATCTCAACATTGGAGGAATTTTTATGGAAAACAACGTTCGTCCTTCGTCATTAGCACGTATTACAAGCGTAGAACTTGCAAACAAGTTCATTGACGAACAAATTAAGGAAGTTAAGGCTCAAGTAGGCGACAAAAAAGTTCTTTTGGCACTCTCTGGCGGTGTAGATTCATCAGTCGTTGCCGCTCTTTTAATCAAGGCAATCGGTAAAAACGTAGTTTGCGTTCACGTAAACCACGGTTTACTTCGTAAAGGCGAGCCTGAACAAGTCGTTGAAGTCTTTTCTAATCAACTTGATGCAAATTTAGTTTACGTTGACGCTTGCGACAGATTTTTATCTAAACTTGAAAACGTTTCTGAACCTGAACAAAAACGTAAAATTATCGGCGCAGAATTTATTCGCGTGTTCGAAGAAGAAGCAAGAAAACTCGAAGGTATCGAATTTTTAGCTCAAGGCACTATCTATCCTGACATTTTAGAAAGCGGTCCTGTAAAGGCGCACCACAACGTTGGCGGTCTTCCTGACGACCTTCAATTTGAACTCGTTGAACCACTTAAGTTTTTATACAAGGACGAAGTTAGAGTAGTTGGTAAGGCTTTAGGTCTTCCTGACGCTATGGTTTACCGTCAACCGTTCCCAGGTCCTGGTCTTGGCGTTCGTTGCCTTGGTGCAATCACTCGCGACAGACTTGAAGCCGTTCGCGAATCTGACGCAATACTTCGCGAAGAATTTGCTAAAAACGGACTTGAAGGTAAAGTTTGGCAATACTTTACTGTTGTTCCTGACTTTAAGTCAGTCGGCGTAAAAGACGATATGAGAACTTACGCATACCCTGTAATCATTCGCGCCGTAAACACGGTTGATGCGATGACTGCAACCGTTGAAAACGTTCCTTTCGAACTTTTACAACACATCACGAAAAGAATTACTACGGAAGTTAAAAACGTCAACAGAGTTCTTTTCGATTTAACACCAAAGCCATCAGGAACTATTGAATGGGAATAGGCATTTGCTTTGGCAAATGCATTAAATCCGCCTCTTGCAAGACGGGATAAATCCCTGACGGGATGAAGTCCTCGTTATGCTCGGATGAAGTCGCTTTGCGATTGGCGGATTTAATAATAACCGAAACGAAGTTTCGACATCATCCACCGAAAGGTGGACTTCATCACGAAGTGATTTCATCGCGAGATAGCGCGATTTAATTAAAAAGAAATAAATGAAGTCGTGGCAAAGCCACGATGAAGTCCAAAGCAGGACTTTGGATGAAGTCGCTAGTGCGATGAAGTCTTCGCTACGCTCAGATTAAAATATAACCGAAACGAAGTTTCGACATCATCCACCGAAAGTCATCGCGCTAAGAAACTTAGCGCGATTTCATTTAAAGGAGTTTTTATGAAAGAAAATAAACTTGCTGATTTGTCAATGGATTTTGCAGTAAAGGCATTGGAGTTAACGAATGAAATCGAAGGGCATTATTCACTTAAAAACCAATTTGAACGCTCGGCAACAAGTATAGGGGCAAATATTCGTGAAGCAAATTATGCTCAAAGCAAAGCGGATTTTCTTTCAAAACTTCAGATATCACTTAAAGAATGCTATGAAACAGAGTATTGGCTTGAGTTGTTTATCAGGGCTAAAATACTACCTGCGGAAAAAGTTAAACGATTATTACACGACTCAGGCGAAATTCGTAAATTGCTCGTTTCTTCGGTTAATACCTTAAAAAACAAATAACGAACTTTGAAAAAAAAGCGCAAAAGAAACGGCGCGGGAAGTCGCTGAATTATTCAAGGCACAAAAAACGGACGAAGAAATTTTTCAATTTTTTAAAAACAAATTCTATTTCGGGCAAATTACCGAATTTTATCCTAAAGACGCTTTTGAACTCAATACGCGCATAACCATTGCGCTTTTAAAACGCGAAATCGCGCTATAAGTCGATTTTTATATTGTTTCTAAAAAACACTGTTTTACCTGCAGTGTTTTTTATATTGGCAATAAATATAAAATTTGTAAAGAAAGTTATTAAAAATCGTTGACAAATTATTAATTTGTGTTAAAATGAAATTAAAGTCCATAGATGGGGTTTAAGGAGAAGTAATATGGGAAAAAGTATTTATAGTTTAGTTTTGAACGACGAAGTTATCGAGCTTATTGATACGGCGGCGTACAAAAGGGGAGTTTCGCGCTCGACGCTCGTTAATGAAGTTTTGGCAAAAGCCGTTGGGTTTGAAACTACACAAATGCAGATAAAAAGCGTATTTTCTTTTATTAACGAACTAATAAATGCCGAACAGCGTATGCGACTTTTAGACCAGTGCCGTGACAGTGGGTTTTCTATCGTTTCTGCGCTTAACTATAAATACAGTCCAAGAATTACTTATTCTGTGGAAATAAGACCTAAAAAGGACAGTTTAGGCGAACTTTCTATAAGTTTCAGAACGTCTAAACCAGAACTTATTCAGGCGATAGAAAATTTCTTTTCCGTATGGATTGCCGTCGAGAAAGAAATACTGCCTTATTCCGTTGAATATTTTATAAGTGACGGAAAACTTAAAAGAAGTTTAAACCGTTTCAGTGACGAAATATCTTCAAAACAACTTGCAGACGTTATCACTGCTTACGTTAAAAATCTTGACAGACTTTTAAATTTATACATTTCAGAGAACGAACTTTTAAGAGACGAGCTTTTAATTCGCAGGATGAGAGAATTAAAACCTATAATTTAAGGAGAGTAAATGAACGGAGAAATTTGGACTAAAAAAGTTCACGAAAATTTTATAAACGCTCAAAATATGGCAAAAGAATTAGGTAACTGTGAAATTAAACCAGAGCATTTTCTTTTTTCTGTCCTTAGTGATAAAGAGTGTTTTATATCATCACTACTAACTTCTCAAAACGTAGACGTCGAAGGGCTAAAAAGTGAAGTTAATCGACTTATAAGCCGTTTTTCGCGCCAAACTAATGCAAATCCAGGGCTAACTTCTGAAATTTTAAAGGTAATAGACGGCGCAGAAGAAATTGCTAAAAATATGAAAGACGAATACGTTTCCGTCGAGCATATTTTTCTTTCTATTATTGAGAACTCTAACAAAGAACTTAGAAAACTTTTAGACAAATACAATATAAATAAAGAGAATTTTTTAATAGGACTAAAACAAATTAGGGGGAATCAGAAAGTGACAAACGATAATCCTGAAGCAACCTACGACGTGCTTACTAAGTACGCGCAAGACCTTATTGCCCTTGCAAAACAAAACAAGCTTGAACCAGTTATCGGGCGAGAGGCTGAAATTCGCTCGGCTATTATGATTTTGTCGAGAAAGACGAAAAATAACCCAGTGCTAATAGGTGAAGCAGGGGTTGGTAAAACGGCAATCGCTGAAGGCTTGGCGCAAAGAATCGTAAAAGGTGACGTTCCGTCGTCTTTAAAAGACAAAAAATTGTATGCGCTTGATATGGGCGCGCTGATTGCAGGCGCGAAATACCGTGGAGAGTTTGAAGAAAGGTTAAAAGCCGTTCTAAACGAAGTTAAAGCAAGTAACGGTAGTATTATATTATTTATTGACGAATTGCACACGATTGTCGGGGCTGGTAAAGGCGACGGCGCGATGGATGCAGGAAATCTTTTAAAGCCGAGTCTTGCTCGTGGCGAACTTCACTGTATTGGTGCAACGACCTTAGACGAATACAGAAAGTATATCGAAAAAGATCCTGCACTTGAAAGACGCTTCCAGCCCGTTATCGTTGACGAGCCGAGCGTTGAAGACACGGTATCAATTTTGCGTGGACTTAAAGAGAGATACGAAGTTTATCACGGTGTAAAAATTACGGATAACGCACTTATAGCCGCAGTTACGCTGTCGCATAGGTATATAACCGACAGATTTTTACCGGATAAAGCAATCGACCTTGTTGACGAAGCAAGCGCAATGATAAAAACGGAAATCGACTCGATGCCAGCTGAGATGGACGACGTAAGAAGAAAGGTTATGCAGCTTGAAATCGAGCGCGAGGCTTTAAAGAAGGAAAGCGACGATTTTTCTAAAGATAGATTAAAGACAATCGAAAGTGAACTTGTAACTTTAAAAACTAAGTACGATAAAATGAGTGCAGACCTTAAAAGAGAGAAAAAGGTCATTGACGATATTAATCAAGTTCGTGAAAGTATTCAAAATATTACGGCAGATATCGAAAAGGCAGAAAGAGAGTACGACCTAAACCGCGCCGCAGAACTTAAGTATGGAAAACTGCCTGAGCTTAAGAGAAAACTTGAAAAACTTGAAAGTTCTATCGCAAAGAGTGACACTTATCTTTTAAGAGAAAAAGTCACCGAAGAAGAAATTGCGAAAGTCGTTTCAAAATGGACTAAAATCCCAGTTTCAAAGCTTCTTGAAGGGGAGCGTGAAAAACTTTTAAAGCTTGAAGAAATTTTGCATAAGCGCGTTGTCGGTCAAGACGAAGCAGTTAAGAAAGTTAGCGAAGCAATATTAAGGGCGCGCGCTGGAATAAGTGACCCTAATCGACCTATAGGCTCGTTTTTGTTCTTAGGTCCGACGGGTGTAGGTAAGACTGAGCTTGCAAAAACGCTCGCATCTACCTTATTTGACGACGAAAAGAACTTGATAAGAATCGATATGAGCGAGTATATGGAAAAGTTTAACGTTTCACGTCTTATCGGTGCGCCACCGGGATACGTTGGTTACGACGAGGGGGGCGAACTTACTGAAGCCGTAAGAAGAAAGCCGTATTCGGTAATTTTGTTTGACGAGATTGAAAAAGCGCACCCTGACGTTTTCAACGTGCTTTTACAAGTTTTAGACGACGGCAGACTTACCGACTCGCAAGGAAGAACGGTTGATTTTAAGAATACTGTAATTATTCTTACGTCAAATCTTGGCTCGGAATTTTTGCTTGAAGGAATTGACGATAACGGCGAGATTGAAAAGGAAACGAAGGAAAAAATTGACTTGCTTTTAAAAAGAAAGTTTAGACCTGAATTTTTAAACAGACTTAGCGATATCGTCTACTACAAGCCGTTAAGAACGAGCGAGATTGAAAAAATCGTCGATATTATGATTGAAAATCTTGCTAAGCGTTTAAAAGATAAAAAAATCAATCTAAAAATTGACGGCTCTGCTAAAAACTATATCATCGACTGTGGATTCGATCCAATTTTTGGCGCAAGACCGTTAAAGCGTTTTATTGAATCAAGCGTTGAAACCATGCTTGCCCGCGCTATTTTAAAAGGTGAAATCGAACCAAACGCTAATGTTGTGGTTAGCGCTGATGAGAAAGGGCTATATATTAAATAAATTGCAAGCATTGCTTGCATAAATTGACGGCTATGCCGTCATAAATTGAACGCACTTGCGTTCATAAATTGCAACCTGTGGTTGCATATCAATATTTTAAACGCAAAAACTTGTTTTTGCAATTCATGCAGTTTTCTGCAATTTATGCGCTTTAGCGCAATTTATGAAAACGACAGTTTTCAATTCATTAATAAAAGTAAGGCGAGCCGAAAAAGGCTCGCCTAACTTTTATTCTATTGGTAGTTTGACAACAAACTGCGCACCGCCTGTCGGTGCGTTTTCTGCGTGAATCGTGCCGTTATGAAGTTCAACAATGCGCTTAGCAACGGCAAGTCCAATACCGCTACCCAGCGTTTTTTCTTTAGTGTTTTCTTGATAGTTTTTTTCGAACAGTTTTATAGGGTTTTCGCTTTCAAAACCCGCGCCGGTGTCGGTTATCGTGACGAAAGCGTAGCCACCGCGCTCTTTTAAAACAAGTTTTATAGCCCCGCCCGACGGGGTGAACTTGACCGCGTTAGACAAAATGTTTATCCAAATTTCTTTGGTTAAGTTTTTGTCGGCAACAATTTTAACTTTTTCCATGTTAATTTCAATTTCTAAGTTCTTTTGAGTAAATCTATTATCAAAAAGTAATATACATTGAGAAATTTGTTCGTCAAGCCAAAAACTTTCCTTTTTTTCTTCGACTCTGTGGTGGTCGAGTTTAGAAAGTGTCATCGCGCTGTCAGAAAGCATTGATAGGCGGTTAGATTCATCGATAATAATTTTCAGATACTGTTTTTCGTCGTCTGATAGGTTAGGGCTGTCGTATAAAAGCTCGGCGTAACCTTTAACGGAGACGATAGGCGTTTTAAACTCGTGCGAAAAGTTTGAAACGAAGTCGTTGTTTAAAATAACAAGCGAATTCAATTCTTCAGCCATTTTATTAAAGTTGCCAACGACGTTGTCGATATCTTCGTTTACTTTAGGAAAATCTAGTCGAGCAGAAAAATCTCCACCTGCAATCTTTTCGATTGCTTCGTTAATTTCGGTGGTTAAAGCGTTAGTTCGCTTTGTTAAGAAATAAAATATAAGCGCGCCGAATATCGTACTGACTATAAAAAATATAATAATAATTATGATATTTCTTACGATTATAAGTTCTGGGAAGAAATATCTTAAAATTACAGTCAAAAAAAGCGTAAAGATAAAAGAAATTAGCCAAGCCGTGAAAACTAGACGGATAATTCGGGTTGCTGCGAAAATGTTTTTCTGTTTAGGTGGTTTATTTACCATTTTTCACCCCGCGATAGCCGACACCGCGAATTGTCGCGATATCAAACTCTGGAAAATCTTTGATTTTCGTGCGTATTCTGTTTATAAATACTTTAACGGTATCTTCGTCAGAATCAGAGTCAATACCCCAAAACTCGTCGAAAAGTTGACCTTTAGTGAACGAGCGTTCTGGGTATGATAAAAGCTTGAACAAAATTGAAAATTCCCGCTTTGACAGCGTTATAGACCGACTTTTTCCGTCAGAGATGGTTAAAGTGGAGTAGTCTAAGGTAACGCCCGAGACGGTAAGTTTGTTTTCGCTTACGATTTTTGCACGGCGAAGTAGCGCTTTAATTCTTAACAAAAGTTCGTCAAACTCTATAGGCTTTACCATATAATCGTCGACACCAATCAAAAAGCCTTGCGTTTTGTCGCTAAGTCCTCCACGCGCAGAAACGACTATTGCAGGAACGGTTGAACCACTATTTCTAATTTCACGAATAAATTCAAAACCGTCCATTTTAGGCATAGACACGTCAACAATCATAAGGTCGATTGCATTTTTCGAGTAAACTTCAAGTGCAACAAGCCCGTTTTTTGCCGTAAATGTATTAAAGCCGTTTTGCTTTAACCTTATTTCCATAAGTTTTAAAATATTTATATCGTCTTCTGCAATAAGAATATTAAACATTTTTCAAGCCTTCGTCTTTTTTTTGAAAAGTATACCACGAATTTGTGATTTTTTCAAGTAGGAAAGGCGTAATTTTGATGAAATGAAGATAAATCTTCTTAAAATGCAAAACTGCGTTTTGCTCGATATGTAGCTGGTAAGGATGATTTGAAGGCAGAGCCTTCATGATTTGAACGGCAAGCCGTTCGTGATTTGAAAGTAAACTTTCATGATTTGCAAATCCTAGATTTGCATTATTGTCGAGCGTTTTTTCAAAACGCCGTCTTAATATTTTATAATACGGAATACTGTCATTCTGAGCGAAAGCGTAAGAATCTCTAAAGTGCGTTGTGGGTTATTTTAGTGTTCGGGTGTTAAAAGTGCTCGGTTAGTTCTTTAGAGATTGCCACGCGTTACTTTGTAACGCTCGCAATGACGGGTCGGAATAAATAAAATCGCGCTCGCAATGACAGAAAACGATTTATATAATAAATTTCAGTCCTTAGAAAAAAATTATATGCTATGTCGGCAATTTTTCAAAGAAAAATCTGCGCGACCAAAACTCAACTTTTATAAAAAGTTGAATTTCACTTTACCTTGCGCGTAAAGCAAGGTAAAATTTCACTGCAACCGACAGATTGCAATTTCACCCGATTTTAATCGGATTTCACTCTTTTTTACACACTCATCCGTCGCTTTGCGACACATTCCCATCAAGGGGAAGTCTATGAATTCATGCAAGCAATGCTTGCAAATCATTTTTAAATTATTTCATAATTTTAACTTTTTTGTTACCTTACTATGATATTATCACAGAGTAATAATACTAGGGGTATAGTATGTTTAACTTAATTTGTTTGATTTTGGGCGGAATAACGTCAGCAATTATCAGCATTTCACAAGGTGTATTTTTTGAAATTTCCAAGGTTTGGATTTTTCCTATATTATGGCTTGCGTTTACCGTTTTATCTGCTATTTTAATATTTTTAATTTTGTTTATCGTTTCACTGTTTTTTTCCAAGAAGTCGCCCGATAAGCCGAATAAAGCGTGTTATTTAATCGTAAGACTTGTTATTGGCTTTTTATGTTTTTGGGGCAGAATTAAAGTTCACGTAAAAAACGGCGAGCTTATTGAAAAGGGCAAAAGTTACTTGCTCGTTTCAAATCACCGTTCGAATTTTGACCCGATTATTCAGTTTAACACTTTCGTCAGATGCAAACCGATTATGATTTCAAAGCCTGAAAACATGAAAATTCCACTTGCAGGTCCGTTTATTAATAAGAGTGGATTTTTAGCAATCGACAGAGAGAACGACCGTGAAGCGTTGAAAACTGTATTAAAAGCCATTAAGTTCATTAAAAATCACGGCGTGTCGGTTGGTGTTTGCCCAGAAGGTACCAGAAATAAGACGGGGCGCGATTTATTACCGCTAAAAGTTGGCGCACTAAAGATAGCAACGAAAGCAAACGTTCCAATTGCCGTTATGACTTTTGAAGGAACGGAAAAAATCAGTAAAAATTTTCCTTTTAAACGCTCTCACGTTTACGTGGACGTGTTAAAGGTTATTACTCCTGAAGAATATAAAGACAAATCTACTCAAGAAATCGGCGACGAAATTGCTAGGCTTATGCAAGAAAATATCGACCGATACAGTAGTCAAAACGATTAGAGAGGAAAATCAATGAAAAAGAACGAGTGTGTAGTTATAATCCCTGCGTACGAGCCGAGTGCCAACTTTATTGAGTACTCAAAAACGCTCATTAACGCGCATATAGCCCACTTAATTGTCGTAAACGACGGTAGTGGAGAAAAATATCAGCCGATATTTGACGAGTTAAAAACTTTGCCAAACACTACCGTTTTAAGTTACGGCGAAAATCACGGAAAAGGTTATGCGCTTAAGATTGCGTTTAAGTTCGCTAAAGAAAATTTTGACGAGCGTTTTACCTTCGTTACCGCCGACTGCGACGGGCAGCATCTTGTTGACGACGTTTTTAACGTCTTTTCGTACGCGTCTGAGTTCGGTGATTCGTTTGTTTTAGGCGTTCGCGACTTTTCGCAAGATCACGTTCCAAAGCGTTCAAGAGTTGGTAACGTATTTACTCGCCGTGCGTATAAGTTTTTGTACGGCGTTAGAATTAGCGATACTCAAACGGGACTTCGAGCATTTCCTTATGCGCTACTTGACAGTCTTCTTGATATTAAGGGGGATAGGTTTGAGTACGAAATGAACCAGCTTATCGTTTTACACAAAAAGAATATTCCTATCCGTGAAGTGCCGATAGCTACCGTTTACGAAGAAAAGCCTGACGACGTTGAAAAGGTTTCGCACTACCACGCTTTTAAAGATAGTATGAGAGTTGGTAAAGTGCTTTTGACAAACCTCAGTTTCTTCGTTCTTGCGAGCGTTTTTTCAACGGTAATCGAGCTTTTGCTGTTATACTTTGGTTTAGAGTATTTACCAGAGCTTATGGTTTTAAACTTGCCACGTGCGATTGTGGCTCAGTTTATTGCAAGACTTTGCTCGTCAATAGTAAACTTCTTCGTAAACTATAAGTTCGTCTTTAACGGTCACTCTAAAAAGAGTGTTTTCCGTTATTACGTGCTATGGGCGTTCTTGTTTGCAGCGTCTATTGGATACGCACAACTTTTCGATTATTGGTTTGACAACGAATTCTTAATTACCTTCTTAACAGGTTGCAGTTCGCTCGTTATGTCGCTTTTATCTTATCAAGTTCAAACGCGTTGGGTGTTTGCAGGTGGCAAAAGAAAAGACGGCAAATTCTGGGGCTGGTATTCAAGATTTATCCGTTGGTGCTATAAAACGTTTACAAAACGCTACACTTCACTCGTTGCAAAAGATCCAGTTGGCGCGGTATACGTTTGCCGTCACCTTAATATGCACGGACCGCTTACAACCGTTTCAAAAATAGGTTTCGACCTTCATATGATGGTTTTTGCTCCGTTCTGCACCAGAAAAGCATGTTTTAGACAGTTTAGAGATTATACGTTTAGAGTCGTTCATAATATGAATAAATTCTGGTCGACGATTTGCGCGTTCTTTATGACGATTGTGCTCGTTCCACTTATAAAATCGTTCGAAGGTATTCCTGTTCACAGAAAGGATACGCAAGCAATTTTTACGCTAAAAAAGGCGCTTAGTTATCTTGAAATTCACGAAAACGTAATTTTGTATCCCGATATTGAATATACCGCTGACGGTGAAGCTGATACCGATATCTACACAGGATTTTTATTGCTTGAAAAATTCTACTATAAAAAGTTCCAAAAACACTTAAGATTTATTCCACTCGTTATCGACGACGAAAATAATACAATCATAGAAAAACCGCCAATTCGTTTTAAAAACGGCGATTTTAAGTCGCAAATGGACGAAGTTAAACAAAAACTTATGGTTGCTCTTGGTTGTGTTCACAACGAAAGCGAAAAGGAAAATATAACTAAAAGTGAAACTGACGAAGATTAAATAAAAAAGTGGGCAAATTGCCCACTTTTTTAATGAAGTCGTGGCGGAGCCACGATGAAGTCCAAAGCAGGGGGCTTTGGATGAAGTCGCTAGCGCGATGAAGTCCTGCTTTGCAGGATTAAAATATAACCGAAACGGAGTTTCGACATCATCCACCAAAAGGTGGACTTCATCACGAAGTGATTTCATCGCGCGATAGCGCGATTTAATTAAAAAGGGGATTAGGTTTTTTATTATAACAATTTTCTATTAAAAATTTTTCAATACATATTGAAAAAGCATTTTAAATATGCTATTATGTAAATAGGTAGTTTTAATGAATGTTTTTTAAACTACATTTTTTAAGAAATATTATTAAGGAGGCGCAAAATGAAAAAAAGCAAAAAAGTTCTAGGGCTTGTTTTTATGCTTGCATTAGTGTTCGCGCTAGTGGCGTGTAAACCTGGCATTGGTGCAACTTCAGACTCAAACTCATCTTCTTCAGATTCAACTGTTGAAACGTCGTCTAATGACGGAACGTCAGTTGGTTCGTCAAGCGAAAATTCGTCAGGTACGTCAAGCGAAGATTCATCTGGTGGTTCGTCAAGTGAAGTAGGACCAACGGCTCCAGCAACTGCTGGTGAAATTAAAATGAACGGTACTAAGTATGATACGCTTAGTGCAGCTTTGGCGGCAGTTCCAACAGATTCTGCAGAAACTTTCGTAATTACTCTTGGAAAGGGTACTTATGAAGAAAGCGGTCTTGGATACAATGGCTCTGCAACAATCAAAATTAGTGGTGACACTACGGCAAAATATGGTACAGACGTAGTTATCGTTGGTCACGGCTCGGATATGACGACTGAAAAGACTCGTAGCTTAATTGCTATACAAGGTAGTGGAAATATAATTCTTGAGAATTTAACTCTTAAAAGTGACTGGTCACGTGCAAGAGCTGAACAAGAAGGGTTAGGTTCAAACACACAAGCAGAAGTTTTAGGAACTGACACAAAAGGTAATACGGTTGCGTACAACTGCTCGTTTAAGTCAAATCAAGATACTTTAAGAACTGCTGGTAAAGCATGGTTCTACGATTGTTATATCGAAGGTGACGTTGACTTTATCTGGATGGAACAAGCAGGTCAAGTAGCCCTCTATGAAAAATGTGAAATCGTTTCTGTATACGATGCAGACGCATCTACACACAGATCTTACGTTACCGCTCCAAGAATGGCTATTTCAACGAAAGTTGGTAAAGGCTTAGTTATTTTCAATTCAACGGTAAAAGAATCTGCAGACGCTAAAGCAAACGGACAACAGACTTATCTAGGACGTTCTCCATGGACTTCAGGTTATTTCAGCCAAGTTGCATATATTAACACAACTTGTCAAGACGTTGAAGCAGGCGTTTGGTACGGAAACCCAATTCCATCCGACTATGCAAGAACGGTTATTGGTTGGAAAATGGACCAAGCAACTGCTACTTCTTTAAATTATACCGGTGACGATATTTTAGACGCTGATACCGTATCTAAAGAATTTAGTGGTCGTAAAACTATTTTAAATAGAATTTACAACACTGGAAAGCAAAAATATGAAAAAGATAACTTAAATAACTGGGATATTGACGCATTAATTACAGCAAATGGCTGGACGGTTGACGCTGATACGTCTTCTGATATCCTTCAAGGCGAAGTAGTTGGCGAAATTACGTCTTATCCTTTCGACGGAACGGTAGATCAATCTACACTTTGCAACGGATTCGCTGTTCAAACGGGTAAACCACATTACGTTGGTCAAAACGGTGCGACTATTACTATTCCTGTAAAAGGCAAATGCTACGTTGAAGTATACGGATATTATTCTGGCACTTTAGAGGCAAAGGCTAATACTCAGGGTGAAGCCGTTATGTTCTTTAACAACAGCTCAACCAGTGCTGAAGTATTAAATACTTACATCGTATATGATGAAAATGCAACTTCAGTAGTCCTTACTGCTAAAGCAACGACGTATATTACTAAGGTTGTCGTAACGACTGATTCAACTATTCAAAATACTCCTGTTTCGTCGATTGAAGTATCTTCAAGCTCGACTCTTGAGTGTGTTGGTGTTGCTCTTACTCTTTCGGCAAAGGCTACTCCAACGGCTACGAATAAGTCGGTTAAATGGTCGTCTTCTGATACAACTATTGCTGATATCGACACGTATACCGGTAGAGTAACGTTCAAGAACGAAGGCGAAGTAACCTTTACTGCAACTGCATGCGACGGTAGCGGAACTACAGGAACGTTTACTTGTAACCCTGTAAATCCAAAATGGACTGCAATCGAGTGGTATACGACAGATAGCGACATCAAAGTAGAAAACGGCGCTGACGGTATCGAAAACTTCAGTTACGGTGCTAGCACGGCTTATAAGTCGATAAGTGGTGCAACTTATACCTTTACTAATATTGCAGGTCAATCTATCTCAACTACTAAGGGATTAAAGTTGAATAGTTCAGGCGAGCTTATCGTTGCTACTACTAAGTCTCAAGCAAAATTAACGGTTATGGTTGGTAAGTCGGGAACGTTAGCAACGCCTACTCCAGTCGTATCTGACGGCACGACTACGTTAACTCCTGTAAGCACTGAAACGATTGCCGAAGGTTTAACCGTTTACGTATACGACCTTGCAACGGCAGGAACGTGGAGTATTACCCGTGGTGATAACAGCGTAGAATGTAGCCCAATCGTTTACGCTAAGTGTGAATATGAAACCACCATTTCTAAGAGCACTTTCGTAAATTATAAGGGTGGCGCTTACTCTGCACCTGCAGGCTACGTTTCGTTTAACCACAATAACGAAACTGACGGCTCGATAGTAGCAACCGCTGACGAAGTTACGCTTGATAATATCACTTATATCGGTGCATCATCTAACGGAACTGACAACTGGTTAAAATTCAATACCGGCGCTACTATTAAGTTTAAGGCATCTAGTGCATGTACGTTGAATATCTATTTCTACAACGGTACGAATAACGCGTCTGTTGCGCTTGACGGAAATGCAGTTACAACCGCTACTGAAACGCAAACTTCTCCTACAGTTCCTTACGTATACGAAATTACTGCTGGCGGTGAAGTTGTAATTACTGCAACCGCTAACGGATATTTAGGAGCGTTTGAAGTAGTATTTGCTACTGCAGCGTAGGGCTTTAATTCATTATAAAAATTAAATGAATTTACGGTAAAAAATCGCCGTCGCAATTTTGCGACGGCGAAGTTTTTTTAATGAAGTCTTCGCTACGCTCAGATTAAAATATAACCGAAACGAAGTTTCGACATCATCCACCGAAAGGTGGACTTCATCACGAAGTGATTTCATCGCGCGATAGCGCGATTTAATTAAAAAATAAATGAAGTCGTGGCAAAGCCACGATGAAGTCCAAAGCAGGGGCTTTTGATGAAGTCGCTAGCGCGTTAAAGTCCTGCTTTGCAGGATTAATATAGCGCGGTATTCGAGTCGAATACCGCGCTATATGGCGATTATTAGAGTTTTATGACGGTTTTTCCGCCCATAAATGGACGAAGAACTTCAGGGATTGTTACCGAGCCGTCAGCGTTTTGGAACTGTTCAACGAGTGCAGGGAAGATACGGCTTGTTGCAAGACCGCTGCCGTTAAGAGTGTGAACGAAACCGAGCTTTTTGTCTTCGCCTTTAAAGCGAGTGTTGTTTCTTCTTGCCTGATAGTCGTTAGCGTTAGAAACAGAGCTTACTTCTTTATAAATTCCCATACTTGGAATCCAAACTTCGATATCGTAAGTTCTTGCCATTGATGCCGAGCAGTCGCCAGCAGCAAGTTTAGATAAGCGATAGTGAAGTCCTAGTTTTTCCATTAACGAGCAAGCCTTTCCGACAAGCTCTTCAAACGCTTCTTTAGAGTGGTCTGGGTGAGTGTATTGAACCATTTCAACCTTGTTGAATTGGTGACCGCGAATCATTCCGCGTTCTTCTGCGCGATAACTGCCTGCTTCCTTTCTATAGCAAGGTGTGTACGCAAAAACCTTAAGCGGTAATTTCTTTGCGTCAATAATCTCGCCAGCGTAAAGGTTGACGAGTGCAGTTTCAGCAGTAGGGAGCATAAAGCGTTGTTTCTTTCTGTCACCGCTTTCGTCTTCTATCCAATAAACTTCGTCAGAAAATTTAGGGAATTGACCAGCGCCGAAACCACAGTTATAGCCGAGCATATGCGGTGGAAGAATAAATTCGTAACCGTCTTTTAAATGTTCTGAGATAAAGAAGTTTAAAAGTGCCCATTCTAATTGCGCGCCTTCGCCACGGTATAGCCAATAGCCACCGCCAGAAAGTTTCGTTCCGCGTTCGTAATCAATAAGATTAAGTGCGGTGCAGATGTCGACGTGGTTCTTTGGTTCAAAGTCAAACTCTGGCTTTTTGCCAAACACTTTAACGACTTCGTTATTTTCCTTTTCGCCCGGCAACAAATCGTCGTCAGGCATATTAGGAAGACCTGCGATAAAGTCTGTAATTTCTTGGTTTAATGCGTCTAATTCGCTATCGAGCGCTTCGATTTTTTCGCCAAGAGTTCTCATTTCGGCAAAAATTTCTTCAACCGGAAGACCTTGCTTTTTAAGTTGTGGGATTTGTGCAGAAACTTTGTTTCTTTGCGCTTTAAGCGATTCTACTTCGCCGATAATTGCCTTTCTTTTAGCGTTTTTTTCTAAAACGGGCTTAAAATCAACGATACAACCTTTCTTTTTTAAACTTTCCGAAACTTTTTCAGGATTTTCGGTGATAAGTTTGATGTCTAACATTTTTCGTCTCCAAAAACTTTAATTTTGATTATTATATAACAATTATTTCTAAAAATCAATGCAAAAACCCATAATTTTCAAAAAGCGCGATAAATTTTTCGTAATTTCCGTTTAGCGTTTAAAATAATTGCAAAAATAGAGATATTGTGCTAAAATGTAAGATATTATTATAAATAATGGTGTAAAATATGAAAATATATAATACTCTTAGCGGTAAGAAGGAAGAATTTTTACCGATAGACGGCAAAAACGTTAAAATGTACGCCTGCGGTATCACCGTTTCGGGCGAAGCGCATATTGGACACGCGTTTCAAGCGCTCATTTACGATATAATCAGAAAATATCTTTCTAAGCGTGGTTACGACGTAAGTTATGCAAGAAATTACACAGACGTCGACGATAAAATTATCGCTAAGGCTAACGAGCTTGGCGTTAACGCTGAAGATTATGCAAAGCAAATGATTGAAAAAATCGACCAGATTATGGCGCGTTTTGACGTTGACGATCCTGATATCTGGCTTAAGGCAACCGAAAATATTCAAAACATTATCGACTTTATTTCAACTTTGATTGAAAAAGGGCACGCCTACAAGACGGCTGACGGAAGCGTTTATTTCTCCGTTCAAAGTTTCCCGTCTTACGGAAGACTTTCCCACAGAAATATCGACGATATGCTCGACGGTGTAAGAATTGAAAACGACGCGGAAAAACTTTCTGCGCTCGACTTTGCGCTTTGGAAGTCTGCAAAACCCGGCGAAATCTTTTGGGAGTCGCCTTGGGGAAAAGGTAGACCTGGCTGGCATATAGAGTGTTCTGCTATGAACATGCAAGCGTTCGGCGACGAGATTGATATTCACGGTGGCGGTAGAGATTTAATCTTCCCACACCACGAAAACGAAATTGCACAGACCGAAGCGCTCACGGGCAAGCGTTTTTCAAAGTATTGGATGCACAACGGACTTATTAAAGTCAACGGTCAAAAAATGAGTAAGTCGCTCGGAAACTTTATTCTTCTAAGCGAACTTCTCGATAATTTCTCGCCAGATGCGGTTAAGTTTGCGCTACTTTCTACAAGTTACAGAAACGACGTAAATATTACCGACAATCTTTTTTCAGACAGCGAAAAGCACGTTTACGAGTTTTATAAGGTTATCGCTGAAGTTGAAGCGCGTTTTGGCGTAGGTGGAAGTTATCCGAAGATTGACGAAGAATTTAACTCGGCTATGGACGACGACTTTAATACCGCGCTTGCGATTTCTAACTTGTTCGGCTATTTTAAAGCAATTAAAAAAGCGTTATCTGGCGGTGACGAAAGCGCGAAAGATATGGTCGCTCAAATTAAGAAAACCTATTCGCTTTTAGGGCTTTTCAAGGTCGACGCGAAAAAGTTTACAGAAAGTTACGAAAGTAAAAATAAGTCGGATATCCCTAGTGAGATTTTAGCACTTTTAGAAGAAATGCAAAATGCAAGAAAAGAGAAAAACTGGGCGGTGTCTGACAAAATCAGAGACGAAATTTTGCAAAAAGGTTATTTGGTAAAAATTACTAAAGACGGTTGCGAAGTTACTAAAAAGTAAGTTTAATCGACTTATAAACCACGATTTTTAATTAATAAAGGATAAATATATGAAGAAAATTACTGCAAACGAACTAAGAAAAATGTATTTAAAATTTTTCGAGTCGAAAGGTCATAAAATCATACCTTCTGCAAGTTTAATACCTGAAAACGATCCGTCGGTTCTATTTACGACGGCTGGTATGCACCCACTCGTTCCATATCTTTTAGGTGAAAAGCACCCAGCAGGAACGCGCCTTACCGACGCGCAAAAATGCGTTAGAACGGGGGACATTGACGAAGTTGGCGATTTGTCCCACTTAACGTTTTTTGAAATGCTTGGAAACTGGTCGCTCGGCGATTATTTTAAAGAAGACGCTATAAAATTCAGTTTTGAATTTTTAACTAGTCCTGAATATCTTGCTATCCCTATCGAAAAGCTTGCCGTAACCGTTTTTGCAGGCGACGAAGATGCTCCACGCGACGAAGAAAGTGCTAAAATTTGGGCTGACTGCGGTATTCCTGAGGATAAAATTTTCTATCTTCCTAAGTCTAACAACTGGTGGATTGCAGGAAAAACAGGACCTTGCGGACCTGATACGGAAATGTTTATCGACCGTGGAACTGAAAAGTGCTCGGAAGATTGTTCTCCAGCGTGTGACTGCGGTAAATACCTTGAAATCTGGAACGACGTTTTCATGCAATTTTATAAAAATGAAGACGGCACGTATTCAATGCTTAAACAAAAGAACGTTGACACGGGTATGGGGCTTGAGAGAACGCTTTGCATCTTAAACGGTGTTAAAAGTGTTTACGATACGGAACTTTTTGCGTCTAGTAAGGCTAAGATTGAAGAGCTTACAGGCAAAAAATACGACGAAAGCGAAGATACGACTAAGGCTTTCAGAATTATTCTCGACCACGTAAGAACTGCGACTTTCTTAATCGGGGATACGCGTGGTATCGTTCCGTCTAACGTCGACCAAGGCTATGTTTTAAGAAGACTTATTCGCCGTGCGGTTAGATTTGGTAGAAATATCGACCTTCCAAGCGGTTCTCTTAAGTTTATTGCAGAGTGCTATATCGAACTTTATCAAGAAGCGTACCCTGAACTTTTAGAGAACAAGGCTAAGATTTTAGACGAGCTTCAAAAGGAAGAAGAACGCTTTACCAAGACTTTAAGCGACGGCTTGAAGGAGTTTAATAAAGTTATTACTCATATTCAAGGAACGGTATTCCCGGGAAAAACTGCATTCCGTTTGTACGATACGTACGGTTTCCCACTTGAAATCACTAAAGAACTCGCGCTCGAAAAGGGCTTTACGGTTGACGAAGAAGGGTATAACAAGGCTTTTGAAGAACACCAAAAGAAATCAAGCGTAGGTAGCGAGCAAAAGTTTAAAGGCGGTCTTGCCGACACTAGCGAGCAAACTGCCAGACTTCATACTGCAACTCACCTTATGCAAGCAGCCTTAAAGAAGGTTTTATCTGAAACCGTTTCGCAAAAAGGCTCGAACATCACCGTTGAAAGACTTCGCTTTGACTTCAACTTTGATAGACCTATGACTAAAGAAGAAATCGCAGAAGTTGAAAGACTCGTAAACGAAGCAATAAAGGCTGACGTCGAAATCGTTATGGAAGAAATGACGGTTGAACAAGCAAAAAACAGTGGGGCTGTCGGCGTGTTTGACGCTAAATACGGCGACTTGGTTAAGGTTTATACTATGGGCGAATATTCAAAAGAAATTTGCGGTGGCCCTCACGCTAAAAGAACGGGCGAACTTGGAACTTTCAAAATTAAGAAAGAACAGTCTTCAAGCGCTGGCGTTCGCCGTATAAAAGCTGTTTTAGAATAAAAATCAATTTAATGGAGATTTGATATGAACGATAAAATTTATTTAACCGAAGAAGGTAGACAAAAGCTTCTTGAAAGACTTGACTATTTAACTAAGATTGAAATGCCTCAAGTCGTTGAAAGAATTAAAATTGCGCGCGAACAAGGCGACTTGTCAGAAAACGCAGAATACACTGCTGCCCGTGAAGAACAAGCAAGAGTTGACGGCGAAATTAAGGAAATCGAAGCGCAATTAAAGGTTGCCGTAATCTACTCTCAAGACGGCAAGCGCGACACCGTTTCTATCGGTTCTAAAGTTAAAATTTACGATAGCTTAATGGAAGAAGAAGCCGTTTACCAAATCGTAGGAACGGCTGAAGCCAACATTATCGAAAATAAAATTTCTAACGAATCTGAAGTAGGAAAAAGCCTTCTTGGCAAAAAGGTTGGCGACGAAGTAACTGTCAACGCACAAATCGGAGCGTATAAAGTTAAAATTTTAGAAATTTTAGCATAAGTTAGGATATAAGTCGATTATTTAGCAAAAATTAAACGATAAGGGAAGAAAAATGGGCGTATTTATCACGTTTGAAGGCTGTGAAGGCTCGGGAAAAAGCACTCAACTTCAACTGCTTAAAGATTATCTTACTAAGCTTGGGGTTGACTTCATTTTCGCGCGCGAGCCGGGTGGCACCGTAATATCCGAAAAAATAAGAAGCATAATATTAGATAAATCGCACGCCGAAATGAGTGACGAGTGCGAGGCTCTTTTGTATGCTTCAGCGCGCGCCCAACTTCTTAACGAAGTTATTATTCCTGCGCTTAATGCCGGTAAAATGGTAATACTTGATAGATACGTCGATTCGTCGCTAGCCTATCAAGCGTACGCGCGTGGACTTGGTTTTGATTTCATCGCGAAAATTAACGACTTTGCGCTTAACGGCTGTCCGCCAGATTTAACGCTCTTTCTAGACATTAGTCCAGAAGACGCGTTCAAAAGAAAAGGCGGGGTTGATGAAAGCGACAGACTCGAACTTCAAGGTCTAAACTTTCACACTAAAGTTTACGAAGGGTATCTAAGCCTAGCTGAAAAATTCCCTTCTCGATTTGTAAAAGTCGACTGTCACGGCGAAAAATTACAAACTCACGAAAAAATTATTAACATCTTAAAAGAAAAAGGCTATTTGCGCTGATATGATTAAACTACTATCGACAACAAACGCCTATAAGGTTATACGCGGGGATAAGGCTCAGAATTCTTTAAGCCACGCATACTTGGTCGACACTGAAGATAAAGACAGTTTGCGCGATTTTTTAAAGTGCCTTGCAAAACTGATTTTGTGCGATAGCGAAGACTTTTGCGATAGTTGTAGGGTTTGTAGACTTATCGACAGAGAAACTCATCCTGACGTTACTATTTACCCTAACGTGGGGGAAAAACTTAAAGCGCAACACGCCGACGAAATTACGGCTAACTGTCTTATAAAGCCACTTGAGCTTCAAAAAAGGGTGTTTATTATAAGCGGTTTCGAAGGTTTGGAAAAAAGCCAAAATAAACTTTTGAAAACTTTAGAAGAACCGCCTAAAAACGTAATTTTGCTTTTAGGAACTTCTAACTTAAGCGGAATACTTCCGACCGTTAAGTCGCGTACTAAAAAAATAGATATTCCGTCTTTTTCTAACGAAAAACTGTTAGAGTATTTTAAAGATAAACTTTCAGACGAAGAAAAACTTAATTCGTCGGTTTTAACCGCAAACGGAATTTTATCACTCGTTGTGAAAAATTACGAAAGCGGAGATTTTCAAGATATAAAAGAAAAAGTCGTAAAAGCACTAACTTGTTTAAATACAAGTAGAGATGCAATTACTGCTTTTGACATAATAAACGGCTTAGATGCAAAGAAAGCTATAAGTACGATAAAGCTTGTGTTTGGAGAACTTTTAAAGTATAAAAGTGGGCAAATAAGTCGATTAATTGATAAAAACACGATGGAAACTCTCGATGAAAGATTTAAAACGGGCGCAGTAATCGAGATTATTGAAGGGCTTAGCGAGATAGAGCGCTCGCTACATTTTAACGCAAATCAGACTATGGTGTTTGATAAAGCGTTGTTCTTAATTTTGGAGGCTAAACACAGATGGCTAAAATTGTAGGAATAAAATTTCGCCATACCGCAAAGGTTTACTATTTCGATCCTAAAGACTTCGATTTCAAAAAGGGCGAAGGCGTAATCGTTGAAACTGCGCGTGGCGTTGAATTCGGTACGGTTACTATCGAGCCGAAGATGGTTGACGACAGTGAAATCGTTCAACCGCTTAAGCCTGTTATAAGAAAGGCGACGGATGCCGACTGGAGGAAGGTCGAAAGAAACGAAGCGCGCGTTCCTGAAGCGAAAAGACTTACTGAAGAGTGTATCGAAAAGCGCAAGCTTAAAATGAAACTTATTGATGCAGAGTTTACTTTTGACGAAAGTAAAGTTGTTTTCTATTTTACCGCAGCAGGAAGAATAGATTTTAGAGAACTTTTAAAAGACCTTGCATCTATTTTCCATATCAGAATAGAATTAAGACAAGTCGGTATCAGAGACGAAACTAAAATACTAGGCGGTATCGCGCCTTGCGGAAGAGCTTGCTGTTGTTCGACGTGCTTACCTGAATTTAAGAAAGTTACGATAAAAATGGCTAAAGTTCAAGGCTTGTCGCTAAATCCAACAAAAATTAGCGGACTTTGCGGTAGACTTATGTGCTGTCTAGAGTACGAAAACGAATATTACAGCGAAGCGTTTAAGAAAATGCCAAAAATCGGTAGTATCGTTATCACTGAAGAAGGAAAAGGCACTGTTATTAGTAATAATATGCTAAAATACCTTGTCAAGGTAAAAATTGAAAAGGGCGACGGAAGTTTAGTTTATAAAGAATTCCCACTTGATTCAATTAAAATTACTAAGGCTAACCGAGAAGAAGATATTGAAAAAATGTCTAAAGAAGAAGCCAAGAATTTAAAGGATATCGAAGACGAGAATTAAATAGCAAGTTCTTGCTATTTCAGTGAAATCCGATTAAAATCGGGTGAAATTGCGACTTGTCAGTCGCAGTGAAATTTTACCTTGCTTTTTGCGCAAGGTAAAGTGAAATTCAACTTTTTAAAAAAGTTGAGTTAATGCCTGAGCAGATTTTTCTGTAGAAAAATTGCCAAAGCAACATATAATTTTAATTGTGGACTGAATTTATTATATAATTAGTTGCTTTGCGCAACTTGAGTGCAAAAATAAATTTTTGCGTTAGGTTAAGTGAAAAAAATTTTAAAAAAGTTTTAAAAAAGTATATACAAACTGAAAAGTTTGTGGTATAATAACAAAAAAACGGAGGTAGGTTAGTTATGGCATACATTATTTCGGATGCATGCATTGCTTGTGGTGCTTGCGCAGAAAACTGCCCTGTATCAGCAATTTCAGAAGGCGATATCTATAAAATTGATCCTGAAACTTGCATTTCTTGCGGTGCTTGTGCTGACAGTTGCCCTGTAGGCGCTCCATCAGAAGAGTAATTTTTAAAAAAGTAATGCACCGCAATTTTGCGGTGCATTGTTTTTTTAGTTTAAAGTTTTAAATGGAAACTTACCGTTATGGATTTAATCAACGAAGAAATTGAAAGTTTAAATATAAAAGATTATAAAATAATTCAATCGTCCGACCTTTACCGTTTTACGAGTGATGCAATACTACTTTCTCGCTTTGCAAAAGCAAATGATAACGAAGTCGTTGCAGATATTTGCGCGGGTAGTGGAATAGTAGGGCTTAATTTTTTTGCGTTAAACGAAGAAAAGGTTAAAAGCGTTACGCTTTTTGAAATGCAAAAAAGCCTGAGTGATATGTCAAAAAAGTCGGTAAAACTAAACGCGTTAGAAGATAAATTTACCGTCGAAAATTGTAAAATTCAAGATATCGACGAAAGTTTTTTCGGGAAATTTTCGCTCGTGTTATGTAATCCGCCGTACAAAAAACAAAACAGCGGATACGTCTCTCTTAGAGAAGATATTGCAGTTTGCAAACACGAGATAACGGTTAATATTGAAGATATCGCAAAGTCGGCTTCAAAACTTTTAAAGCGCGGTGGGCGAATTTGTTTATGCAATAAATGCGAACGGCTTTTAGACGTTTTGTCTGCTTTTAAAAAGTTTGGGCTTTGTACTACAAGACTAGCATTTTTATCTGGCGAAAAGGATAAACCGCCCTATCTATTTTTCATTGAAGCAGTAAATAAAATCAAGCGCCCGTTTAAGGTTGAAAAACCGATTATCAACGACGTTGTACGACTTTAATAGCTGTTAATCGACTTATTTAAAGACTTTTTAGGTGAAATATGTTATATTTTGTAGCAACGCCGATAGGAAATTTAAAAGACGTTTCTTATCGTGCAATAGAAATTTTAAAAGCAGTCGACTATATTTTTTGTGAAGACACGCGACACTCTCAAGTCTTTTTAAACCACTATGAAATAAAAAAACCACTTAGAAGTTATCACAAGTTTAACGAAAGAGAGAGCGCAGAAAAAATTTGCGAACTTTTAGAAAGTGGTAGTTCGGTTGCCGTAATCAGCGATGCGGGTATGCCCGTTATAAGTGATCCGGGGAATATTTTAGCGCAAGTTTTGATTGAAAAAGGACTTGAATTTACGGTTGTTCCGGGGGCTTGCGCGTTTTTGCCTGCACTTATTTTGTCTGGTTTTCCTTCTGACCGATTTACCTTTATAGGTTTTTTGCCAGACAAGAAAAAGGATGCGGTAAAACTTTTAGAAACTTATCAAAATATCCCAAGCCCACTAATTTTTTATATGCCACCGCACGACATTGACGAAGTGGTAAAAACTATCGAGTCGGTTTTGGGAAATAGAAAAGCCGTAGCAGTAAGAGAAATTACTAAAATTTACGAAGAGAGAATAGAGTTTTATTTAAGTGACGGTTACGCTGGTGAAAAGCGTGGCGAATTCGTTTTGATAGTTGACGGCGCTAAAGAAAAAACCGAAAACGTAGATTTGGTTGCAGAAGTTAATACCTTAATAAATTTAGGGCTTTCAAAAATGGATGCAATAAAGCAAGTTGCCAAAGAACAAAATATCAAAAAGAACGAATTATACAAAATAATTATCGACAGCGAAAATGAATAAACAATCAAAAAACCGTGCTATAGCACGGTTTTTTGATTGTTTTTAAGTTATTTTCTTACAAAGCCTGTTTTTATTGCGGTTTCTTTTACGGCGTTTGATACGGCTTTTACAACGCGCTCGTCAGAAAATTTTGGAACGATATTATCAGGCGATAATTCGTCGTCGGATAAAACGTGGGCAAGAGCGTAAGATGCTGAAATTTTCATATCCTCAGTAATCTTAGTTGCTTTTGCATCAAGCGCGCCACGGAAAATTCCAGGAAACGCAAGGCAGTTGTTAATTTGGTTAGGGTAGTCGCTTCGTCCCGTTCCCACGATATACGCTCCGCCTTTTTTTGCCTCGTCTGGGGTAATTTCAGGGTTAGGGTTTGCCATAGCAAAAACTATAGGGTTACTATTCATAGAAGCAACCATTTCGCTAGTTACAAGGTTAGGGGCGGAAACGCCGATAAATACGTCTGCGCCTTTTAAAATATCTGCTAAAGTTTTTTCGCCTAAAGCAGGGCTTTGATAAATGCCACCGTCAAGCAGTTCTTTAATTAAAAAGTCGTAACTTGCGTATTTTTCGCGAGAAACTACGCCGTCAATATTATAAGCGTAAATAGTTTTTGCGCCTAAGCGAGTCAAATGCCTTGCAATAGACGAGCCTGCTGCGCCCGTTCCACTTATAACGATTTTCATATCTTCGAGTTTTCTTTTTGTAAGTCTGCAAACGTTAATTAGCGCAGAGCCGACTATGATTGCAGTTCCGTGCTGGTCGTCGTGAAAAACGGGGATATCAAGTTCGTCTATAAGACGGCGTTCGATTTCCACGCATCTTGGGGCTGAAATATCTTCAAGATTGATTGCACCAAAGGTCGGGGCGATATATTTACAGGTTTTTATAATTTCTTCGGTGTCTTGCGTGTCAATACAAAGTGGGAAAGAGTCGATTCCCGCAAGTTCCTTCATTAAAATTGCTTTACCTTCCATAACGGGAAGTCCAGCAAGCGGGCCGATGTTTCCAAGTCCCAAAATTGCCGAGCCGTCGCTTAGGACGCAAACCGTGTTTCCTTTCGTGGTGTACTCATAGCAAAGTTCGGGCTTTTCTTTTATTTCTAAGCAAGGTGCGGCAACGCCCGGGGTGTAGGCTATTGCTAAATCTTCTTTAGTTTTTACAGGGACTTTAGATATAACTTCTAATTTTCCTTTATTCTCTTTATGTAATTTCAACGCTTTTTCATAAGCCGTGTTTTTATCCATTAAAAATATCTCCTTGTTCGTTATCGTAGCAAACGGTTACTGGAAAGTTGTCGACGGTTAATTTTTTCACCGATTCGCAACCTAAGTGACTAAACGCAACCACTTCGCAAGAAGTTACGCACTTACTAAGCAGTGCGCCACAACCACCGGTTGCGATAAAATAGGTTATGCCGTCGCGAAGATAGATTTTCTTACACTCGTCTGATCTTTCGCCCTTTCCGATAACTGCTAAAACGCCGAGTTTTTTCATATATTCCGCGTAAGAGTCCATGCGCTGAGAAGTCGTTGGTCCTATCGAGCCAACGATTTTTTCTGGCGGTGTGTCGGTTGGCCCTGCATAGTAAATTATACTGTTTACGAAGTTATAGGGCAACTTTTCGTTGTTATCTATTAAATTTTTAAGCTCTTTATGCACGGCGTCGCGCGCAGTTAAAAGCGTTCCGGAAAGGTATACGCGATCGCCTGCTTTTAAAGTTTTAATTTTACTTAAAAATTCGTTCTTGTCGTCAATGTTTATATTCATATTAATTGCCTTGATTGATTGATAATTTGAAAATGGTTTGCAAACTATTTCACTTTATTACACCTCATCCACCGCAAGCGGTCCCCCTTCCCCTCAAGGTGAAGGCTAGAGTTCGCAAGTTGCGTGTCTGTTTGCATGGCACATTAAACTTACTGCGACAGGGAGCGACGCGATATGACAAGGGAAGGTTTCCACCTTTACGGCTAGGCACGTAGTTTTTCCTTTTAATCCCATTGCGCCGATATTAAGTGCGTTAATTTTTTCGTACAGAATATCTTCTAAGCGTTTTGCGTGGGTATCTTTTGAACAGTCGTCAATATCGCGAAGTAGCGCGCGTTTTGATAGTAGGGCGCACTCTTCTAAATCACCACCAATACCAACGCCAACGATAAGAGGTGGGCAGGCTTTTCCGCCTGCTAAGCGCACGGTTTCAACTACGAAATCAATAATTCCGTCTTCACCACTTGCAGGCGTGAGCATTTTAACTCTACCCATATTTTCACTGCCGGCGCCTTTTGGACAAAGAGTGATTTTCAGTTTATCGCCGTCTGTAATAGTCGTATGAATAATACAAGGGGTGTTGTCGTTCGTGTTTACCCTGTCAAGTGGTGACTTTACGACGCTTTTTCTCAAGTATTCCGTGCTATAGGCGCGTTTTATGCCTGAATTAATAGCTTTTTCAAACGAGCCGTCTATAACAATTTGTCCGCCAATTTCGCAAAATGCGATAACGATTCCCGTATCTTGACAAAGGGGAATATGCTCGTTTTTTGCAATTTTTGCGTTTACGATAATGTCGCTAAGGGCGTCTTTTGTTGCGCGGTTATCTTCTTTTTCGTAAGCATCACTAATTTTTTTAAGTGTTTTTTCGTCCACCTCAAAACACATTTTTTTCGCAATTTCATAAACTGCGTTTTCAATTTGTAACTCTGTTAAAATTTTCATAACGACAGTATAACACATAAATCGCGTTTTTTCAATCTTTTATGACTTTAAAAGGCAAAATTAAAGCGAAGTTTGCGTAAACTATAAAAAAAGTCTAGTAAAACCGATAAAAATCTAATAATTTACTTTTATTATTGACAATGATTGCCAATTGTGATATAATTGTGAAAATTTGTATTTATATTTATAATAATAAATAATAAAGACTAATTTAAGCAAAATATTTTTGGGAAGGGAAAACGTTGATTAGAAGGCTATATAATACAAATAAATATCTGCCATTTTTCGTAATATCCCTTACGGTATTTTTGTTGGTTGTGGCAATAGGCGCAGTCGTTCTAATTTGTTTACATGGCTCGATAGCTGGTGCAATGAAGTATTTTTCGCACTACGCCTTAAGCGATTTTGGACAAGTAATGTATTTTACTCTAAACGAAAATCCTTACGTATCCAACTTTCCAACGATGTATCCACCACTCAATTTCGTATTGATGTTGCCGTTTGCGCTCGTTTGCAAGAATGCGCCAGAGTTTTACGTGCTCGATAACATTTCCATTGACGAAAACGGAATGTATAATTACGAACAGCTTTTAGACTATAACGTAGGAATTTTGTCAACGTGGCAATTCTGGATTGCGATTATCTTATTCTTTACAGTCTGTCTAACCGTATGTGGTCTTATTATAAAGCGCATGCGCACTTGGGCAAAAGGCGAGTTTCTTTATTTTTATTTAGGCTTAATTTTTTCTGGGTTTATAATGTTCGGGCTTTTCCGTGGAACGAATCTTTTTTTGAGCTTGATATTTATTCTTTTATTCGTTTGGCTTTATAAAAGCGAGAAAAAACACCTAAGAGAAATTGCTCTTGTAAGCCTAGCAATAGGTGGCGTATTAAAATTGTATCCACTGCTTTTCGGGGTATTGCTTTTAAAAGAAAAACGCTTTATTGACGTTATAAAAGTCGCCGTATATTCGCTTCTTTTGATGTTTTTACCGTTTTTGATGTATCCTGATTCTATATCAACTGCGCTTGAGTTTGTCAAAAATATGTTCTCGTTCGTCGGTGGTGAAAACCGTGTAGGCGACGGAATGAACATTTCCATTTCAAGCCTTGTCAGTTGGATTTTGAATTTGATAAAAGTTCCTGCTAACGTAACTAGCGTTGTCTCAATACTTTTCACAATCATAGCGTTTGCGTTATGCGTAATAACCACGCTAAAATCGAAAAACGAGTTTGTGACAAGCTTAGTAACTGCAATAGGTGTTTTGATTATTCCACCCGTTTCTTACTATTACGTTTGCGCGTTTATGCTCGTTTCACTCTTACATTTTGAAAATGAGTGGAATAAGTTTTCAAAACCGAGAAAAATTTATTATACAATCTTTTTTATAACGATGTCGTTTTTGCCGCTTTCTGCTTCAATGTGGTACATACCGCAGTGCATAATGATGGCTGTAATACTAGTCTGGGAATTTGTAAGAGTTTTTTCAGCCGAAAAACTTCAAGTCTTTCCTAACGAAAAAAATATGGAGGAAAACTAATGAAAGTAGTTATTCTTGCTGGTGGCTATGGTACGCGTATCAGCGAAGAGAGCCAATTTAAACCAAAGCCAATGATTGAAATCGGTGAACACCCGATTTTATGGCACATAATGAAGGAATATTCTTATTACGGTTTTAACGAATTTATTATTTGTGCAGGTTACAAGCAACACGTAATCAAACAATTTTTTGCAGATTATTATCTTCACCGTTCTGACGTTACGTTCGATTTTACCAAAGGTCGCGATCCTGAAATTTTATTCAACACGTCAGAGCCGTGGAAGGTTACTATCGTCGATACAGGTCTCGGAACAATGACGGGTGGCAGATTAAAACGTATCGCACCTTACCTTGACGACGACGATTTCCTTATGACTTACGGTGACGGCGTTTGTTCTGTAAACATTAAAGAGCTTGTAAAGTTCCATAAAAAACACGGTAAACTTGCGACGCTTACCACCGTTCAACCGGGTGGAAGATTTGGTACTATCGATATAAATCCAGACGAATCGGTTACTCGCTTTACTGAAAAACGTAAAGAAGACGGTGGTTGGATCAACGGTGGTTATATGGTATTAAACCAAAAAATTCTCGATTATATCGACGACGATTATACCGTTTTTGAAAAAGAACCACTCGAGAGAGTTTGTCGCGAAGGCGAGCTTATGGCTTACCGTTTCGACGGTTTCTGGCAATGTATGGACACCATGCGCGATAAAGAATATTTAGAATCGCTTATCCAAACTGGTAAAGCGCCGTGGACTGTGTGGGAGAAAAAATACAGAAAGGTTTAATGCAACAAGTCGCAAATGATGTGCAAGCAATGCTTGCATGATGTGCTAACTTGTCAGTTAGCATGAAGTGCAATCCTACTTTTTGCGTACGGATTGCATGATGCGCAAGTTTACAAACTTGCATTGTGGTCGTGCAGATTTTTTCTATAAAAAAATTGCCAGCATAACGTATAATTTTAATTGTGGACTGAAATTATTATATATTTTTGACGGCGTTTTGAAAAAACGCTCGACCTTTACGCAATTTGAAAACTTGCTATCGAGTTGCCGTAGGCAACATATCGGGCAACCGTTAGGTTGCATATCGAGCGCAAACTAAGTTTGCGCATATCGAGTAGCCATAAGGCTACATATCACGCACCACAAGGTGCATAAAAGGGTGAATTTATGTCATTTTACAAAGGTAAACGCGTTTTTATTACAGGTCACACCGGGTTTAAGGGTTCGTGGCTTGCGATGATACTTAAAAATGAAGGGGCTATCGTTACGGGTTATTCGCTTAATCCACCGACTAATCCTTCCTTATTTGAACTTGCTAAGATTGAAGAAGGCATGACTTCAATTATTGGTGACGTTCGCGACTACGACAGCTTGAAGAAAGCGTTTGACGATGCAAAGCCTGAAATAGTATTGCATCTAGCTGCTCAACCTATCGTTCGCGATTCGTATAAAATTCCTAAAGAAACGTATGAAATAAACGTGCTTGGCACGGTTAATATATTAGAATGCGTTCGTCTATCTGGCTCGGTTAAGTCGTTTTTGAACGTAACGACTGACAAAGTTTACGAGAACTGTGAAAAGGGTATTGCTTTTACCGAAGACATGCCACTTGACGGTTACGATCCGTATTCTAACTCAAAGTCCTGTTCAGAGCTTGTAACTCACTCTTATAAAAGTTCGTTCTTTTCTGAAGATAGCGTAAGAATTTCTACTGCTCGTGCAGGTAACGTCATAGGTGGTGGCGATTTTGCTAACGACCGTATTATTCCAGACTGCGTTCGTGCTGCGCTATCAGGTAAAGAACTTGAAATACGTAACCCTAACTCAATCAGACCTTATCAACACGTTTTAGAACCGCTTTTTGCTTATCTTTTAATTTGTGAAAAGCAGTATAACGACGCGAAATACGCAGGATATTATAACGTTGGACCTGAAATTAGTGATTGCTACACTACAGGTCAGCTAGTTGACGTGTTTAGTGATAAGTGGGGTGGACTTAAGCGCGCTAACCGTCCTGACGGTGGACCACACGAAGCTAACTTTTTAAAGCTTGACTGCACGAAAATTAAAAACACGTTTGGTTGGGCGCCGTGCTGGAGCGCAGATATCGCAGTTGAAAAAGTCGTAGAGTGGTCGAAGGCTTACGCTAGTGGCGACGACGTTAGACCTATAATGAGAAAACAAATTGATGAGTATAAAAATATTTTTACAAAGAAGGTGCAAAAATGAGTCAAAATACAGATAGAGAACAGATTTTAAGTCTTGTTAAAGAATATTGCAAAAATTATCACGCCCGTCCAGAATACAAAGACGGCGACAGAATTTCTTACGCCGGAAGATTTTACGGCGAAGAAGAAATGGTCAACTTAGTTGATAGCGCTTTAGAATTTTGGTTAACTTCAGGCAAGTGGACGGATAAATTCGAACAAGAATTTGCCGACTTTTTAGGTGTTAAGTCGGTTGCACTTGTAAACAGTGGTTCAAGTGCTAACCTTCTTGCGTTTATGGCACTTACTTCCCCACTTTTAAAGGAAAGACAAGTAAAGCCGGGTGACGAAGTTATCACCGTTAGCGCAGGTTTCCCAACAACCGTTACTCCAATTATTAACTATGGTGCAATTCCTGTATTCGTTGACATCACTATTCCACAATACAATATTGACGTAACTCAACTTGAAAGTGCACTTTCAGAAAAGACTAAAGCAGTTATGATTGCTCATACTTTAGGCAATCCGTTCGACCTTAAAGCAGTAAAGGAATTTTGCGACAAAAATAACTTATGGCTTATCGAAGATAACTGTGACGCGCTCGGTTCTAAATATACCATTGACGGCGTAGAAAAATACACGGGTACTATCGGCGATATCGGAACAAGCAGTTTCTACCCGCCACACCATATCACTATGGGCGAAGGTGGCGCAGTTTACACTTCTAATCCGTTACTTGCTAAAATTATCAAGTCTTTCCGCGATTGGGGACGTGACTGTGTTTGTCCAAGTGGTCAAGACAATTTCTGTAAACACCGTTTCGACCGTCAATACGGTGAGCTTCCATTCGGTTACGACCATAAATACGTATATTCGCATTTTGGTTACAACCTTAAAGCTACTGATATGCAAGCGGCAATCGGATGCGCGCAAATGCAAAAAATCGACTTCTTTGCAGAGCGTCGCCGTCATAATTGGAAGAAACTACACGAGCTTTTATCCGTTTCAGATAAAATTATTTTGCCAACACCTTGCGAAAATTCTAATCCAAGCTGGTTTGGATTCCTTATCACTTGTAAAGAAGGCGTTGACTCAACTAAGGTGGTTGACTATATCGAAGCTAACGGTGTTCAAACACGCAGACTATTTGCAGGAAACCTTATCAAGCACCCTTGCTTTGACGAAATGCGTAAAAATAAAACGGGTTATCGCGTTATAGGCGAACTTTCTAATACCGATCGCATTATGCGCGACACCTTCTGGGTAGGTGTATTCCCGGGAATTACCGATAAAATGGTCGAGCGCATTGCAGAAGTTATTTTAAAGGCTCTTGAGCAAAATTAAATCTTTTAGGTGATTTTATGAAAATGAGATTAGCCGATTATATGGCTGACTTTTTGGTGGAAAACGGCATTACCCAACAGTTTAGCGTTACCGGTGGCGGTGCTATGTTTCTAAACGACGCTTTCGGGCATAAAGAAGGGCTTAATTGCATATATAACCACCACGAGCAAGCAAGCGCAATCGCTGCTGAAGGCTATGCGCGTGCAAGTGGAAAAGTATGTTCGCTTTGCGTAACGACAGGACCGGGGGGCACTAACGCGCTTACGGGTGTAGTTGGCGCGTGGCTCGATTCTATTCCGATGTTCGTAATTTCCGGTCAAGTTAAATTCGTAACGACTATTGCAAGCTGTCCAGAGCTTGGTCTTAGACAGCTTGGCGATCAAGAATTTAATATCGTTGACTGTGTTAAAACTATGACTAAATACGCCGTTATGGTAACAGATCCTAACACGATTAAATACCATATGAAAAAGGCGCTTTATATTGCAACGCACGGTCGCAGTGGCCCTGTATGGCTCGATATCCCCGTAAACGTGCAAAATGCCGAGATTGATACGGATAATCTTATTGATTACGACGAATCTGAAGACGCTAATCTTCTTCCGCCAAAGCCTGATAAAAATCAAATTGACGAGCTTATAGACAGGGTAACGAAGGCAAAACGCCCGGTAATTTTAGCAGGTGAAGGCATTCGCTGTGCCGATTCTGTTGATATTTTTCACGAGCTAGTAAATAATTGGAAAATACCCGTTGTTACTGCTTGGAACGCGCACGACCTTGCAACTGACGATAACCCTTACTATGCAGGTCGTCCCGGCTCGATGGGTACTCGTGGTGGGAATTTAGTAGTGCAAACTGCAGACTTGGTTTTATCGCTTGGGTGCAGAATGAACGTAAGACAAATAAGTTACAATTGGGATTCTTTTGCGCGTGATGCGTTTTTAGCCTACGTCGATATTGATAAGGCTGAACTTAATAAGCCTACGCTTAACAACGATAAACGTCAGGTAGGTTTAAAAATTCACGCAGACTTAAAAGAATTTTTACCACTTGTAAAAGATAGAACGGTTGGTAATCACGACGCGTGGGTAGAACGCGCAAGATATATAGATAAAAAATATCCTGCAGTCAGAAAAGAATTTTACGATAAGGATAAACCACTTAATCCGTACGTCTTTTTCAAACGTTTTTCAAGTTTTTGGGACGAAAACGAAATGGTCGTCGTAACTAACGGCAGTTGTTGTGTATCAAATTTCCAAGCGCTTGAAGTTAAAAAAGGACAAAGAATTTTTGGTAATTCAGGTTGCGCTTCAATGGGCTACGGCTTACCTGCTGCTATCGGTGCAAGTGCTAGCCTTAAGGGTAAACGCGTAATCTGTATGGAAGGCGACGGCTCTATTCAAATGAATTTGCAAGAACTTCAAACTGCAGTATATAACAAATCAAATTTAAAAATAGTTTGGGTAAATAACGACGGTTATCACTCAATCAGACAAACCCAAACGAATAATTTTAAAGCAAATTTCTGTGGCGTATCTGACGGAAACGGTATTTCTTTCCCAGAAGCTGAAAGAATTGCCTACGCTTATAAAATTCCATTTTTCAAGGTGGACTCAATTGATAATTTAGACGAAACTATAAAAGAATTTTTAGCATGCGACGGCAACGCGATTTTAGAAGCTGTCGTTGATAAAACTCAGTTCTTCGAGCCTAAATTATCTTCAAAAATTCAACCTGACGGAAGTATCGTTACTCCACAAATTGAAGATATGTATCCTTTCCTTGATGCTGACGAGTTTAAAGAAATTATAGAGTTTGCTAAAAAGGACTAAACTATGGCAAAAATCGTAGTAAATGGCGCTACGGGTATGATAGCCGTTTCGCTTATAAAAACAGCGCTCGATAAAGGTGACGAAGTTTATGCTATCGCGCGTAAAAACTCTAACCGTGTTGACAATATTCCAAGTGGAGCAAAAGTCGTTTTTTGCGATTTAAGCGAGTTAATTGCGCTAAAGCCCGACTTTTCTGCCGATATCTTCTTTCATCTTGCGTGGGATAAAACGGGCGCAGGTGGTCGCGACGACGTTGACGTTCAGCTTAAAAACGTCGAATATACGCTTGATGCGGTGCGCCTTGCTAAGAAATTAGGTTGTAAAAAATTCGTGGGCGCAGGCTCTCAGGCAGAGTACGGAATAACTGACAAACCACTTACACCTAACTCTATGCTAAATCCGTCAAGTGGTTACGGCGTGGCAAAAATGTGCGCTGGAAAAATGTCAAAGCTTTTAGCAAGTCAGCTTGGCATAAGCCACTCGTGGGCAAGAATTTTAAGCGTTTTCGGTGAAAACGACGCGCCAACCACTTTAATTTCGTATCTTATTGATACCTTTAAAAAAGGCGAAAGGGCAGAGCTTACTAAGTGCGAACAAACCTGGGACTACGTTTACGCTGACGACTGCGCGCTCGCGCTATACTTAATCGGAAAAAATGGCGTTGACGGTAAAAGTTACCCGATAGGTAGTGGAAAACCAAGAAAACTTTCTGAATTTGTTACCGTCGTTCGCGATAAGGTAAATAAAAATGCCGAAATCTGTTTTGGTGCAAAAGATTATTATCCGCATCAACCTATGTTTTTGTGTGCGGATATTACAGAGTTAACCGAAGATACGGGCTTTGTACCACAGTATTCTTTTGAAGAGGGAATAAATAAAACTTTGGGGGCAACAAATGGAAAATCGTAAGAAAATAAGTTTTTTAGTGCCGTGCTATAACGAAGAAGAAAACGTTATACCCCTTTCTGAAGCGATAATTTCTGAAGTTGAAAAATTAGAAAGATACGATTATGAACTAATTTTTATCGACAACTGTTCGCAAGACAAAACTCGCGAAAATTTGAAAAAACTTTGTTCTGAAAATAAGAAAATTAAAGCGATTTTTAACGCGAGAAATTTTGGTCAGTTCAATTCGCCTTTTCACGGCTATAAGCAGACGAACGGCGACTGTATGATCACTATGTGTTGCGACTTTCAGGATCCACCGGAAATTATCCCAGAGCTTGTCAAAAAGTGGGAAGAAGGCGCGAAAATCGTGTGTGCCGTAAAGAAAACGTCTAAAGAAAACCGTCTTATTCGTGGACTTAGAACCATTTATTACAAAATTATAAAGAAAATGAGCGAAGTCGAACAAATCGAACATTTTACCGGTTTTGGACTTTACGATAAGTCGTTCGTAGACGTGTTAAAAGACCTTGACGATCCGGCTCCGTTTATTCGTGGTATAGTTGCCGAGCTTGGCTATCAAAGGGTAGAAATTCCGTACGAACAAGCAAAGCGTCGTGCAGGAAAAACAAGCAACAATTTCTCCCGTCTTTACGACGCGGCAATGCTTTCGTTTACGACCTACACCAAGTCACCTGTAAGATTTTTTATGTTCTTCGGAATATTTATCGCAATTTTATCGGGCGTAGGGCTTATAACTTCAATCGTTTTAAAGGCTTTAGGCTATGGTGGCTTTGACTTAGGCATTATTTTATCTGCTATCGGACTTTTTTCGTCGGTATCTTATATAGGAATAAGCGTGATAGGCGAATATATCCTAAACGTAAAAACCAAAGTTACGCACAGACCTTTAGTTATTGAAGAAAAACGCATAAACTTTGACGAATAATTTATTTCATTAATAAGAAACTAAAAACGCGCGATAATCGAGTTATCGCGCGTTATTTTTATTATAATAATAAATTTTTTTATTTCACTATCATTCATATTGATTTTTGCAAAAAAGCATTGTATAATAATACTAATCAAATCAGCGATTGCGTTTTTGTCTGTGATTTCGGTGGTACACTTTTTTTAGGAGGTGTTTATGAAAAAATTAAAATCAGTTTTATTTCTTTCAATAGTCATGGCTTTAAGTCTTTTAGTTGCAGGTTGTCAACAGGGTGGATTAACGAGTTCTTCTAACTCTTCGAGCTCTGCAAGCGTTGAGCCGTTGCAAAGTTCTTCTAAATCTTCAAATGAAAGTTTGGCAACTTCAACTAATTCTGTAAGCAATAATTCAAGCGAAGTATCAAGTTCGGGAGTAAATTCTTCGGAAAATTTGCCTTCATCTAATGGATTGGTATATACTCTTTTAGAAGATAACACCTACGAAGTCAGTGCTTTTGATAATTCTAATTCTATGGTTTTTATTCCTGACGACGTTGACGGAATAAAAGTAACTTCAATCGGTTTTCATGCATTTGAAGGGTGTAATAGTTTAACGAGCGTGGAAATCCCTGACAGTGTGACTATTATCTGTGACGGCGCGTTTTTTGATTGCGACGAATTAATTAGTGTGACAATCGGTGATAACGTGGTAAATATTATTAACGGTGCTTTCTATGATTGTGATGGTTTGACGAGTATAACTATCCCCGACAGCGTAGAGAGTATTGGTAGTCTTGCGTTCTATGGTTGCGATAATTTGACAACTGTAGAAATTGGCTGTAGTGTAGAAGATATCGGTAATTTAGCGTTCCATGGTTGCGATAATTTGACAAGTGTTGTCTTTGAGAATACGAGTGGTTGGTGGCGCACATTGTCAAGCGCCGCTACCAGCGGAACTTCCATAGAACAAGATAAACTAGCAGACGCTTCGACGGCGGCTACTTATTTGATAAATGCTTACTCCATTTATCATTGGCGTAGAAGTTAAGTTTACCCAACGCTTTGCCGTTAGGCGAAACTTCACTCACAAAGTGAACTTCACTATCGAAGATAACTTCACTTGCCCGTAAGGGCAAACTTAGTTGTAAATAAAAAAACGCGCGATAATCGAGTTATCGCGCGTTGTTTATTAATCTTTGTAAGTATATTAATCTTTGTAAGTATATTAATCTTTGTAAGTAGTGTTCTTTAAGATAACGTCGTGTGCGCTACCTTCAACGATACTAACTGAAGATACGAGTGTAAGTTTTGCTTCTTTATGAAACTGAGGTATGCTCGTTACACCGCAGTTACACATAGTTGACTTAACCTTATATAAAGTTTTAGCAACGTTGTCGTTAAGACTTCCAGCGTAAGGAACGTAAGAGTCAACGCCTTCTTCAAAGCTAAGTTTTGATTTACCGCCAAGGTCGTAACGTTGCCAGTTCTTAGCGCGGTTGCTACCTTCGCCCCAGTATTCTTTTACGTAGTTGCCGTTGATGATAACTTTGTTAGTAGGGCTTTCGTCAAAGCGAGCGAAATATCTGCCGAGCATCAAAAAGTCTGCGCCCATCGCAAGAGCTAGAGTCATATGGTAGTCGTGAACGATACCACCGTCAGAACAGATTGGAACGTAAATACCGGTCTTTTCAAAGTATTCGTCACGCGCTTTAGCAACTTCGATAAGTGCAGTTGCTTGTCCGCGACCGATACCCTTAGTTTCTCTCGTGATACAGATTGAGCCGCCGCCGATACCAACTTTAACGAAGTCTGCGCCAGCTTCTACGAGATAGTCGAAACCTTCTTTAGAAACAACGTTACCAGCACCGATTTTAACTTTGTCACCGTAATTTTTTCTAACGAACGCGATAGTTTCTTTTTGCCAGCAGCTGTAGCCGTCAGAAGAGTCGATACATAAAACGTCTGCGCCCGCGTCGATTAATGCAGGAATACGTTCTTCGTAGTCTTTAGTATTAACGCCAGCACCAACTAAATAGCGTTTCTTAGCGTCGAGAAGCTCGTCAGGGTTTTGCTTGTGTTCAGAATAGTCTTTTCTGAATACGAAATATAAAAGATTTCCGTTTTTGTCAACGATAGGGAGAGAGTTAAGCTTGTGTTCCCAAATAATGTCGTTTGCTTGACTTAAGGTTGTGTTTTCATCTGCCGTGATAAGTTTTGAAAGTGGAGTCATAAACTTTTTAACCTTCAAATTATTTTCCATACGGCTTACGCGATAATCTCTGCTTGTAACGATACCCATAAGCTTACCGTTAGGCTCGCCGTTATCGGTGATAGCGATAGTGCTGTGGCCGTTCTTTTCAACAAGGTTCAAAACGTCTTCAAGCGTATCGTCAGGGGTAAGGTTAGAGTCGGAAATTACGAAGCCAGCCTTGTACTTTTTAACGAGAGCAACCATTTTCGCTTGGCTTTCGATAGGTTGGCTACCGAAAATGAACGAAATACCACCTTGGCGCGCAAGAGCGATTGCCATTTTGTTATCTGAAACAGATTGCATTATCGCACTTACCATAGGGATATTTAACTTGATAGGGCACTCTTCGCCCTTTTTGAATTTAACTAGCGGTGTTGAAAGGTTGACGTTTGTCGGAATACATTCTGGCGTAGTAAGACCAGGAACTAAAAGGTATTCAGAAAACGTTCTCGATTGTTCTTCATAATAGTAAGCCATACAAAAACTCTCCTTATCAATTTGTAATAAATTTTGGTTATTTTAACATATAAACGATTAAAACGCAACCTTTTTTACGAAAATACTCAAATATTTTATAAAATAAATTTAAAATTATGTTTTTTAGCGTTCTTTGGCGATTATCTTAGACTTTTGTATTGACAAAGAGCCGTTTTTTTTATATACTATCTATTGATGTTTATTTTATTAAAATAAAAGGACGAAATTTTTATGAAAAAAATTGGAATCGTAATGGGTAGCGATAGCGACCTTCCTGTTGTAGAAAAAGCAATTAACACCTTAAAAGAATTCGGCGTGCCGTACGAGGTTCACGTATACTCTGCGCATCGCACTCCAAAAGAAGCAAGTGATTTTGCCGCTAACGCAAGATCAAGTGGTTTCGGTGCAATTATCGCAGCAGCAGGTATGGCAGCGCACCTTGCAGGCGCAATCGCAGCAAACACGACTCTTCCCGTTATCGGTATTCCTTGTAAAAGCACTAACCTTGACGGACTTGACGCGCTACTTTCTACCGTTATGATGCCAAGTGGAATCCCCGTTGCAACGGTAGCTATTGACGGCGCGAAAAACGCAGCGCTTTTAGCAATTCAGATTCTTGCAGTAACTGACGAAGTTCTCGCTAAAAAATTAGACGAGCAAAGAAGCGAAGGGGCTAAGCAGGCTCTTGCTAAGAACAAGGCTGTTGAAGAAAAGTTTAATTAAAAGCCTTATAAGCGGCGCATTTCTGCGTTTCTTTTGAGTGCGCTCGACCTTGATGACCGTCTAGGTCTATCAAGCCCAATCACACTCAAAGAGCCTTGAACTGCTTGCTTCTAATGCTTTTAACTCAAATAATAGGTTAAGATATATAACAGTCGGGTTGCTCGACCGAGCCTAGCCTAACTCGTTTCTAAGTCTTTTAAATCGTTGAACAGGCTTAGTGAGAATATAGACAAAATTAAATTATTAATCTAAGAAAATTATAGAAATCGCAATAAGCGGTTATAGGAGAAAATATGAAAGAGATTTCTAAATCTGAAGCTTACGCAAAAAGTGGTGTTGATATTACCGCGGGATATCGTTCGGTAGAACTTATCAAATCACACATCAAAAGAACGGAAACTAAAGGTGTCGTTTCTGATATCGGTGGCTTTGGCGGTCTTTTTGAACTTGACCTTGAAGGTATTTCTAAGCCTATCTTAGTTAGTGGAACTGACGGCGTAGGTACAAAACTTAAAATTGCATTTTTAATGGACAAGCACGACACGGTCGGTATTGACTGCGTTGCAATGTGCGTTAACGACGTTATTTGCTGTGGAGCAAAGCCACAAATCTTCCTTGACTATATCGCTTGCGGTAAAAACTACCCTGAAAAGATTGCTGAAATCGTTTCGGGCGTAGCTGAAGGTTGCGTTCAGTCAGGTTGCGCGCTTATCGGTGGCGAAACTGCTGAAATGCCGGGCTTTTATCCTGAAAACGAATACGACCTTGCAGGTTGTGCAACCGGCGTAGTTGATAAGGCTAAAATTCTAGATAACTCTAAAATGTGCGCTGGCGACGTTATTATCGCACTTCCGTCTAGTGGCGTTCACTCTAACGGCTTTTCGCTCGTAAGAAAAGTTTTCGATATTGAAAACGCAGACCTAAAAGCACCTGTTAGTGAACTTGGTGGAAAGAGTCTTGGCGAAACACTTTTAACCCCAACTAAAATTTACGTTAAGCCTATTCTCGCGCTTATCGACAAAGTTACCGTAAAAGGTATTTCTCATATCACGGGTGGTGGTTTCTACGAAAATATTCCAAGAACTATCCCTGAAGGCTTAGGCGCAAAAATCGCTAAAGACGACGTTAAAATTTTACCTATCTTTAAACTTATTCAAAAAGCTGGCGACGTGTCAGAGCGCGATATGTTCAATACCTACAATATGGGCGTTGGTATGGTTGCTATAGTTTCGAAAGAAGACGCGTCCTTAGCGCTTGAAACTTTAAAAGCTAACGGCGAGCCTGACGCTTACGTTATCGGCGAAATCGTTGAAAGCGATGACAAAATAATTTTATATTAATAATGTGTAATATGGAAAAAATTAAAGTTGCCGTTTTGGTTTCGGGTGGCGGAACTAATCTCGGCGCAATTTTAAAAGCGGTTGACGATAAAATAATTCAGTCTGCTGAAATTGATATCGTAATTTCAAACAAGTCTGGTGTTTACGCGCTCGAAAGGGCAAAGGCACACGGCGTTGATAGTATTGTTATCGACAAAAAGGCGCTTGGCGCTAAAGAGTTTGAAAAGCAGCTCGTTGACGTTTTAGAAAGTAGGGGTATCGGTCTTATAGTTCTTGCGGGATTTATGTGTATTTTAAGCGAAGATTTTACAAAGCGCTATCCCGAAAAGATTATAAACGTTCACCCTGCGCTTATTCCGTCTTTTTGCGGGAAAGGTTATTACGGCTTAAAGGTGCACGAAGAAGCACTTAATTACGGCGTTAAAGTTACCGGCGCAACCGTTCACTTTGTCAATGAAATTCCTGACGGTGGAAAAATCATAGCTCAAAAAGCAGTAGAAATTTTAGACGGTGACACGCCTGAAATTTTACAAAAAAGAGTTATGGAAAACGCAGAGTGGATAATCTTACCTCGCGCCGTTGAAAGCGTTGCAAAAGATATGCTTAAGGAGAAAAATTAATGAAAACTTTACAGATAGAAGAAATATTAAAAAACAATTCATACCCAGGTCGTGGAATTATCGTCGGTCTTGATAAAAGTGGCGAAAACGCGTTTATTGCCTACTTTATTATGGGTAGAAGCGAAAACAGCCGTAACAGAATTTTCTCTAAAACTGACGACGGTATTATCATTTATCCCTTCGACGAATCTAAAGTTGAAGATCCGTCTTTAATCATCTATTCGCCTGTTCGTGAAATCAACAATAAACTTATCGTAACTAACGGCGATCAAACCGACACCGTTTACGATTTTATTAAAGACGGAAAGTCTTTTGAAGACGCGCTTTTAACCCGTGAGTTTGAGCCGGATAGACCAAACTTTACACCAAGAATTAGCGCAATTTTACATTTAGACGGCGAATTTAACTATCAAATGAGTATTTTAAAATCAAGCGATGAGATCGGTAGCGGTTGCAACCGTTTTACCTATAACTACGCGCCGGTAAAAGGCTTAGGTCACTTTATTCACACTTACGCTGGCGACGGAAATCCTATCCCGTCTTTTTACGGCGAGCCTGAGAAAATCTTTTTAGGTGACGACTTCGAAGCCTTCTACACCGGTATTTGGAACAGCCTTAACCAAAATAACAAGGTTTCTATGTACGCGGTTAAACTTAACCTAAAAGATAAAACGCAAATCACGAAAATCTACAATAAAAACAAAGGTGAATAATATGAAAGAGTTCGAATTGAAATACGGTTGTAATCCTAACCAAAAACCTGCCAAAATCTATATGAAAGACGGTGGTGAGCTTCCTATCGAAATTTTAAACGGAAAACCGGGATACATTAACTTTTTAGACGCCTTCAACAGCTGGCAACTCGTTAAAGAATTAAAAGAAGCAACCAGTATGTGCTGTGCAACTTCGTTCAAGCACGTAAGCCCAACTTCTGCGGCAGTTGGTAAAGTCTTAGACGAAAAGTTAAAGAAAAGTTGCTTTGTTGACGATATCGAAAACTTAGATAATTCGTTGATCGCGTGTGCGTATGCTCGCGCGCGTGGAACGGACAGAATGAGTTCGTTTGGCGACTGGATCGCTCTTTCTGACGAGTGTGACGAAACTTGCGCTAAAATTATCGCTCGCGAAGTTTCTGACGGTATTATCGCTCCTGGCTACTCGGAAAAAGCGTTAGAAATTTTAAAAGCAAAAAGAAAAGGTTCTTACAATATCATTAAGATTGATCCTGATTACGTTCCGGAAGTTCAGGAAACTAAGCAGGTTTTCGGCGTTACCTTCGAGCAGGGCAGAAACAACTTTAAAATCAATCGTGAGCTTTTACAAAACGTAGTAACTAAAAACAAAAACTTGCCAGATAGCGCGATTATCGACATGATTGTGTCTTTAATCACTTTAAAATATACTCAATCAAATTCAGTTTGCTTTGCAAAAGACGGCCAAGCAATCGGCGTTGGCGCCGGTCAACAATCAAGAATTCACTGCACGCGCCTTGCCGGTCAAAAAGCAGACCTATGGCATCTTCGTCAATCTGACAAAGTTCTCGGCTTAAAGTTTTTAGATAGCGTCGGTAGACCTGACAGAAACAACGTTATCGACATTTACCTATCCGACGACGAATCTCAAGACGTTTTAGCCGACGGCAACTGGCAAAAATATTTCAGTGAAAAGCCAGCAGAGTTTACTCGCGAAGAAAAGAAAGAATACCTTAAAACTATCACCGGCGTTACCGTTGGTAGCGACGCTTTCTTCCCGTTCAGCGATAACGTAGAACGCGCTAAAAAGAGTGGCGTTTCCTATATCTGCGAACCGGGTGGTTCTCTCCGTGACGACCTTGTTATCGAAGCTTGCGATAAGTATGACATGGTAATGTGCTTTACAGGTATGCGCCTATTCCACCATTAAAAGCCTTATAAACGGCGCAATACTGCGTTTCTGCTTTGAGCATACGACCGAGATAACCGACAAGGTTAATCTCGTCCGTCTACTCAAAGCGAGCCTTGTCTTGCTTGTTTCTAAGTCTTTTAATATCGTGAAATAAGCAAATAGGGAAGATAGACAAAAACATAACTGTCGGGTTGCCCGGCTATAGCCTTCCCCTTGAGGGGAAGGTGTCACGAAGTGACGGATGAGGTGTTATCCATTATATAAATGTGACGGCAGTTTTTTAAAAAACTGCGCGACCTTTATGCAAGTTGAAAACTTGCTATCGAGCAACCTTTAGGTTGCATATCGAGTTGCGTTAGCAACATATCGAGCGAAACGGCAGTTTCGCATATCGAGCAAAGCAAACGCTTTGCATATCAAGTAGCCGTAAGGCTACATATCGCGCACCGTAAGGTGCAATAACAATTTTGGGTGATAAAATGAAACTAATGGTAGTTGGCGGTGGTGGTAGAGAACACACCATCATAAAAATGCTAAAGAAAAACGAAAGCGTTGAAAAAATCTACGCGCTTCCTGGTAACGGAGGTATGGCAAACGATTGCGAGCTCGTTGACATTAAGGCTACGGACTTAGACAAAATCGTAGAGTTTGCGGTTAATTCTAAAATTGACTATGCAGTAGTTGCGCCTGACGATCCGTTAGTTTTAGGTTTAGTTAATAGACTTAACGACGTCGGTATTCCTTGCTTTGGGCCGACAAAAGAGGCGGCAATTATTGAAGGTAGCAAGGCTTTTTCAAAAGAACTTATGAAAAAGTACGGTATCCCGACTGCTAAGTACGAAGTGTTTACCGACGTAGAAAGTGCATCAAAATATATAGATAAAATAGGCGCGCCTATCGTCGTTAAGGCTGACGGCTTAGCGCTTGGTAAAGGCGTTATAATTGCTCAAACGGTAGAAGAAGCAAAGCTCGCCGTTAAAGATATGATAGAAGGCGGTAAGTTCGGAAAAAGCGGTGATAGCGTCGTTATTGAAGAATTTTTAGAAGGCCCTGAAATTTCAGTTCTTGCCTTTTGTGACGGTGAAACGGTTAAACCTATGGTTTCGTCAATGGATCACAAGCGCGCGCTTGATAACGACCAAGGATTGAACACAGGTGGTATGGGAACGATTGCTCCAAATCCGTTCTACACGAAAGAACGCGAAAAAGAATGTATGGAAAAGATTTTCCTTCCAACCGTTCGCGCAATGAAAAAAGAAGGCAGAGAGTTTAAAGGTTGTCTTTACTTTGGACTTATGGCGACTAAAGACGGCGTTAAGGTTATCGAATACAACTGCCGTTTTGGTGATCCTGAAACTCAAGTCGTTTTACCTCTTTTAAAATCTGACTTGTTAACAATTATGCAGGCAACCACTTTCGGAACGCTTAAAGATACCGAAGTAGAGTTTTCTGACGGGGCTTGCGCGTGCGTCGTTATGGCGTCAAAGGGTTATCCGGAAAGCTATCAAAAAGGCTTTGAAATTACGGTTGACGACGACTTTGACGGTGAACTTTTCGTTGCTGGTGCTAAGCTTGAAAACGGAAAATTATTGACAAACGGTGGAAGGGTTTTAGGCGTTGTTTCAACAGGTAAGTCGCTCGATAGCGCGATTAAAAGCGCATATGAAAACGTTACTAAGGTGCATTTTGATAATGCTTATTATAGAAAAGACATTGGAAAAAGGGCGTTAAGCCAAAAGGTGTAAAAGATGGTTTATAGAATATACGTTGAAAAGAAAAAACAATTTAGCCACGAAGCAAAATCACTTAAAAACGAATTAGAACTTGCAGGGATAACGGGGATTGAAGATATTCGCGTAATCAATCGTTACGACGTTGAAAACGTTTCTGAAGAACTTTTTAATTCTGTTATTAACACCGTTTTTTCAGAACCGCAAGTTGATAATGCGTTTAAAGTATTAGAAACTGAAGATTTGGTTTTTGGCGTTGAACCGCTTCCTGGTCAGTTCGACCAACGCGCTGACAGTGCCGCTCAATGTATTCAAATTATATCTCAACTTGAAAAGCCTATCGTAAAATCTGCGAAGATTTACGTTATAAAAGGCGATTGCGACGTTGAAAAAATCAAAAAGTTCGTAATAAACCCGGTTGAGTGTAGAGAGTGCGAACTAAGTCTTCCAAAAACTTTAAAAATTGATTACGATATTCCGTCAGAAGTTAAGTCTATCGAAGGATTTTTGACTGCAACTTGTGCAGAATTGAAAAATATTATCAAAACTTTGGGCTTAGCGATGGACTTTGACGATATCAAGGTTTGTCTAAACTATTTCAAAACTGAAAATCGCGAGCCTACTATGACGGAAATCCGTATGATCGACACTTACTGGTCTGACCACTGCCGTCATACGACTTTTCTAACGACTATCGACAGCGTAAAAACTGAAGACGAAACCTTACAAAAGGCTTTCGACGAATACGTAAATACTCGCAAAGAACTTGGTAGAACTAAGCCTATCAACCTTATGGATATTGCAACGCTCGGCGCAAGATATCTCAAGGCGAAAGGAATTTTAACCAAACTTGACGAGTCTGACGAAATTAACGCTTGTACCGTTAAAATTAAAATCACGGTCGACGGCAAAGAGGAAGATTGGCTTTTATTATTTAAGAACGAAACGCACAATCACCCGACTGAAATCGAGCCGTTCGGTGGCGCTGCGACTTGTATCGGCGGTGCTATTCGCGATCCGTTATCAGGTAGAGCATACGTTTACTCTGCAATGCGCGTAACGGGTGCAGGAAATCCGCTTACGCCTGTAAGTGAAACGATTAAAGGTAAACTCCCACAAAGAAAAATCGTTCAAACTGCAGCGGCAGGTTACAGTTCTTACGGTAACCAAATAGGTCTTGCAACGGGTATCGTTGACGAACTTTATCACGACGGTTACGTCGCTAAGCGCATGGAAATCGGTGCGGTTGTAGGCGCAACTCCTCAAGAGTTCGTTAGACGCGAATGTCCAACTGACGGCGACGTAGTAATTTTACTTGGCGGTAGGACTGGTCGCGACGGTTGCGGTGGCGCAACGGGATCTTCAAAATCGCACTCGGTAAGTTCTATTGAAACTTGCGGTGCAGAAGTTCAAAAAGGTAACGCGCCTGAAGAAAGAAAATTACAACGTCTTTTCCGCAACGGTGAAGCCGTTAAACTTATCAAGCGTTGTAACGACTTTGGCGCAGGTGGTGTATCCGTTGCTATCGGCGAACTTGCAGACGGATTAAAGATTAACCTTAACGCCGTTCCTAAAAAGTACGACGGTCTTGACGGTACGGAACTTGCGATAAGCGAATCTCAAGAAAGAATGGCTGTAGTCGTTGAAGCAAAAGACGCAGATAAATTTATCGCGCTAGCAGACAAAGAAAACTTAGAAGCAACTATCGTTGCACGCGTTACGAAAGAAGCGCGCCTCGTTATGGAGTGGAACGGCAAAGTTATCGTTGATATCAGCCGTGAATTCTTAAACTCTAACGGTGCAGAAAAACATATAGATATTGAAATGGCTAATCCACAAGCCTTTTCTAAAGATATCCCTACGGACTTTGCAAATGGAATTAAGTCGCTCGTTTCAGACCTTAACGTTTGTTCAAAGCGAGGTCTTGGCGAACGCTTTGACTCAACTATCGGCGCAGGCACGGTACTTATGCCGTTTGGTGGAAAATATCAAAAAACACCAATTCAAGCAATGGTAAATAAAATTTCTCAAGCAGAAAAAGACACCGAAGATTGTTCACTTATGGCTTGGGGCTACAATCCGTTCATCTCTGAAAAGAGTCCGTACCACGGCGCATACCTAGCCGTTTGCGACAGCGTTTCAAAACTTATCGCAACAGGTGCAGAGTTTACTGACGTATACTTAACCTTCCAAGAATATTTTGAAAAACCGCTTCGCGATTCTAAGCGTTGGGGTAAGCCACTTTCAGCGCTCTTAGGTGCGTTTAAAGCTCAAAAAGATTTAGGTATTGGTGCTATCGGCGGTAAAGATTCTATGAGTGGAAGTTTTGAAGATATCAACGTTCCACCAACGCTCGTTTCATTTGCAGTAACTTGCGAAAAAATTAAGAACATTGTATCAAACGACTTCAAAAAGTCGTCAAATAGCGCGATTATCGTTAAACCTGAATATGATAAAGACGGCTTACCAATCGCAAAATCATTAATTGAAAACTTCAAGCTTGTCACAGATCTTATGCGTAAGGGCGTTGTAAAATCTGCCTACGCAGTAGGCTTCGGCGGTATCGCAGAAGCAGTTTATAAAATGTCTATCGGTAACGGTTTCGGCTTTAAGTTTAACGACTTATCTTTAGACGAACTATTCGGCTATAACTACGGCTCGTTCGTGTTAGAAGTTGAAAATTATTCTGAAGGCGTTGTTATCGGTACTATTACAGACGAAAATTATATCGAATACCAAGGCGAAAAGATATCACTTGACGAGCTTAACGCCCTTTACGAAGGCAAGCTCGAATCTGTATATCCTTGCAACGAAATAGGCGAAAAGAAGCCTGAAAGCGTCGTATCTTGCGCTGAGCATAGTACCTTAAAACCGCGCTATAGATGCGCTAAGCCTAAAGTTTTAATTCCGGTATTCCCGGGAACGAACTGCGAATACGACAGTGCAAAGGCAGTCGCAAAAGCAGGGGCAGAGCCTATCGTTTACGTTATCAATAACAAAACTAGCGAAAGTATTACAAAATCTTGCATAGAGTTTAGCGAGCTTATTAAAACGGCGCAAGCAATCTTTATTCCTGGTGGTTTCTCTGGTGGTGACGAACCTGACGGTTCTGGTAAGTTTATTACTGCGTTCTTTAGAAACCAACTTGTAAAAGACGCAGTTTCTGACCTACTTGACAATCGCGACGGTCTTATGCTCGGTATTTGCAACGGTTTCCAAGCTCTTATCAAGCTCGGCTTAGTACCTTACGGTAAAATCGTTGATACTGACGAAAATTCTGCAACGCTTTCGTTCAACACAATCTCTCGTCACCAATCGAAGATTGTAAACACTCGCGTAGCATCCGTTAAGTCGCCATGGCTAAGTAAGCTTAGCGTAGGTGACGTTATAAGCGTTCCTATCTCTCACGGCGAAGGTAGATTTATCGCAAATGACGAACTTTTAAAAGAACTTGTCAAAAACGGTCAAGTTATCACTCAATACTGCGATTTAAACGGAAATCCTACGACCGATATCCAATACAATCCTAACGGCTCGTACCTTGCTATTGAAGGTATCGTATCGCCTGACGGCAGAGTCTTAGGTAAAATGGGACACTCCGAGCGTGTTGGTTCGGGATTATACAAGAACGTAATCGGTAATTACGATATGGGATTATTTGAATCTCTCGTAGCCTACTTCAAATAAAGCCTTATAAACGGCGCAATACTGCGTTTCTGAAAAGGGTGTTCGACTTGGATGACCAACAAGGTCTATCCAATCCGAACACCCTTTTCGAGCCTTGTCTTGCTTGTTTCTAAGGCTTTATTACATAAAATAAGCAAGGTCTATCTAATCCGAAGTGTTTTTTAGAGCCTTGAACTGCTTGTTTCTAAGGCTTTATTACATATAATATGAGAGTGTTTGTAAAAGCCATACATAACCGTCGAGTTGCTCGACCGACCTGCCAGTCGTGTAGGCTGACGCGTAATTTAACAAAATTTAAAGCAATACATAACCGTCGGGTTGCCCGACCTTGTTTCTAAGGCTTTATTACATAAAATAAGCAAATAAAATCCTTAGAAAAAATTTCACGGAACGCGTAGCGTTCGCGACCTTTACGCAAGTTGAAAATTGCTATCGAGTGCCGTAGGCACATATCGAGCGAAACGGCAGTTTCGCATATCGAGTTGCGAAAGCAACATATCGAGCAAAACGTTGTTTTGCAATACATTTGCTTGCTATAAAGTTAAGTTTTTGATAGAATATATTTTATGGAAAAGTCTGAAAAGAAAACTTCATATTTTTCTAAAGGTGTTAAAGACGGGTTACCGATAGGCTTAGGCTATCTATCGGTAAGCTTTGCGTTTGGCGTGCAGTCGAGTATTTTGGGCGTGCCAATACTTATTTCACTGCTAATTTCAGCAACCAACCTAACCAGCGCAGGTCAACTTGCAGGCTTAGAGATAATTGCAAGATCAGGTGGGTTTTTAGAAATTATTTTAACGCAAATAGTCATAAACGCGCGCTATTTTTTAATGAGTATAACTCTGTCGCAAAAACTTGAAGACGACTATTCGTTGCCAAATAGATTGCTATCAAGCGCGTTTATCACCGACGAGATATTTTTAGTTTCGGTAACTAAAAACAGATGTGTAAATAAAAGTTATTTTTACGGTCTAAGCTTACTTCCGTATATATGCTGGGCGTTAGGCACTTTAGTCGGTGCGATTTTAGGTGGGATTTTACCGTTCGAAGTGCAAAGCGCGCTCGGTATTGCAATTTACGCAATGTTTATTGCTATCATAATACCACCTATAAAAGAAAGCCGTTCAGTGCTTTTTGCGGTGCTAATAAGTGGGGCTATAAGTTGTTTATTCTACTATATTCCACTTTTAAAAGATAGTGTAAGTCAAGGTTTTGCTATAATAATATCTGCGGTAATCTCTGCGCTTATCATTGCAAAAATTTATCCAAGAGGTGGCGCTGATGAGTGATATTAGAATGATTGCCTTAGTTTTGACTATGGCGCTAGTTACGTACCTTATACGCGTTCTTCCTATGGCGTTTATAAGAAGAAAAATAGAAAACGAATATCTCAAATCTGTTTTATACTATCTTCCGTACACAGTTCTTGCCGCGATGACTTTTCCGTTTGTATTTTATTCGACGGGAAACGTCCTTTCTGCGATCGTCGGTGTAGCGGTTGCGCTTATAGCGTCTATATCAAAACGCTCGCTAATAGTTGTGGCGATACTGTCGGTTTTTGCAAGTTTTATTATTTTAATAGCATTTTGACGTAAAAGATATTTCTTTTACGTCTTTTTTTTAAAAAAAGTATTGCAATCGACTTAAATTAGTGATAGAATTAATGATAACGTTATATTTATATAAATTTGAACAAATTTTCAAATTCGAAGTATATATTTTTGGCTGAATAGGAGTTGTTATGGACAGATTGTTTACAGCAAAAACCAAAAGTGAAAAAACGGTAAAGCTTGTGGCGTTTATTGCGTTTGCGATATTTACTGATATTATTGCCTTTTTCGGCGCGCGTTGGGCATTTTCCGTTACGCGCATTTTAGAGAGTGCAAATAACCAAAAGATAGGCACGGCAGTCGGTTCGCTTATCTTAGGTTTGTTTTGTCTTTTCTTGATTTTTGGCGCGACGTTATTTGCAATTTTTGGCGTAGTGCGCTTGTTGAAAAGTAAACAAACTGACGAAAATTATGCAAGCGTTCAAGTCGAAAAATCTCAAACGGAAAATCAAAGCGAGACACAAGTTGTCGAGCATTCTAACCGTAGAGAAGAACAGAGCGAGTCTGTCGTTTTATCAAAAAGCATGTACGAGCTTTATAATCTTTTTTCTGAGCGCAAAGAAGAATATACTGAGAGCGTAAATCTAATTACTCTGAAAGACCAGCTAACGGCTTTTTCGAGAAAGTGCGGTCTTGAAATTACCGACGATATATCATGCGAACTAATTTCTGCTATCGCGTCTTCGAGGCTTATATTACTGTCGGGTGAGAGAGCTGTTCGTGCTAAAATGGCTGAAATCTTAGGCGCGTTTTTCGGGTTTAAAACTTTTATAAACGAAAATACGAAAAGCGTAACCGATTATGAAGGGTTACTTTACAATCAAGCAGAAAGAAAAGATACGGACGTTGCTTTAGGGCTTTATAGCGCGATTAATCGCAAAAATGCACTAAACTTTATTGCGCTTTTAGGTGCAGACTTATCTAATATCGACAAGTATTTCAAGAAATTCCAATCATACTTAAAAGCACCACGCGTTGGATATTCTATAAACCTAGACGTTTACGGTAGACTTTCAGAGCTTAAAGGCGTTGAAAAAGGTTATATTTCAATTCCACAAAACGTTTGGTACGTTTTAGATAAAGAAGAAAACGACGCACTTACTTATATTTACGCTAAATACGCAACCGAAGTAAATCTTAGCGATGCTAACTTAGTAGGAAGTTTTGAAGTTTTGCAAAATCAACCTTGCCCGTCTTTCAAAGGCTTTATTGATGCCGTTGAAAAGGTTAATCAAGAAGGTGGATTGAGCTTAGAAAATTGGAAAAAACTTGACAAAATCGAAGCGTACTTCAATGGTCTCGTCGGTTTTTCAATCGACAACCGTACCTTTTTACAGTTCGAGCGTTATACTGCTAGTTTAGTCGAGCTTAAAAAGGAAGAAAATCAAGTGCTTGATAAGCTTGTTGCAAATAAGCTTTTGCAAATAGTTGCTTGCTACAATAAGAGCAAAATCAAAAATGCAGATAAAAAACTTGACCAAGTTCTTTTTACCACGCTCGGTGACGGAAACTGCGAGCTCTCGTTGAAATCTGCAAATTCTTACAATCTTTTATAAGGGGATAGAAACATGATTAATTTTTATAACCTTTTAGACGTTGTAAGCGGTTCTTCTCTGTTTTGGTTGATAATATCCAGTAAAGCTGCGATTATCATATACGTAATACTTTTAATCGTTGCAGTTGTTTCGCTTATTCTTGCAGTAATGATATCGGAAAGCAGAAAAGGCGAAAAGACAAAAGCAATTATAGAAAATTCGGCTAGTTTGCCAAAGCCTGAAGAAAAGAAGGATAAGAAAAAGCCAGATAGTGGTGAAAGATTTTTTATGCTGACAAAAACCGACCGAGAGCAAGCTTTAAAAAAGCCTGTCGAGTTTGATAAGACTGTAACGCTATCAAGCTTTTGCGAACGGTTTAGGAATTTTTCTGCATCAAAGCTTGGGCTTTACTATGATATAGAAGACATAAGAAAATTCGTAGCAAGTCTGGCAGTAACAAAAATAGTAGTAATGCAAGGTATGTCGGGTACGGGTAAAACGTCGCTAGCGTTTGCGCTTGGTGAGTTTTTACAAAATCCGTCAACTATCGTACCCGTTCAACCAATGTGGAAGGAAAGAACGGACCTAATAGGATATTACAACGAATTTACTAAAAAGTTTAACGAAACGACGTTGCTAC
>JAFQWV010000022.1 GCA_017407325.1 Clostridia bacterium | reverse complement strand
CTAACTTAGTGGCGAGTGAAATCACGTCTTCAGGCTCAATTTTTTGACAGTTTAACTTTGAACTGAATCCAACATCCAAAAATTGTTCCACCATGTAAATGATTTCTACTTCGTAAAAATCAATGAACGTTCTCAATTCATTCATAACGCACAATCCTGCATCAGCGTAGCGTTTAATTGCTGTAAGCATTTTTTCCTCGTTTGAATCGCCTAAATTGTCAGGAATTTGATTTGAAACCCATTTTAACGATTTCATAGCGCAGTCGTATCTTTTAATACGTTTTAATCTATTTATTTTAAATTTTAAAAACGTTTCCGAAAAAGTTTTATCAAATAAAACAATTTTTTTCGGTGAGTTATTGAAAAACTCAACGCAAGCGTCAAGAAGTTCTGTTGACGAAAATTCCAAGTCGTCGAGCTTGTAATTGTCAATTAAAAACTTTGCGAAGTTTTTAACCGCCTTTTTTTCAATTTCAGTTTGAATCATTTTTCTTTCCTCTCTTTTTTAAAACTAGTATTTCTAGTTTTTTATTGATATTGTAAACTAGTATTTCTAGTTTGTCAAGACATTTTCTAGAAATTCTAGTAAAATAAATTAAAAAACTAGTTTTAAGAGGTTTAAAATATGTTTAGATTAAAAGAATTAAGAACTGATAGAAAAATAACTCAAAAAGAACTTTCATCAATTCTAGGCGTTAGTCCTGCTCTTATAGGCTTTTATGAAAATGAAATTAATCACCCAGCACCGAATATGTTAATTAAAATTGCGGACTTCTTTGGCTGTTCAGTTGATTACTTATTAGGGCGAGAAGACGACTTCGGCATTATCTCAAGCGCGAACTCTGAAGAAGAAAATCTGACCGAACTCGAGCGCGAGCTCGTCGACCTTTTCCGCGCGCTCCCAGAACTTCGCCAGGAAACGATGCTCGATTCTCTACGTGGCATGGTCGCTTTGCAAGAAAAGCGTAAAAGAGGATAAAAGGTGGTATGGATTTTTTAACGAGGTTTAAAGAATTGACTGAAGAAAAAAGTTTAACGCTTACAGAGGTTGCTGACGGCGCTAAATTACCGCGCTCGACAGTGTCTTCTTATGTAAATAGAGGCAGTATGCCGTCTATTTTACAAGCGCGCGCGTTGGCGGACTTTTTCGGCTGTTCAGTAGACTACCTTATCGGCAGAGAAGATGACTTTGGCGTGATTTCAAGCTCGAACTCTGAAGAACTTAGTCTGTCTGACTCTGAGCTTGAACTTTTAGAGTTGTTTAGAACGCTTTCAGAAGTCCGCCAGGAAACAATTCTTGATAGTTTACGTGGTATGGCCGTAATGCAAAAGAAAAAGGCATAAAAAATACTCGAAAAACAGGCTTATTTTTCGAGTAAAAAATATACGATATTTTGTGCTATTCTATTAGCATGCAAAAAAACGTACTACTTAATTTATTAGATTCGATAATTGAATCGGTTTTTACAATTAAAGATTATTTGAAGCAGTCTGAACTCGACCGACAAAAAATAGTCGCTGTCGATTTTGGAGCTAAGAAGGGACAAAGTTTAGCAGTCGTTGAAAAGGAGCAAAACAACGACATGATTAAACAAAAAGATGCTAATATTAGAAAGAGAGAAACCCCGAGCGGAACTTATTATGAAGTGCGCTACCGTCGCAACGGTTACTCAAAAAGTTTTATGAGTAAAATCAAAAAAGAAGCTTTAGAAAAGTTCGCAACGTGGGCTAAGGTCGAAAACGAAAAATTGATGCGCTTGCATGGATGCACGAAGAGAAGCGTTAATAAAATCACTTTTGGCGCGTTTTCGCTTGAGGCACTCGAACTTAAAAAACCGCTTATTAAAAGCACGTCGTTTAGAACGTATACGCGAATATTGAAAAACCACCTATTACCGGCGTTCGAATTTATGCCGATAAGTGAAATTAAGGCAGTTGATATTCAAAAACTCGTAAACCGTCTTTACGAAGAGGGCAAAACACGCGTTTTAGAAGACGTAAAAGTCGTTTCTCTTTTTATTTTTGACCAAGCCGTTAAAAACGAAATTATCACAAAAAACCCAGTAAAGCTTGTTAATTTTCCTAAACACTACCGTCGCAACGGTACGGCGCTTTCTATCCAGGAAGAACTCAAGCTTGTCGAACGTATCAAAGGCAGTCACTTCGAGCCTGCGGTTTTGTTTATGCTTTACTCTGGATGCCGTCGCGCGGAAGTCGTGCAATTAACTCACGCAAATTTCGACCTTGAAAAAAACACGGTAATGATACCGTGCGCGAAAGTTAAAGGCCGAAAAGAACAAGTTTTTCGCGAAATACCGCTTTTCCCTTATTTACGGCAAGTCGTCGAGCGTTTTTGGGATAACGAAAAAGCCTACAATGTCAATGTTAGCCGTCTAACGGACAGCGTAAACAAAGCAACCGACGGCGCGCATACGTTGCACGAATTACGTCACACCTTCATAAGTCGAGCAAAAGAGTGTGGCGTTCATCCAGAACTTGTTGCAACCTGGGCTGGTCACGACTTCGAAGGTGTTAAACGTGGTAAAATTACCGCAACCGTTTACACTCATTTTTCGCTTGAGTTCCAATTTTCAGAAGCGAAAAAACTCAATTATTTAGATAAAATCTAACAAAAAAGGCGTATTTTTGCCCCAAGTATTGCCCCAAAAAAGATTTTTTTAAGTAAAAAAGAAGCGAAAACACGCGTTTTAAAGCAAAAAAAAGTGGCAAAACCCGCAGTTTTTACCACTTTTTTAAAGATTTTGGCGGAGAAAGAGGGATTTGAACCCTCGCTACGCTTTCGCGTACTACTCCCTTAGCAGGGGAGCCCCTTCGGCCACTTGGGTATTTCTCCATAGTCGAATTATTAAAAAAGATATTTATCTGTAAATTGCTTTACTATGATAGCACAATTTATTGGTAATGTCAAAATATTTTTTCAATTTTTTTCAAAAACTTTGCAAAAAATTGACTTAAAAGACTTTACAACTAAAATTTAATATGCTATTATTTCAAACCTACGAATTTAAAAGGAGAAAAAAATATGTATGATTGTTGCTTAACAAAAGAAAACAAATGGTTTCGATACCGTGCCGCCGCCATAATTGTTGAAGATGATTGCGTGCTATTCGTCACGAACGAAAACGAAGACTATTTTTATTCCGTTGGTGGTGGAGTACATATTGGCGAAACAGCAGAACAAGCAGTTTTAAGAGAAGTCTTTGAAGAAACGGGTGTAAAATATGAGATCGACCACCTAGCGGTTATTCACGAAAACTTTTTTGATGAAAACAGTGGAACGCTAAAAGGTTTAGACTGCCACGAACTTGCTTTTTATTTTAAAATGAAGCCACGTGGAACGAAAATACTCAATGATAAAACGAAAAGCATTACTCACGGTGCAGTTGAAACGTTCAAGTGGATACCTATAAAAGAACTTGATAAATATAAAGCATTTCCAACGTTTATGCAAGATTATCTTACAAAAGAACACACTCAGATTGAGCATATTATAACGGACGAACGAAAAAACAAACTTTAATTAGTCGTAAATATTTATAACGCTTAAGCTAAATGAAAAAACGCTATGCTTTACATTTTTGCAAAGCGTAGCGTTTTTTTAATTCTATTTGCAAAAACAATCAATAAAAGGAATAAATTATAAAAATTGATATAAATTTGTTGACAAAGTTTTCGTAATAACATATAATTGTAAAGCACTTGTGAAAGTGAAATTAAAAAAATGCGCCGTTAGCTAAGCTGGATATAGCGTCGGTCTACGGAACCGAAGGCCAGGGGTTCGAATCCCTTACGGCGCGCCATAAACCGAGTCAAACTTGTGTTTGGCTCGGTTTTTGTTTGTATATAGGATTCGAACCCCTAACTCGCGCAAGCGAGTAAATTATATATTAATTGACTTTTGGCGTTGAACTTGTTCAACCAAAACGCTTTGCGTTTTCCAAAACGTCCCCCGAATCCCTTACGGCGCGCCAAAAATGTCTAACTCATTTTTTGAGTTGGACTTTTTTGTTTGTGTATAAGGATTCGAACCCCTAACTCGCGTAAGCGAGTAAATTAATACCTTCAATTAAACATTTGATATACTTCGACTTTAATAACTTTTGCGATTTTAAAAAGAGCAATTATATAAAAGTTATCATCATTGGCCAAAATCTTGTTTAACGTGCTAGGACTGATTTTACACATTTTGCAAAATTTTGTTTTGCTTATTCCGTTTTTTTGCATAAAATTCTTAATAATTTCAATCTTAATTGTATTTTTCATATTTACTCCATTTTACCATTTTTTATATATTATATATTTACCATTTGGTAAAAGTCAAGCCTTTTGCTACCATTTGGTATATAATTATTTAAAATAAGGAGTTATTATGAATAGATTTGCAGAAAGATTAAAAGAGTTAAGAGAAGAAAGAAAGCTTACTCAGTATGAATTATCTAAAAAAGTTAATTTAAGCGCAGCATGCATTAATCGCTGGGAAAAGAGTTTGCGTGTTCCGAATATTGATAGCATTATTATCCTTTGTCGATTTTTTGGATGTACGTCAGATTATTTAATAGGATTGGAGAATTAATATATTTTTTAAAAAATTTATAAAGGATTAGAAAATGGCAAAAAAAGAATTGGGAATAAAAGCAAAAGGCTTTATTGGTGGAGAACTTACCGGAATGATAATCAGCGCAATTTTCTTTTTGATACTCGTCACTGCTTATATTTTTAATGAAAATCATATTGCGTTTTTACTATTTGCTATTTTCTTTTTAGCAATGGCGATATGGACTGGATATTTAGCGTTTTCAAATATTAAAAAACCTAGAGTTATTTTAGAATACGACAGAAAAGGACTATATATTAAAGGAAAAACGGAAATTTTCGTCCCCTATCATAAAATTTTAAAAGTTATAGGCTTATGCTCAACAGGACGGTACAATAAATATACTTTTGGAGTTCTTCATCTTACCACTACTGACGGTAAAAAATATAAGGTTGGTGTCATATACGACGTTGAAGAAGTTGAAAGAAAAATTAAAAATTTAATGTGTGGGAAGTAGTTTTTCAGACGTCAACGGTGAGATATTTTTTAAGTAATAATTAAAAGGAATAAGATGCTTTTATGGAATTTTTTAAGTCGAAATCTTTTAATATCTTTATCAAAATTTTATTGACAGTAATACTGAGTTTAGGGTGCTGTTTTGCGTCATTTTTACTATATTTTGTACTTGCTCTGCACACTTATTGGACAGTAACGATATGCTTAAGCATTTTACTTTTACCGCTATTAATTCCACTAATTTGGCTTAAAAAACGAAAAAAATATCTTATTTGTTATGCTTGCTACGTTTTATGCTTTGCAATTCTTTTCGGGGTGCAAAGTGGAATACGAATTTACAACGACGCTATCACCATTAACACTACTCCAAGCATTAACGTATACGAGTATTTGCCTTTTAAAGACGACTCGAAAATAGTTAAAATAAAGAGTCAAACGTTAGACTTTAGCGAGCTTGAAAAAGCCGACCTTCCGATAATTGACGGCGCTGCGGCAGTGTTCCCCGTTTACTCTGCATTTGTTAACGCTACCTACCCTGACTCAACAAAAATTTATGACGGGACATTCACCTACAACAATACGGTTGGTGGTTATCAAGAACTTGCTGAAAAAAACACGGACATCTTTATTGGCGCTAGCCCGTCAAACGAACAAATAGCGACGGCTAATCAGCTTGGAACGACTTTTGAATACACGCAGATAGGCTCGGAAGCTTTTGTGTTCTTTGTTCATAAAGACAATCCTATAGAAAGCCTAACCGTAGAGCAAATAAAAGGAATTTATTCGGGAAAGATAACTAATTGGAGCGAAGTCGGTGGCAGAAACGAAGAAATCGTTCCGTTTCAGCGAAACGAAGGCAGTGGAAGCCAAAGCATGCTTATTCGCTTTATGCAAGACACACCTATCATGAAACCAACTACGGAAACTCTTTCAGACGGCATGGGTGCTATTATTGAACAAGTCGCCCAATACAAAAACAAAACAACCTCAATAGGATTTTCGTTTCGCTATTACGTTGAAGGCATTATTAAAAATCCCGATATAAAAATGCTTGCTATCGGCGGAATCAGCCCGACTAAAGAAAATATTAAAAACGGCTCGTACCCGATTGTTACGCCTGTTTATGCTGTGACTTATAAAGATAACCCAAACGAAAACGTTTACAAACTTATTGATTGGATGCTATCTAGCGAAGGTCAATTTATTATCGAAGAATCGGGCTACGTCGGAATTAATAAACCTTAAAAAACTATCTATAGCACGATTAACGCGCCTAACTCAGCATTTGAGTTAGGCGCGTTTAATTAGACAACTGCTAAAAAATAGTTTGTTATAGTTTCTGGTGAAAGTTGCATATCCTTTTCCACCCACCATAAAACAGTGTTTACAAAGGTTGAAGTTACATAGCTTATCCAAAAATCTTCGCTGACGATATCAGGTTTTTGATTCTGAAATTCGTGCAAGTGATTTTTGATAAGTTTTATAAGACTATCATTAAAATATTTTAAAAACAAGCCGTTGTTTTCGCTTGATAACAGTTTGCAAATGTTGTTATCGTTTTTCTTAAAGTGCTGAAACAAGTGCAAAAACACAGAATTTGGCGCGTCACATTGAAAAATATTTCGGTGCGTGTTATTTTTTAATTCCGACTCGAAAATATGGTCGAAAAGTTCGGCGCACAGCCCCTTTAATAAAAATTCTTTAGTTTCAAAATGAGCGTAAAACGTTGCCCTGCCGACGTCTGCCTGCTCGATAATTTCCCCTACCGTAATATTATCAAAACTCTTTTTTGAAAGCAGGTTGACAAAGGCGTTGAAAATGGCTTCTCGGCTCTTTCTTTTTCTCCTATCCATAAATCCCCCCATACAATTTCTTTAATTTGTTCAGTATCGAACAAACTCAATTTTTTACATATTGCTCTTTTTAAGAAAATATAATAAACTGTTATTGAACATACAGTTCGATATCATACAAATTATAAAACTTTCGTTCAATAAAGTCAAATTAAAAGGAAGTAAAAATGAAATCTCAAAAAAGAATCTTAGTTGCATTTTTATTAAATTTCGGATTTTCAGTATTTGAATTTTTTGGTGGAATTTTCACGCACAGCATTGCCATTTTTTCAGACGCGATACACGATTTAGGAGACAGCATAAGCATAGGTGCGTCTTATTTCTTAGAAAAGAAAAGCAACAAGCAGCCTGATAAAAAATATAATTTTGGTTATGCAAGATTTTCTATTCTAGGCGCGGTTATTACGACGGTGATTTTGCTTATTGGCTCAATTATGGTCGCCTATAGCGCGATTAAACGCATAATACAGCCTGTTGCGATTAATTATAACGGCATGATAATTTTTGCAGTTATCGGCACCGTTGTTAACTTGTGCGCAAGCATTTTTACCAAGGGCGAGCACTCTCTAAACCAAAAAGCCGTCAACCTTCATATGCTTGAAGACGTGCTTGGTTGGATAGTCGTTCTAATCGGCGCGATAGTTATGAAGTTTTCTAACCTATTAATTTTAGACCCTATTATGTCGTTTGGCGTGGCAATATTCATCTTTATAAACGCATGCAAAACAGCCAAAGAAATCCTTGACCTTTTCTTAATAAAAACACCAAAAGGGATAGATATTGAAGAACTTAAAAGTCACCTTACTGAAATCGAAAGTGTCGTAGACGTTCATCATATTCATCTTTGGTCACTTGACGGTCAAGGTGTTTATGCAACTATGCACGTGGTTTCTGATGATTGCAGTTTAAACGTTAAACAAAAAATCAAACAAGAGCTAAAAGAACATGGCATTGTTCACGCAACTTTAGAGTTTGAAAATACACAAGAAAATTGCGAAGAAACAATTTGTAAAGTAGAACCAATTCAAAAGCTTATATATGGGCATCATCACCATCACTAAAAAATAGCCGTGCGAATTTTTTCGCACGGCTATTATTCGTTAATCTAAATTATTAGCATCATCTATAATAGTTTTAAAAACATCTCTTTGGAAATCTGCGTACTTACTATATTTTACAACTCTTTCACCTTCTACTTCTATCCAAATTTGATGACTATATTCTTCGTCATAGCTTTCTCTTAAGTCGTTATAAAAATAATTTGCGACGTAGAAAACGTTTTTTGAAGTTGGCGTAGAAGATTTTAATACTTTCCCATTTTCACCGAACTGAACGGCTAATTTAGAAGAAACATCCGTTTTATAGTACTTTGACGGAACGGAGGTTATGCAAATATCTAAGTTCAAAACGCCGTCAATAAAGGTATAGGTTGTTAATTCTTGAGAAACGAAATCGGTGTAGCCGTCAAGTCTAAATTCCCCGAAAAACTTAAGTCCACCGTTTAAAATAAGTGGCTCAATATAGCGATTATCGAAGAAATGCAACTTATAACCAAGTTTAATTCCCGTTGGCAATTTCATTAAAATTGACGCGCCTTTTTCTTCAATACTAGCATATACTGCGTAATATTTACCTGCCGGTAAAGCTTGAGTTTGGTCAACCACGTTATAATCTTTATTAACCCAACCAAGATGAGTATACACTAAACCACTTGACGTAAACTCGCTTTTTGTTTCGGGCAAATACCCAAAATCTTCAAGCTCATATTCTGAGATGAACGGTACTTCTTGATTTAGCGTTGCACAAATTTTAACGTTACTAAAATAAACGACCGAACTACCTGACGAATTACTTATGCAAGATACGATATACTCTCCACCACCGCTAACGGTGACAGAAAACGTATTAGGATTATACGAATATTCGTACGCGCCGAATGGACCTTCTACTACGTGCGTTCCAAGCAAACTTATTGCGCCGTTTGGCATTACGCTTTCACCGTTTTTGAGTAAATCAATCGAAACGTCTTTTGTTGCAACGTATGCACTAGCTGTAATTTCAATCGTAGCCGTTGCAACTTCGTCGGGTAAAGAAATTGCTAACGGAGTTCCACCGTTTTGAGCAGATTTTATAAAATATACATCGTGACCTGTAACGGCAGTGCTGATGCTAGCAGCATCATCGTAAATACTTAAAGTAATTTCACCGTTCGGACTTGTAGCGATAATTTTGTTTGAGTCAACAGAAGTAATAACTGTATTATCGTATTCGCAAGTAAGCACTAAATCATCGGCTATAGCGCGATTAATCGGGCTTTTTGTAAAAGATAAAACAAAAACGGAGCTAAATAACAAGCAGAAAATTATTAACTTTTTAGCTTTAGTAAAATTGAAATTCATAAAAATTATGATATTCCCTTATAAGATTTCTTTACTTTTTCATAGCCTTCTAAGTTGCCGATGTCAATACGACTTCCGGGCATTTGAAAAGCGTAAACAGGATTGCGCTTTGCAAACCACTCTAAAAATTCTCCGGGAGCATCTACTTTACAACCGCTTTCAATGCCTTTTTTAAATTCAGATAGATACGCTTTTGCAAAAATATAAAAGGGTGGAATAGCCCAATTCGATTTTGGATTTTCAGGCTTTTCTTTCATTGAAACTATTAAATCGTTATCGTCTATAACGGCAACGCCTGTGCGCTTAAGCTTTGTTAGTTCGCTTTCATAATAACGCATAACGGCGTTAGATTTTTTCATAGCAGCAAAATCGACGAATGCCTTTAATGAAAAATCTAAAAGATTATCCCCTGCAAGAACTAAAACATCGTCTAAAATTTCGGCTTTTTCAATCGCAAACTGAATATCTTTAACTGCACCAAGACGGTTTTCGTTAGCGGTGCTACCGTCATTTAAGAGAACAATATTTTCTTTACGGGTTAATTTCCATTTTTCAAAATGGTCGATGAATTTATGATTTGAAACAATAACAAATCGGTCTATAAGTCGATTAATCGCTAAATCGTCAATTAAATAATCAATAAGTGGCTTACCACCGATTTCTAAAAGTGGTTTCGGAAAATTTTCGGTTAATGGATACATACGAGTAGCGTACCCTGCACAAAGTAAAATACAATCCATAACTACTCTCCTATTCCGTCACTTGATGCACAAGTAAAAATTTCGTAAGCACCTTTTTTGTCAGGATGCAAAGCTAAATACTTTTCAGTAATAGTTTCCTTAATTTGCTCTTTCTTGTCAGGGTCTATAACCGCAAGGCAACAGCCGTTAAATCCACCACCCATAAACCGACCACCGTAAACGCCGTCCGTTTCATTGATGATTCGGTTAAGGTCTTTAAGAAGAACAGAGCCAGCTTCGTATAGGTTTATAGACGACTCGCCCGACTCTTTGATAAGTCTGCCAAACTCAATCATATCGCCGTTTTTCCAAGCTTCAACGCCCTTTAAAACGCGCTCGGTTTCAGTAAAGAAATGCTCGGCACGCTTGTACCAATTTTTTGGCATAATCTCCTTACACGACTTTAATTGCTCAAACGTAATATCGCGTAAATATGTATCTATATACTTGCCGTATTCAAGATTTAAAGTCGCTTTTGTAAAGTACGCAGCCGACTTACATTCGTCAACTCTAACGTTATACGCACTATTGACTAAACTGCGCGCTTGTCCTGAGTACACAATTAAAAACTCGTATGGTGTATGATTTTCGTTCTCAGGAATTAACGTATAACTCATATCACGCGTGTCAAGGTATAAGAAATGATTTTTCTTACATAAAACTTCGCACGATTGGTCAAGCTTACCTATCTTTAAACCGATAAACTCGGCTTCTGCTCGGTATGCAAAATCTATAAGCTCTGCGTTTGTAAGCGTTATATTATTAACAGAGCAAAGAGCCTTTAAATAGCAAAGCGTTACCGCCGCACTCGACGATAACCCGCCAATAGGCAGTTCCCCACAGAACGAGCCTTCAACACCTTTTTTAAGTTTGTAACTGTCGCGCAAAATCTTCGTCGCGCCACGCATATAGTTGCCCCAATCTTCTTTAATATCTAAAAAACCGTTTACGTCAAAAGAAACGATTCCCTTGAAATCGTTGCTCGTCAAAAGTACGCGACCGTCATTAGTCGGCTCGTACTCAAAATGAATGCCTTTATCAATGGCAAACCCGGTTATTACGCCCATTTGGTGGTCGACGTGCGCCCCAAGCGGACAAACTCTGTAAGGACAAACTACGTGCATAAAAATATTCTACCCTATCTAATTTAACTTTTGCAAATAAATTTAATACTATTTTTTAAAATATTTATAATAATTATTTCTCGCCAATTAAAAATCTAGTAATTTTAAATTTCGTTAGAATAAATGAAACGACCAATGAAATTAACGTTGCTACTATGAAATTAATTAATGCATTTATGTATGGGTTTATTAAACCATTCAAAAAGTAAATGGTTACGTAAATTATTTGTTGGTGGAATAAATACATTGGCATAGAATTTTTACTGAAAATTCTAAAAATCTTATTATCTTCCCACTTAATTTTACTCGCTAATTTTTGCAAGCCTAAAAATGCTGTAATTGCACCAATTATATTCGCAATAAACCCAATGCCTATACTTACAACTTCAAATATTAGCGCATCCTTTTGAGAAATATAAAAATATAAACTAAATATTATTATGTCTACAATGATCCAAACTAATAAAGGAATTTTAGTAAATATATTACTGCCATTTTGTCTTATTTTAAAACCAAGCCAAAAGAAAACTAAATATTTAAACGCTGTCCATATTGAAAATATGTTCGGTATAAATAGAGCTAATAAAAACCCTAAACCATAAAAACACAACACAACAAATCCGCTTAAAATATTAGACTTTTTAAAGAAATCTGCCATAAACCAACTTATTATAAAAACACAAAACAACATCAATAAAAACCAAAGTTGGCTTGGGCTATACCCTAAAATATATTTTTGTAGAATTGTAATAAAATCATATTTCAAAAAAGCAGTTTGTAATGGAACAACCCAAACTATAGCAGCAAAAATATATGGAACTAATAAACGTTTTGCCTTATTCTTTATAAAAGGCGCAAATTTATCATAACCGCCCTTTTCATATTTTATATAATAAAAAATATAACCTGAAACTAACGTAAACGCAAAGATATGAAAACTATTTAGCCATTTTGATATAAAACATAATACTGTTGATTGATAAACTGGATTAGCCGTAAACCAATTTCCACACCAAAAAACCATACTATGATATAATATAACCAACAACATTAACACCGTCTTTACAAAAGTACAATTTTTCAATTCAGTTTCTGCTGCGGAAATTGTTTTTTCTTCATTTATCATAAATTTAAACCTATGTTTTTTTGATTAATTTCTTTTTTATAGAACTAAATATTGAAAGCGTTTGGTCTTTGTAAAAAATCAAGTTAACAACAAACGTAATAGCAAGGGCAATTACACCCACTTCTATTGCCATTATAAACCAAGATAAATAATTTACCGCGCCAAGTTTTATCCAAAAAGTCGCTAAAACAATTAACCCGACGGTTAAAATATTAACTAACATATGCTTGATAAAGTGCTTTATAGGTCGGTTAATTATATTTTTACGAAGATATAACGCATAGTATATAGTTCTGTAAGTCATTGCAACAAGCGTTCCTATTGCAACACCTGTTAACCCTAATTTAAACACCAACACAATCGAAAGTAAAATATTAATAACCATTTCTATTATAGCACTTAACTGAGTTTCTTTATAATGCCCAGCCGCTTTGACCATAATATGGTAAGGAAATCTTAAACAATATGAAGCTGTCGCTACACATATTAAAACAGCAAAAGTCGGAACTATATAATTAGCATCCGTTATCCCATCAGTATACACCCTAATAAATGGAATAATAAGAACACCTGCAACAGTAAAAGCCAAAACGGCTACTGTATGCATCAACCATTCTGTTTTATTAAATGTTTTTTCAAGTTCTTCTTTTTCGTCTTTTGCATAAAGGTTTCCTAATAGCGCTTGAATTCCAACAGTCAAAGACTCTACCATATGCCTTACCCCAATAACAACCATATGATAAACGTTATATATGGATACATTTACAAGAGTTGAAAATACTGTTAATACTACCGTATCAGTATTTTGCAAAACAACGGTTGCAAAATGTTGCGCTAACCCATTCCATTTTTGTTTTATAGGCTCTTCGGTAAGAGTTAACGTATAGTCAATTTTATAATTTTTGCGAACGTAAAGCATTAAGCCAAGCGGTCGTAATAAAAATATTACAGACGTTGCAAGTTTAACAACTTGAATTGACGAACCTAAAACAATTAATATAACACAAACGGCTGTGTTTAATATTACGGTAACAATTTGTAAAATAAGTTGAACGTAAGATTTTTGGTCTGCATTAAGCAACAAATGATTTTTAATGCCAAAAAAGTATTGCGCAAAATAAGTTATCGACATTGATGCAACAAGAAGAGCCGTTGTTAAAAAATCGAAAGACTCAAGTTGTTTTAAGGGTAAAACCACCATTAAAACAACTACGTATACAAGCATTATAATGCCGATTCGGTTAAAGAATCGACGCGCAGAAATCATAATTTTACTTACGCCGACTTCGTCGTTTATCGCAAGCGGTTTATATAAAGCAGATTGAACAACTGAACCTAAACCTAATTCGCATAAAGTAATAAGCCCTAAAAATTGAGTAATTGATGATACTAAACCGTTAACTTCTGAACCGTAATACTTGAGAATAAATCTTGGCAATATAAAACCACAAACCAACGTAATTAATTGATTTGCTAACCCAAAAAACGTATTCAATTTTATTTTTTGAGATCTAGTCATAAGTTTAATCTTTAAATCTATTTCCACAAACTTTTTTTGCGTTTACTAATTTGTTAAGATTTATGTATTTGTGATAAAAAGTAGTATCATCTTTTATCTGCTGTTGATTTTTTGCTTTTTCATCCACAATTGAACAATTTATTTTATCATATTGTTTTGTTACTATTACAAACTTTTTATCAACTTCTAAAGCATCAAATTTTTGCAAATGTTCGTAAGAACAATCATTCATTTCGCTAAATTTAAAAATTAAATTATCATAGTTTATTCTTTTTACACGGCGTTCCCATTTTTCGCGTGCTTCTTGTTCTGTCTTATAATGCAAAAAAATTACTTCAATATCATCAAGCCTTGCAATAGGAACATTGACTTGTCCTTTTTCTTTTAATTTATTTGAATATTTAGATTCTTCTACAGAAATAAATTCTAAAGGCAAATGCATATAATATTTAAGATTATAACATAATTTAATAAAATCTTCAGCAAAAAAATACAAACCAACGGTAGGGGTTAAATAACTAATGCCATACCGTCTATAAACATACCCAGCCCAACAGTTATTACAAATGATAGAAAAATCTTTGTTTTTTATACATCTCCGTCGAATTTTTACAAAACATTTATCAGTAACTTTAAGCCACCTAATTTTTAATTTTTTAAACAAAACTTTCATTTTTTATCCCTTATTTTTATAAAACAATCTTCCCACATATTAGCAATTTTCTCTTCTGAAAAAGTTTCACAGATTTTAGGTGAACTTTTTGAAAATTTATTTGAAATCTCTGAATTCTCAATAAGGATATTAATTTTTTCGGCAAGTTTTTCTATATTCCCACAAGGAACTATAAAGCCATTTTCGCCATCATTTATTAAAAGCCTTGCTCCACCTGGACTGCAATCGGTAGAAACTGAAGGGACGCCATATTGCATTGCTTCGATCAAAGCGTTTGGAATACCTTCAAAATCAGAAGATAAAACAAAAACTTTCGCTTTTTTAATAGACTCTTTAACGTCTTTAGTAACGCCTGCTAAAATAACTTTATTCTCTAATCCATTTTCTTTAATAATACTTTCAATCTTTGCTCGATCTTGTCCGTCGCCATAAAATACAAGTTGCATTTCAGGGTGCTTTTCTAAAACAATTTTAAATGCATTTATTAAAACGTCTTGTCTTTTTTGCGTTAAACTCAACCTCCCAACTGAAACAATTCTGTTATCTCGCATTGAAAAATCAATCTTTTCTTCGCCTGGATTATCGCTATTTTCTAAAATAACTGGATTTGGAATTACAGAACTTTTTTCAAATATTTTTCCTTTAAAAAATTCGCGCGCTCCGTCAGTTTGAAAAACAGACCAACTTGCATTTTTCATAAGACCAAAACGAATTTTTGACATAATTCCTTTAATCTGATATGGATCAGCGCGCTCTGAAACTACAATTTTCCTTTTTTTAGAAAACCTATTCTTGAGTAAGTACAATAAGCTAACTGAATCAATAAATGAAATAATCACATCAGGATTTATTTCGTTTACATTTTTATGTAGAATGTGATTTATTTTTAGCATTCCAAATGTATTTCTTATAAACCAATTTTTACTTTGCTTAATATCTAAGCTCGTAACAGTTACATTTTCGCTAATTTCTTTTTCTATATTCGATTTAAAAAAAGTTAAAATCGTTACTTCATGGCCTTTTTTTGCCATATTGTTTGCAATCCAAGCTAATATTTTAGGTGCACCACTATATACTAACCTTGGAATTGTAAAAAGCATTTTCATAATACACTCTCCTTTTTACTATTAGCCAAAGGAATAAAATTAATCAAGAAGAATAAACTCATAGTCTTTCCTATAAAATGATGTGAGAAAAACAATAGACAAACAAGAACTATAATTGGAACCATTGCGGTTATTGAAAAAGAGTTAATTTTGCCAATAAATATGTAATCTTTTATACATATTAAATAAATCACTAGCACTAATCCGCTACCTATATAACCGAATAACACCCAAGTTTCTATAAACATATTATGGGCCATTAATACTTGATCGTCAAACACTGCCTGAACCAATTTAAAATCACCCGCTCCAAAAAATTTATAAATCACATTCGTATTCATTGACTGTATTGTTTGATCCCATAATATATAACGCCCATTAGAAATATCGCCATTAGAAGAATTTATTATTCTTTCCCATGCAACCACAACTCTATCAAAAGCATTAGGAAAAATATAACTGACAACTAAAACAACCACCACAGCAAATAAAATAAAAGAACACAAATAAAAGTTTCTTTTTTTACTACCAGTAAAAATTATTAATAAAGCTATGCCTAACCCAGTTCCTAAAATAAAACTTCTTGATTGAGTAAGTAATCCAAAAAAAATACAGAAACTGACTAAAACTGCCCATAAAGACATTTTAAAATCATTAAATTTTATTAAACAATAAGTCAAATTTACGACACATAATGAAGAAATAATCGCTATTTGATTAATTGTAATCTTATCAGAAAAAGTATATCTTACATCCAAATCAGGAAAACCATTAATAAAAAAAGATAAAAGTCCTGTAAACGCAATTCCTAAAGCAATAAATATATATCCATACTTGTATAAATTAATAAGATTTTGTTTATTGTCTTTAAATAATTCCACCGCGAAAAGCAAATAAAGCAACATTTTTAACGCATTAACAAATTGCTCCTTGCTTACAATAACTATGCACAAAACACAATACACAACAAAAATTAAACTTGTAAAAAACAAAACTAGATTTATCGATACATGCCTACGCGTCAAAACTCTTGTTAGAGTTTTAAAACTAAACAAAAGGAGAATAATAATCGATATTGAAGAAGTCTCAATAATGAGCAATTCATTCGCAACAAATATATAACAAAAAGCATAAAAAATAGTAGATGTGTCAGTGGTTAAAAGGTATATAATAAAACATATACTAAGAGCGTAACAAAATAGTTTGTTGAGACTTAATAAATATACTAAAATAGTAACACTTGCAAGTGTTAAACTAAGAAGATTTGAACGAACTATTCTTTTTAATTTATTTTGTTCATTATTTTTAATTGCAATATTAACTGGAATCATCTCTACCTTTTTTAATCGTTACTTTTTACCTTTTCATAAAACCCAATACGTTTTTTATCTAAAACTGTTTCAACATAATTTTTTGACTCTTTAAAGTTTTGTGTTGCAAGTTCAATAAACTTTTCTTTGTTTGCGATTTTTTGAATAGCTTCAACAATAGCGTTCGGTGATTTCCGCTTAAATACGCATTCATTAGCAATAAGTTCTGGAATGCCTGCAGTTCTTGCCCCTAATGCAGGACAGCCCCTACTCATCGCTTCTACGACAGAACGTGGCAAACCTTCTTGCAAACTTGGTTGAATATAAATATCAGTTTCGTCAAGCAGCTTAAAAACCTCATCTAACGGTTTTCTCCCAACAAATTCTACTTGATTTTCTACACTAAGTTTTTTTGCAAGATTTAATAAGTATGTATTATCTCCACCACCGATAAGTCTATACTTAACTTTTATACCAAGTTTATTTAACGCAGGTATTGCCCTTATAACGAATTGCTGTCCTTTATATCTAACGTTTACAGCAGCAGTCGTTGTCAAGATTAGTTCTTTTGAAAAATCTAAATTTTCTATTTTATTAATTCTTTTTTCTAATATTTCTTGTGAAATATCGCTTATTTTTACGTTTGACACACCGATAGTTTTTCCTTTACAAGGATATTTTTTTTGCAAATAATTTTTAGTAACGTAAAGTGTATAATTAGAATTTTTTGCAACTTTTTTCATTTTAAAAAACGCATATGGCGCCAACAATTTACCTGCTAAACTATGATTCCAAAAAGCATCCCATGCGCACCCCATTAATTCAGCGTAAATTTTTTTATTATACTTTCTCGCAAAATGATAAGCCGTATACGCAATAAATGATGGAATACGAGCAACAAGCATATCACACGATTTTATAGCATTATTAATCAATTTATTATATCTTCCTAAAACTACTTTAGCTAAAGAACTAACAACTATTATTTCATCTATAAAATTTGTTATCTCAATACAAGAAGTGCTTAATTCTGCCACATTTTCACAACGAGAAATAATTGTTATATTGCCAAAAGCATCATAATATCTTTTTAAAATACTGAAATATTGTGAAGATGCATAATATTTATTATCAAATTTTACTAATCGTATATCGGTCGCAATAAGTATTTTCATTTATCAACCCTTCTTTTTAATATTCTTTGATCTCAGTCGTTCTTTTTTGAATATAAACGGTATTTTCGGGCACATTTCCTTTCACTATTGAACCAGCTGCTATAACAGCGTTTTTACCAATATTTGCACCTTTTAATATTATAACATTTGCACCTATCCATGCATTTTCGCCAATATATACATCGGCATAGTTAAACTTTCCTGCTTTAAGTCCACCTTCTGCTCTAAAATCGTGGTCGTGATCATATATTTTTACATCAGGACCAAATTCAACACCCTTTTCAATCGTGATCGAATTATGGCAGAAAACCTTACATCCATAATTAAATGAGACATCATTTCCAATTTTTAACTGCGCCTTTTTTCTAATTTTAAATATACAACCACTATGAGCGCGAACTTTTTTTCCTAGTTGTAATACCGATTTTCTTCCCATCTCGATTACAACATTTGGGGAAAATCGTTCGATAATTTTAAACGAAAACCCTTTTATATGAAATATTTTTATGAAGATAAATTTGAAAAAAGTGTAAATAATGCTAATTATATTAGCAATTAGTCTTCTCATGAAAATTACTCCAATTCTTTTAGATATCTTTCGATAACGATTTGACGGTCGAATTCTTTTTCTACTTTTTCACGACCGTTTAAGCCCATTTGAACTTTTTCTTGATAAGAAAGCGCTAAATATTTTTCTATCTGCTTTATTAAATCTTCGGTATCGTCTTGTTTTACTAAATAACCATTTACGCCGTCAACCAATACTTCGCGACAACCTGCCCTGTCAGTTGTAATAATTGCCCTACCTGTTGCACCACTTTCGAGCAAAACGTTTGCAAGACCTTCTGGGTAATAAGACGGATGCACCGTGCAATGAACGTCTTTTAAAACAGTTCTAATATCGCGCACCATACCATGGTAAACTATAATACCGTTATCATGGTATTCTTTTAACTTTTGCTCGTAATTTTCTTCACAAAAACCGCAGACGTGGAAAGTTGTGTTTGGATATTTTTCTTTTATATTCTTAGCCGAGTCCAAATAATTGTCGATGCCTTTTTCTTTCATTATGCGTGAAATAAATACAAACCCGATATTATCTTCACTAGGCAAGTCCATTAGCGCAAACTTTTCTAAATTAACGCCACTACCCGGCAACAAATAGTGTTTTCCAAGCGCGATTTTTTTATCAATAAAAAACTGCATATTGTCTTGGTTTTGAAAAAATACCGTTTTGACTTTCTTTAATGCAATTTTATAAAGCATTGTGGTTACAATTTGCAAAATTCCGCCTTTTTCAACGGCAGTTCCTAAACCCGTTACGTTTATCGAGCATGGAATTTTTAGTTTTTTGCATGCCATAGCGCCGTATATATTGGGTTTAATCGTGTACGTGAATACGATATCGGGCTTTATTTCTTTTAATGCTTTTTTGTACGCTTTTAAAAGTTTTAAATCTTTTATAGGGTTAGTCCCATGTCTATCTACAGCAACTTCATAATGCTTACAACCCCTTTCAACCATTTCAGTCACGTAATTATCATTAGGACAAATAACGTAAACTTCGTGCCCTTCTTTTAGTAATCTTTCACAAAGTTCAAATCTATAAACATAAATACTTAACCCAGTATTACCTATCAAAGCTATTTTCATTATTCATTTTCCTTTTTTTCTTCAACTTTTTCTGCTTTTTCGGATTCTTGATTTTCTTTCTTATCTTCGATTACGCCTTCTTGAACACTATCGCTTTTGAATACTTTAACAATAGTCATAAAGAAAATTTTAATATCTAACCAAAGCGAAAAACGCTTCAAATAGTAAGCATCGTACATTGCTTTTTGCTCAGGGTGAGCAGCTAAAACGTCTCTGCCGTTTACTTGCGCCCAGCCACTTATTCCAGGTCTAACTTGATAAACGTTATATTTTTCTCTTGCATCGTTCAAAGTTGTTTCCGAGCGTTGCGACGGTCTATATCCAATTAAACTCATTTTACCTGCTAAAACACAGAAAAATTGCGGTAACTCGTCAATAGAAGTTTTTCTTATAAACTTTCCAACCTTTGTGATATAGGCGTTAACTTCGCCGTACTCGTAACCAGCAACGTCGTGACGAGCGTCAACCGACATGCTTCTAAATTTAATGCAAGTAAATTCTTTATTGTTCTTACCAATGCGTTTTTGTTTAAAGAACACAGGGCCTTTAGAATCTATTTTGATTGCAATAGCCGTTATGATAAAAATTGGCGATAAAATAATAACAGCAAGTAGCGCAATTAGGAAGTCTGCCCAACACTTTAGCATTCTATAAAATTTTTGCGAGAATTTAAGTTTGTAATCTTCACCGCAATATATTCTTTTTTCATCAACCTTAAATTTTGCAGTTGAGTTCTTTTCTGTCGTTTCCATAGTTCTCCTAAGTTTTTTCTCCCAATTAACTTAATATATTCTATCACAAAAAATAGGGTTTGGCAAGGGTTATTTATGAAATAAATAAAAGAAAACTGTATAATTGTATCCAAAATTGCATAATTTTTACTCGATTTTTATAAAACCTTCCCCTTTTTCGACACAAAAAAATCGCAATAATCGCGCTATAGCGCGATTATTGCGTTAAATTATGTATAGCATTAGATATCGTCGTTATTGTTTGGAAACAGTGGCAGTTCGAAAAAGCCTGCACACACTTCTTGCGAATATTCCTGACACGGTGGAATATTACAATATCCGTAACTCGGAATTAAAAGTTGCACTTCCATTACAATTTTAAGTATTACCGTAATACAGCTTGTAACCGTAAAAGTATTCACGTCAGTGTACGTGCCTTCGGTTGAAATAAGCGAAACTACCGCTTCAACTTCGTACGGAATTACGCTAGGCTCTGGCACGAATAAAATAACGTCTTGTGAAACCGTTACCGAGCTTTGAGCAATTCCTTGCACGCCGTTAGCGTCGGTATACAACACTTCGACAGGAATTGCTATCGTAGCCTGCACGCGCGCCATATTAGGCCTATCGCTTAATCTATCGACTTGAACGGCTTGGATTATTCCGCGTGTAGTAGAACTTTTTGCGCTTATAAAGGTTAATGGGAACGCTGGCGCTACGGGGTTATTATTAGTAAGCGGTAAAATAACGCCTTCTTCCTGTGTTTGTTTTATGCACGCATCAAAAACTTTATTCACTTCTACACACACTTTTTCAGTCATGCCGTTAAGCGGATTTCCGCTGATTTTGCACGGGCATCTGTCTTGATTGAAATTTGTAAAAAATGACATAATTATCTCCTTTTCAGATTTTCGTCTACGCTATAATATATGCTACCGCCTTCTAGTTTGATACATAAAAAGTCGCAACCCGACAAATTTTGGTTGCGACCTTTATTAAATTAAATTCATTTCTTTTAACGCACTAGTTAAATCTATAAAGCTTTGAGTAGATAACGTTTCGCCACGGCAAGCGACGTCAATCCCCGCTTTAGTTAAAGCATCTTCTGCCTGCACCCTTGTTATCTTTAGTCCGTTTATAAGGTTGTTAGCAAGCGTTTTGCGCCTTGACGAGAACGCGAGCTTGACCGCCTTTCTATATGCGTTTATATCGTCTATTTGATATTTATTCTTGTCAATATCAATTCTGACCACCGCCGAGTCAACGTTCGGTTTAGGATAGAACATATCGCGCGACACGCGCATTATTATTTTTGAATTTGCGACAGCGTCAATAGACGCCGTTATACTTCCGTAGTCAGGAGTATTTTCCTTTGCGCAAAGTCTGAGCGCGACTTCTTCTTGAACCATTACCACAATCTTTTCGCACAAAGTAGACTCTTCAATGAGTTTCATAATTATCGGCGTGGTGATATAGTATGGCAAATTAGCAACGACCGAGAAATTTCCCCCGACCATCTTTTCGATATCGGAAATTTTCTCTTTCATAAAATCTTTGAAAATGACTTCGGCGTTTTCTACCCCTGCAAGGCTTTCGCTTATAACGCCTACTAAGTTTTTATCAATCTCATAGCCGTAAACCTTTTTGACCTTCTCTGCGATTGCGCGAGTAAGCGTTGCACCACCGACACCTATTTCAATAACGGTATCCGTTTCTTTTAAGTCAGATTTTTCAACGATAGCAGAAAGCAGGTTTTTATCAGAAATAAAGTTTTGACCAAACCGCTTTTGAAATTTGAAATTGTTTTTGATAATAATTTCTTTTAAACTCATAATAATTTTAAAAAAACGCGAATAATCGCGCTATATAGGCACATAATACTATTACCTAGCCAAGTTTCATTTAAAGAATTTACACTTTTTTAAGAATAGATTTAAAATTTAGTTTTAAGTTTTTTCTTATATTTTTCAAACTTAGGATTAGGTAACAAAAGAAGGCTTGCGGTCGCAAAATTGCGACCGCTTGCTTTATTTTAACTTTTTAAACAACGTTTTTGCGTTACTTTCAATAACCTTTTCTAAACTTTCTAAATCAATATTAAAAATATCACAAAGTTTAGCGTAAACAAGCTCAACCATTTCAGGATAGTTCGTCTCGCCCCTATGTGGATGCGGTGTTAGATACGGACAATCAGTTTCTGTCAATATCCTATCAAGCGGAATAGATTTTACAATCTCATCCTTTTTAGAATTTTTAAAAGTAATAACTCCACCAAACGAAAAGTACGCACCAAGGTCTAAATATTTTTTGGCAGTTTCTTTGCTTTCGGAGTAGCAGTGCATTAAAAAGCCGTTATTGAGATATTTTTTATTATCCGTCAAAACGCTCAGCATATCGCTAGAGCAATCGCGAGAGTGCACGACTATCGGCAGTTTCAATTTATCTGCAAGAGTAATTTGCTTTTCGAACACTTCTCTTTGCAAATTCTTGTCGTATCCATCGTAGTGGTAATCAAGCCCGATTTCGCCTATCGCGATAACTTTTTCACTTTCCGACTTTTCAATCAAGAATTTTTCAAAACTACCGTCGTACTCGTACGGCTTTTCAGGATGAACGCCGAGCGTTGCGTAAATTTGAGTATACTTTTTCGCATTTTCATACGCCAGCGACGACGAGCGCAAATCGTACCCAGCATCAACAACGAGCCCCACCCTTTTTTGTGAAAAATTATTCACAAGTTTTTGAGTGTCACCACCGTAACGTTTATCCGTAAGGTGCGCGTGAATATCAATAAGCATTATCTTACGATAGAGCCTTCAGGCATATCTTGAGACGGTGAAACGATAACGACTTTACCGTCTTTTTCAGCGCATAAAATCATACCTTGACTTTCCACTCCGCAAAGCTTTGCCTTTTTAAGGTTTGAAACTAGAACAACCTTTTTACCGACCAAATCTTCACACTTATAATATTCTTTAATACCACTAGCAACAGTTCTTTCTTCGTCGCCTAAACTTAGCGTTAGCTTTAATAATTTTTTAGAGCCTTTAACTTCCTCGCAGGTTAAAACTTTTGCGACCTTTAATTCAACTTTTGCAAAGTCGTCAATAGTAATTTCTGGTGCTTTTTCTTCAATAACCGTGTTATTTGCCATTTTCTTTAATTCCTTTTCTTTTTCTTTGTGACGTTTAATCATCATATCGTCAATTTCTTTAAGCTCTTTTTTAACGTCAATTCTTGGGAAAATTGGCGCGCATTTTTCAACGCTTATACCAGCTTTTAACACGCCGAAGGTTTCAACCGAATCAAAGTTTAAAAGTTTTTCTGCGTCAATACCAAAACACTTTAAAATTTTAACAGGTGCGTTTGGAATAAACGGAAGAAGTAGCGTTGCAGAAATTCTGATTGACTCTGCTAGGTTGTATAAAACCGTTCCAAGTCTTGCTTTTTTAGATTCGTCTTTTGCTAATATCCAAGGCGTGGTTTCGTCAATGTATTTATTTGCCCTTCCGATAAGCTTGAATATCTCGCCAAGCGCTTTAGGAACGTTTATTTCGTCTATTGCCAAACTTGCATTTTTATACGCATTTTTTGCAATATTAATTAAGTCGTCGTCAAATTCGCCAGCTTCGATTGGGCTTGGTAAAATTCCACCAAAATATTGATTAATCATTGCGGTAGTTCTTGAAACCAGGTTACCTAAGTCGTTTGCCAGGTCGCTGTTAATTCTGTGAAGGAGTATTTCGTTAGTATAAATACCGTCGTTGCCAAACGGAATTTCGCGAAGCAAGAAATATCTTAACGCATCGCTACCGTAACGTTCGATAATCTCGTTAGGGTCGGTAAGTTCGGTTGAAATTTTGTCACCTTTACTCTTCGAAAGTTTATCTCCACCGATAAGTAGCCATCCGTGACCGTAAACGCGTTTAGGAACAGGAAGGTCGAGCGCCATTAAGATTGCAGGCCAAATTAAAGTGTGGAAACGAACGATTTCTTTACCCGTCATATGCAAGTCACATGGCCAGAATTTATCAAAAAGCGAACTGTCTTCTGCACCGTAACCGAGTGCAGATATATAGTTCGGGAGAGCGTCCACCCAAACGTAAACGACGTGATTTGGATCAAAATCAACCGGGATGCCCCACTTTATCGACGTTCTTGAAACGCACAAGTCTTGAAGACCTGCGTCGATAAAGTTGTTAATCATTTCGTTAACTCTTGACTTTGGTTGCAAAAACTCAGGGTTGTCGTTAAACAACTTTCTAAGTCTATCAGCGTATTTAGAAAGACGGAAGAAATAGCTTTCTTCTTTTTCAAGATGAACTTCTCTACCGCAGTCTGGACATTTTCCGTCTTTTAATTGACCTTCAGTCCAGAAAGATTCGCAAGGCGTGCAGTACCAGCCTTCGTATTCAGATTTATAAATATCGCCCTTTTCGTAAAGAGTTTTAAAGATTTTTTGAACGCATTTAATATGATCAGCGTCGGTAGTTCTTATAAAACGGTCGTAAGAAATGCCGAGTTTTGCCCAAATTGCTTTTAAACCGTCAACGATAGGATCGATAAATTCGATAGGCGTTTTCCCTTGTTCTTTTGCCTTTTCTTCTATCTTTTGACCGTGCTCGTCAGTACCTGTCAAAAAGAATACGTCGTATCCAGACATGCGTTTAAATCGAGCTATAGCGTCACATACTACGGTCGTATAGCAAGTTCCGATATGCCAATTTCCGCTCGGATAGTAGATTGGTGTAGTAATATAAAAATTCTTCTTTTCCATATTTCACCTCTATGATAGTGATAAATAATACGTATATTATAAAACAAAATTAACAAATTGTAAACATAATAACCGACTAAAAATCATACATTTATCGTATGAATGCAATTTTTATCTTTTCATTTTGTATTTCCGCGCTAATTTTAACGGTTAAAGATGCGGACAAACTTGTTTTAGCAATGCAAAACGGCGCAACGAGCGCAGTAGAACTATCAATTTCGCTTTTAGCACTATACGCGGTGTGGCTTGGTATTTTTGAAATTATGGAAAAAAGTGGAATAACCGAAAAACTGTCAAGGTTTTTAAAAAAACCGTTAAAAGCATTATTTGGTGATATGAAAAGCGCAGAAACCGCAACTTGCGTAAGCGTTACGGCAAACTTTCTAGGATTAAGCGGAGTTGCAACACCACTAGCAATAAGCGCGTGCACTGCGTTTGATAACGATAAAAACGAATACGCAAAATCTATGCTTTTCGTGCTATCTGCAACTTCAATACAGCTTTTACCTACGTCTGTTATTGCACTTAGAGCATCTCACGGCTCGGCTTTCCCGTCGTCAATAATTTTACCGTCGCTTATTTCAACCCTGTTTTCGACCGTGCTCGGAATTGTTTTAGTTAAAATTTTTATAAAGAAATGAAAATATTTGCAATAATTATTCCCATACTAATAATAGCACTTTTTATTTTTGCATCAGTAAAAAAAATTAGCGTTTACGAAACCTTTACTCTTGGTGCAAAAAAAGCGTTTAAGCTTATTTTTGATATATTTCCGTATATCTGCGCAATACTCATAATAGTCAACTTATTAGAAGAAAGTGGGCTTATAGAACGGTTAATTAACGTATTATCGCCTGTTTTATCCTTTTTAGGCGTACCTAGCGAGATTATGCCACTTATCATTTTAAAGCCATTTTCAGGAAGTGGAAGTTTAGCGCTTCTTGATAAAATTTACACCGATTACGGGGTTGATAGCTTTATATCACGCTGCGCATCAGTCGTTTTTGGTTCAAGCGAAACAACTTTTTACATAGCAGGTGTTTATTTTTCACTTTGTAAAACAAAAAAACTTGCAAAACCTATTGCAATTTCACTGTTTTGCACCTTCCTTTCAAGCGTTTTTGCCTGTTTTTTATGTAAAATAATGTAGTTAATATATAAATTACGGATATATTATTTAGTTTATTTTTTAATTATTCGGCACAATTTAGAGAAAGTATTGACAACGCGCGTTGACAAATATATAATAATTTATATAATGCGTATTTTGCTGAAAAAACGCGAAATGCAATATATAATAAAAGGTAACGTTTTTGCATTGAACCCGAACTTCAGTGCATTTATTAAAAAAGGAGAAAAGAATGAAAAAAATTATTGCATTGTTAATGTTTGCCGTTCTTTCCATATCCGTTCTTGCGTTAACCGCATGCGGTAAAGAACCCAGCTCAACAGTAACACCGCCTCAAAGCTTAATTCAAAGAAGTTCTAAGAACACGAATTCTTCAACTATAGAAAATTCAAGTTCTGCACCTTCAACTGAAAAACCTGAAAATTCTGTTCAAGAGCCTACAAGTTCTACACAAGAGCCTACAAGTTCTACACAAGAGCCTACAAGTTCTTCACAAGAACCTACAAGCTCTACACAAGAGCCTACAAGCTCTACACAAGAACCTACAAGCTCTCAAGATCCTACACCAGAAAACCCAACTCCTACACCTTCTGGAGAAATTTTGTCTACCACCGAAACTTCAGTTAAAAACTCTTTATACGTTTCGTCTTTAAGAGTTGGTAGCGCAGGTTTATACTATTTAGGTAGCAATTCTGGAAGCAACTACATCTTCAAAGTAGAAGTTACTCAAGGTTCAACTACTTACGTTTTAAACGCAAGTGATATGACTGCTTTTGATCCGTTTGAAGCAGACGGCACTACGCCAACTAAACAAAACGGCGAAAAAATTGCTTGTGGAACGAATAACTACTTCTCACTTTTGTGTTCTTCAGGAAAAACAAAAATTGACGCAAGTGCAAAAACTTTTAGCGACGGTTTTAGTGGAACGAAAAGAATTAACTTCGGTGGAAAAACTCAAGCTGTTTCAGGCGTTATGACTAACGCAATCGAATTCACCACCACCGACGCTGCTGACGTTAAAGTTTGGTGGGTATGTGGTGGCGACGGTCGTCAAGTAGATATTATTAAAGGCGAATCTTCTCCTGTTAATCCAGAACCTACCGTTCCTGCTGAAGTTACTGCTTTAATTGCACAAATCGACGCAATCGGAACTATTACGGTTGACAACTACGTAGCAAAAGAAACAGAAGTTGCTGCAGCTGAAAGTGCATACACAGCACTTGGCGCAGGCAACCAAGCACTTGTAACTAACTATGCTAAGTTAACTTCTGCAAGAGCTGCTATTAACGAATTTAAGGCAGCTGCTGAAGCTGAAGCCGCTGCTCAAGAAAAAGTTACTGCATTTAAAAACGCAGTAACCGCTATCGGCGAAGTTTCTTTCACCCCTGAATGCAAAGCATTACTTGACGCTGCAGACGCTGCTTATGCTTTAGTTCCTACAACTCACCAATCTCAAGTTGCTACTGAAAAAGCTGAACTTGAGGCTAAAAAACAAGCTTATTTAGATGCTGAACTTGCAACTTTACCGCAAGAAGTTCAAGACGTTATGACGTCAATTAACGCTATCGGTGAAATCACAGTAGATAACTATCTTGCTAAAGAAACTGAAATTAACGGTATCGAAACAAATTACTCTGCATTAAGCCCTGAAAATCAAGCACTCGTTTCTAACTATGCAGTATTAACTTCTGCAAAAGCAAAAGTTGAAGAATTCAAGGCTGCAGAAGCCGCTGCTCAAGAAAAGATTACTGAATTTAGAAATGCAGTAACAGCAATCGGAACTGTTGAATACACTCAAACTTGCAAAGATGCAATCGACGCAGCATACGTAGCATACGACGCTATCCCTGCAACTCATAACTCACAAGTTGCTACTGAAAAGGCTACTTTAGATAGCGCTAAGGCTCAATACGACGAACTCGTTGCAGTTTCTTACGTAACTGCATTTGAAAACGCAGTATCAGCAATTGCAACACCTATCACGGTTGACAGTAAAACAGCAATCGACGCTGCATACACAGCATACAACGCTATCCCTGCAACTCATACTGCTAACGCAGCAACTGCTAAAGCAACACTCGACGGATATAAGACTCAATACGAAGCAGCAGTTAAACTTGCCGCTGACCAACAAGCAGTTAGCGCATTTATGACTCAATACAATGCTTGCGTTGCTCTTGGAACCGTATCTGAAACAAACAGAGCGTCTTTCGAAGCAACTATCGCTGCTTACGAAGCATTGACAACCGATCAAAAAGCGCTTATTACCGACGCTACAGTCGCAACTAATATTGCTACTTGGAAAGCAGCATGCGAAGCATTAAAACCTGCTGAACCTGTAACAACTACAATGAGTTTTGAAAACACTAACGAAGGTATTACGTCTAGCGTTGCAATGAAATTCGGAAGTAGCAAAAACGGAAAGGGCTGGCAAACAAGTACAAACTACAAGAATACTACTATTACATTTACTACAGACGCAAGTTATAATAATATAACAAGTCTTTCAGTTTATGTAATGAGTTCTGGTGGCGGTGGTGTTCAATTTAATCTATATATTGGCTCTACTCTTGCCGGTAGTTATAAAACGTCTTCATCTGGATTCGATAATACAAGAAAGATTACTTATTCTGGCACTGGTTTATCTGGTCAAATTAAGATTGAAGCAGTTACAGGCTCAAGTAGTCGTGGCGCAGGTATTGACGAATTAGTATTCACCCACACTCCAGCAAACTAATAACAACACAAAAAAGGGCGGATTTACCGCCCTTCCCATAAGGGAAACTTAAAAAAACTGACAAACTCGACTTTTCAAAGTCGAGTTTGCTTTTATCTTCAAACACAACAAAAATTTCGGAGTAATATGCATAAAGTTTTTGGTATAAAAGAAAATGCTGAATATTTTGATAGAGAAGGCGCCTACCTTATCGCTTACAACGATAATAAAATTGCCGTTGCTTTAACACCAAAAGGTTATTTTTTCTTAGGTGGTGGTCTACAAAATGGAGAAAGCCATTTAGACTGTATAAAAAGAGAGTGTCTTGAAGAAGTTGGATATTCTGTTCTAATAGAAGATAAACTTTGTTCTGCCGAGACGTACACCACGCATCCGAAAATTGGACACTTTCACCCAATTCAAACGTATTACCTTGGGAAATTGCTAAAAAAAGAAGCTTCCGCAATAGAAAAAGACCATACTCTATGCTGGATAGAATATGAAAAGTTGAAAGGGAAAATGTTCTCAGAAATGCAAAATTGGGCGTTAGAAGAACTATCTTTAATTTTAAATAAGATATAGTTTTTTAGTGAAATTTTTGCTATCGCAAAAGTGAAGTTGTACTATGCACAGTGAAGTTAAGCTTGCCCTATGGCAAACTTAGTAAATGTGAGTATTCAATTTTTATTGACTTATATCATAAAACAAGATATAATATAATTAATTAACTTATATAAGGACTTATGAAAAGTGAAAAAGATTATTTTATGCGTTTTATGCATCGCTTTATCGCTTATGACTGTCGCGCTTTGCGCGTGTGAAAAAGAACCTGTACGACAAGGACAAAGGTCGTCTTCGTCCTATCAAAAAAGCTCGGGGTATTCTTTTCCGTATTTAACCGATTCGACGGGAAGCTCATCGTCGGTTTCTAGACCGTTTGCTGGAACGAGTTCAGAAGAAGAAGTTTCCGCACCACCTATTGACACAGGGCTTGGCGTTGCTTATCTTATAGTTAATATAGGCGAAGTTACTAAAGAGAATTATCTTGAGAAAGAAGAGCTTATTTTATATATCACCGAAAAACTTGCAGACCTATCTCAAGAAGAACAATTAAAAGTTTACAACTTACAAGTTTTACTTGAAGCGGCGAACACGTTTGACGCGTATTTGTTTATGGATATGGCGCCTATCGTTGATAATTTTATCAGTTTAGTTGACTCTATCGATAGCTTTGAATATTCTGACGAATTTAAACAAAAATTAGACGATGCGAGCGAAGTTTATTCTACTATTCACGAGTTCTATTTAGAAGTTGTTGAAAATGAAAAAACCGTGCTTGACGGATACTATGAAAAGTATAACGACCACGACTTAGCAAACACTGTTACGGAGCTTATTGAAAGCTTACCTTCTGAAATTAACGACCTTAACGTTGGAAGGTTTAAGTATGCAATCTCTGAATACGATAGTTTAACCGAATATCAAAAAACACTTATAAAAACCAGTGATATTTTAAAAATAATCGAATTTAGCGAAGTAATTGACGAAAAATATTCAACCGAATATCTTTTTACGTTTGATAGTTTAAATGAAATGTTTAGCGTAAACAACGCAAAAATTGTTTCCGGAAACTTTAGTTTTGAAAACGTAAGCACCGAAAAAGCGGCGATTTGCACAAATGACTCTAGCATTGCGTTAACCTCACCTTACGGCGGAAATTTATCAATTTATCTTGCAAATTCAAGCGAAAAAATTAATCTTGTCGTGTCTAAAGGCTCTAACCAAATTGCTAAAGTATCGTGCGCTGATAATAGCATTGTCAATATATCTTTAGTTGAACTTGGTAACTATTCGATAACTTTTGAAGGAACAGGTCAGACAACAGTTTATGCAATAGCGTTCAAATAAAAATATAAAAAACAAAACTCGCAGATAACCGTGTTATCTGCGAGTTTTTATTAGTATAACTGATCCATTTTTTCTTTTTCGCTTAAATCTTCTAAAGTCACTTGCTGACTTGCGCCGTTTGGTGCAACCATTTTATATTTTGCTTCTTCAGTAAGTTTTTTTTGCGAATATAAAATTCTATATTTCTTTACGCCTATTTCTAAAAATTCTTCTAAAGCACCGATACAATCTTCGATAATTGCGTATTTTATAACTTCTTTGCCTTTTTCGTTTCTTATGGTTACGTCGCAAGCACCCAAAACAGGCTCGGTCGGTTTAGTTGATGCAACCTGTAATAAAAAATCTTTATTCTCTTGGTTGACCTTACTTACCTGTGGAACTTCTATACAAATGCTTACAGCTAAAATGTCTGCCACCTTTACGTATTCGTTTGCGCCAAACTTTACGCTTTTACCTTCAAAAGTTATAAGTGGTTTGCGCTTTATCGGGTATTGCGCAAGCGAGCTCGGTATCATTGTAACAAGTAGAACTAGCATACCTGCCATTAAAATACCCATCATACTGTTTCCCGTCGTGAAAAGCCAAACTGCAAATCCACCCGGTAAAAACGCTAATAAAACGTAAAACGTAACTAGTTTTGTACGTCTTTTACGGTTAAATTCTATATCTGGAAAAAATTCCTTTTGCATAACTAACTCCTTTAATCTAACAATTAAAGAAAGTTTAAACTATTTTATCAAATTTGTCAAGAAAATTCAAATAAAGTATGCAAAAAGGCGAGATAGCACGTTACTAAATATAATCGAAAAACTGTTGCGCTTTTTTAACGAAAACTCGAAAGACTCGGATAACATCATATTAAAATCAAACAAAAGTTCGTTTATAACGCGATTATTCACTATAAACACACTATCCTCAAGCTGATAGTTCATAGACCTTATATCAAAATTTTGCGAACCACAAAGTGCAACTTCCCCATCGATAGCAATAAGCTTTTGGTGTAAAAATTTTGGTTTATAAAAATAAACTTCAGCGCCAACCCTTTTAAGTTTTTCTGCGTACGTTGAATTTAACGTTAAAATTATTCGAGATACTTTTCTAGGTAAAATAATTTTAACGCTTACGCCTTGATATATAGCAAACTCAATCGCTCGCAATATATCGTCTGAAATTGATAGGTATGGTGTTGTAATTATAATTTCACTTTTTGCAAGGCTTATAAGCTTTTGTATGACACTTTCAAGCGTATTCTTGCCGTTTATTGAAAAGGGCTGAACATAACCTAATTTTTCGTTTTCATCAAAAAACTCAAACTCAATATATTCTTTTTTAGTGCGCAAAAACATATTTTGCACCGATTTCACCGCGTCACCATACAGCTTTAAACCACAATCCTTGCTCGGTCGTTTATTTTCGTCGTTAAAATTAACTCCACCCAAAAAAGCAACTTTCCCATCAATTACGGCAAGCTTTTGGTGACACCTTTTATTAAACGATAGCCCCATAAAAAGACTTAGTGGACGGTACTCGGTAATTTTTACACCTAGGCTTTTAAGGGTGAGTCCACACCGTGACGTAGAAAAACCTTTCGAACCAAAATAGTCAACGGTAAGCTCAACCTTAACGTTTCTTTTTGTAGCATTAATAATTTCAGAAATAAGCTTAAAATAATGCTCTCCGTTATCTAGTATATAAAACTGAAGATACACAAAATTTTTTGCGTTTTTTATTTCTTCTATAATTTCGTCTAAAAAGCCTGAGGAGGTTGAAAAATATTTTAATTCATTCGCGTAAAGCAACGGAAAATTAGTGCGATAATCGATATATTCGGCGACTTTTGCAAAATCTTTCTTTTCTTTTGATAAGCTTTTTAAAGCTTTTTTATAATTAGTTAAAGGAGAACGAACGCTTCTTTCTTTAAGCTTAATTATAAATTTTTCAAGATATAAAAATAAACAAACTCCAAAACCAAAATAAGGAAAAACTGCCATTTGAGTGATAATTAGAAGTTTAAACCTTGCACTTTTTTCAAAAATTAAAATAAGTGCGGCGATAAATCCTAAAATTATAAAATAAACGAAAACTCGGTCAAAAAATCCTGCGATAAAATAAATTAAAAGAGAAATTAGCGTAATCACTATTAAATCTAATAGTAGCGAAAAAACAATCTTTAAGTAAAACTTATTCATTTTCTTTTTCAACTTCCCCGTCACCAATTTCAGTAACGCCGTCAACTGCTAAGTAGCTGTCTTTTCTTATAAGCGTTCGATTTACCACTTCACCATTAATAACCTTTTTAATATACCCTTCCGACTTATATCCCTTTTTTGGAGTTATTAAAACTTTAGTTTCGCCAAGCTCTAACTCGCTGTTTATTACCGTATTAGTCTTTGGTATAATTTCTGTTAGCACTACACTTTCACGCACTATATCATAATTCTTTCGTTCTCCGAAAACTTTAAAGGTTACACCACGGCTATCTACCTTTCCAAACAAAAATACGGGCATATTAGTAGTATTTTTAAACTTTAAATCACAGGATTCCGAATTGACCATAGCATCGAAGCTTGGCTCGATATAATTAACCAATAAGCTATGACGGTGTGCTTCTATAATTTCAAGACCGGAAATTAGTGCGCTGTTATATAAAGTGGTCGACGCTTGACAAACACCACCACCAACACCTTCAACAAACTCGCCACTTACAATAATTTTTGCCATCTTATATCCACGCGACTCCGTTCTTTTACCAACTACTTTATTAAACGAAAAGGTTTCGCCAGCATCTAACATATATCCGTTTATCGAACTTGTTGCAAGCATAATATTTTGTACCCGATCGCTATTAAATGCGTATTCTGTCCGAAAAGCACCGCGTAAATACGAACATTTTTCAATATCTTTATTTTCGTATTTTGGTAAAATATCGTTATATTTTAAAGTTATCACACCACCGGATAGATCGACAGCACTTTTTAAATCTCTAATAAGCAACCTCCTATCGACTTCCCACCCGTTTTCACCTGCTTCAATTTTTATATCAGTAAAATTTTCTAACAAAAGTTTAGGATTTTTCGGTAAAACTTTTTCTTTTTTTAGAATATCTTCAACAACTTTTTTTTCGTTTTTAATATAATTTCTTCCATAAAAATCTGAACAAACATTTATAGTGTAAACGCCATTTCTACCCCTTAAAATCACCTCAGCTTGCGCGCGCGCAAATTTAGGATTACAAAGTATAAAAAGTATTAAAATTAATGGCAAAAAAAATTTCCGCATATGATTATTTTGCGGAAATTATGTCTAAATATGTAATTTAACCATGCTATTTAAGGACATTTTAAGATTTTTTAAATTTTTTGGATAAAAATTCAACGCACTCCTTCGATAACGTAAATCCGTAAAAGGCTTCGACGTCTTCGCCAATATAAAACTTAATTACGCCACTTTTATACGAAAACTTGTAAACGCTATCAAGCATTACTTCGCGAGTTTGAATCGACGTATTCGTATAGTTTAATTCGAGCGCCCTATCTTCGGTTAGAATAAAACAGTTGTTTTTCTTTTCAAAACGTTTCATAATACTAAACGCCCAAACTCCTTCAGGAATTACGTGAATAATAAAAGCTAACACAAAAATAAGCGCTAGACTAAGCTTGCTTCCGTTTATTATTCCACTCATAACTTCAGAGCCTATTAAAAAACCGTCGCACACTAAAGAAATTAGACTTACTACAATCAGTATTCCCATTTCAACGTAAATTCTTGTAACCGATTTTTTATTTTCGCAGGCGAGTAAATTTTCGCCCGCGCAAAATTCTTCAATATTGAAATTATTTTGCATTTTTGATACCTATTAAATCCTTAATAACTTCGCCTGCTATAATCAACCCTGCCGTGCTTGGAACAAAGGAAATACTTGGAATAATTCTATCACTAACCTTCGTTTTAGGCTCTTCTTCAGAGTATACCACCTTCAAGCTTTCAATCCCCACTGCCTTTAGTTCTTTTCGCATAACTTTTGCAAGTGGGCAAACCTTAGTTTCGTAAACGTCTGCGACCTTAAAACCGGTATTATCAAGCTTATTTCCCGTTCCAAAAGAGCTGATAATCGGCTTATTGAGCGATTTTGCTAGTTGACAAAGCAAAACCTTACTCTTTATACTGTCGATTGCATCGACTATATAATCAACGCCCCAAAGGTCGATTTTTGAAGCCGTTTCACCGTCAAAAAAAAGTGGATATTTCACGACTGAAATTTCAGGATTGATGTCTTTTACTCTCTTTTCACAAACGTCTACTTTTAGAGAGCCAACGGTTGAATGTAGGGCGTAAAGCTGACGGTTTATATTACTTTTAGCAACTTTATCGTTATCAACTACGATAATTTTTCCAACGCCACACCTAGCGAGTGCTTCAACCACGTAAGATCCAACTCCACCAAGCCCGAACACGCAAACAGAGCTTGACTTTATCCTAGTCATCGCATTCTCGCCTATAAGCGCTATAGTTCTATCCTGCCAAGCCGTCATATGATTTTACCGCCTTCTACTAATATTTTCTTATAGTCAAACCCACCGAAGACTTCGCTTGGAGTATTCGTGCAAGTTACGATGGTTTGAATACCTTCAACCTTTTTTAAAAGTCGTCTTTGTCGGGTTATATCAAGCTCGCTTAGTGCATCGTCTAAAATTAAAAGTGGGTATTCTGAAAATCTGTCTTTAAAAATTTCAAGCTCGCTAAGCTTTAAAGATAGCGCTGCCGTGCGCTGTTGACCTTGTGATGCGTAAACCTTTATATCTTCACCGTTTAAGGTGATTTTTAAATCGTCTCTATGCGGTCCGATAGTAGTGTAGCCGAGTATAATATCGCGCTCTAATCGCTCTATAAGCGACCTTTTTAAAAATTCGCGTATCTCGTCACGCGTTGTTCCATACTCTTTAATCGGCTCTACTGTAAGGATTTCACCGTCAGATAATTCTGCGTGAGAAGCCTTTGCATACGGCGCAAGTTTTGATATAAAATTATTGCGCTCGGTAATTATCGTTATTGCACTTTCGATAAGCTGCTCGTCCCAAAGCCTTATGGTATCTATTATCAAATTTCTATCTTCGCTCTTTAGTAAACTGTTTCGGTGAGACAAAACTTCGTTGTAAGTTTTTAAAGCGTAAAAATAGCGCTTATTCATTTGCGAGAGAGATACGTCCATAAATCTGCGCCTATCTTCAGGGCTTTCTTGAATAAGCTTAAGTTCGTTAGGATTGAAAAATACCGAATTGATATTACCCATAAGCTCGCCAATTTTAGCAATAGGGACTTCGTTTATCAAAATTTTCTTTCTCGCGCTTTGGTAAAAACGCATCTCGACCTTTACCAAGCCGTAATTAGACTCAGCTTCTGCCACAATTTGGGCAGATTCTTCGCCGTACCGAATTACCTGCTTATCCTTTTTTACGCGTGGCGAATAGCCCGTGCAAAGCATAAAAATTGCTTCTGCCGAGTTGGTTTTTCCCTGCGCGTTTTTTCCGCAAACGATATTTAAACCGTCACCGTAGGTGAAAGTTTCGTCTATATAATTTCTGTAATTTTTAAGATGCAAATTTTTTACTTTCATAAAAGATCTGGTATGTAATATCTTATTTATTTTCGTTAAAACGCAACTTGGATATTCCCACTCGTCATTGCGAGCGCAATTTGTTGCTCGTGGCAATCTCTAAAGAACTTGCCGTGCACTTTTTACTTCTTGACTAGAATAACCGTACAAGGTGCTTTAGAGATTCTTCGCGTCGCTCAGAATGACAGAATTGGCGCAGTAAATTTTTTTATCAAAAAAGCCTTGCTTTTTTTTAAAGTTTATACTACAATTATATATACTCTCACAAAATATGTCAATAAATTTTTAATATAGCACTCACAATAAACAGGATAAAACACAGGGGTACGGGTATGGAAAGTTACGAAATTTTATGGAACAAAGCGCTTATTGAGCTTGAAAAGACAGTTTCAAGTATAGCATTTTCTACATACGTTCAAAGTTTACAAGCTATTGACCTTGACGGGGGCGTTTTAATTTTACAAGCACCAACGCGTATGTACGCAAGCTTTTTGTCTAAGCTCAGCGACAAAATTAGCGACGCGCTTGAAAAAGCGGCTGGCGTTTTAGAATATAAAATTTACGTTCAAGGCTCGGAAAAACCGTTTATTTCTTCGCATAAAGACGAAGAAGATATTTCTACGCCTATCGACCCTAAATACACGTTCGACTCTTTCGTTGTCGGAAGCTCTAACCGTTACCTTTACGCAGCGTCTAAGGCTGTTTCTGAAGATCCGGGGAATAGTTATAACCCACTCTTTATTTACGGTTCAAGTGGTTTGGGTAAAACGCACATTATGCACGCTATCGCAAACGAAATTAAACATAAAAAACCTAAGCTTAACGTAATTTATGCAACTTGCGAGAAATTTACTAACGATTTAATTAATTCTATCCGTCAAGGTAAAGGCCATGCAAGCGGTCAAGATTTTCGCAATCGCTATCGCACGGTTGACGTTCTTATCATCGACGACGTGCAGTTTTTAGCTAAAAAACAATCGACTCAAGAAGAGTTCTTCCACACTTTTAACGAACTCTATTCAAAAAACAAGCAAATCATTCTATCAAGCGACTGTCACCCACGTGAAATCGAGCTTTTAGAAGACCGTCTAAAGACCCGTTTTTCAAGTGGTTTGATGGCAGAAGTTCTTCCACCTGACTTAGAAACGAAAATTGCTATCTTGCAAAAGAAGGCTGAGGAAAAAAAATATATTCTTAACCTTGAAGTTGCTACCTTTTTAGCCGAGCAAGGCGAAGACGACGTTCGTTCGCTTGAAGGAATACTTAATAAAGTAATTTTTGCTTCACTTTTAAAAGGCTCTAATATTACTATCGACCTAGCAAAAGAAGCACTTGCACTCTCTAAACAAGACGACGAGGCAGAAGTTATTACTGCCGACCATATTATTTCTTCCGTTTGCTCTTTTTATAAAATTAGCAAATCCGACCTTCTTGGAAAAAGAAAGACGAAAGAACTCGTTGAACCTCGTCAAATTTGCACCTACCTTATGACTGAATTATTAAGTATTCCACTTATGAGTATTGCCTCAGCAATGGGTAGAAGAGACCACACTACAGTAATTTACACTCGCGATAAAATAAGCGAGCTTATTAAAACCAACGAAAGAATTGCAACCCAAGTTCAAGATTTAAAGAACTTAATCAGAAAAAAATAATACTATTAACCGACTTATATGGCAACTTTTATTACAAAAACTGAATATGATGCAGTAGTTGTCGGCGCAGGACACGCAGGTGTTGAAGCAGCGCTCGCTTTAGCGCGCTTAGGTCATAATACTGCCCTGCTTACCTTAAATCTTGACAGCATTTCCTTTATGGCGTGCAATCCGTCAATCGGTGGAACGGCAAAAGGTCACCTTGTTCGCGAGATTGACGCGCTCGGTGGTGAAATGGGTGTAAACATTGACAAAACCACACTTCAAATTCGCATGCTAAATCGCGGTAAAGGCGCAGCCGTTCAAAGTTTAAGGGCGCAAGCGGACAAGGCTAGATACCATCAAAATATGAAAAAAACGCTTGAAAAGACCAAAAATCTGACCATCATTCAAAGCGAAGTTACTGAAATTTTAGAGGAAAACGGTGAGGTTTCAGGGGTTTTGACAGCGTTTTCAGAATATATTAAAGCAAAAGTCGTCGTAATTGCAACGGGCGTTTATCTTAAATCAAGACTTATCGCTGGCGAGTGGATTAAAGAAACCGGGCCTAACGGTTTTGAACCTGCTAACAAACTTACCGAAAGTTTACAAAACTTAGGTTTTACTATCTTTCGTTTCAAAACGGGAACTCCCGCAAGGCTTGACGTTCGCTCGATAGATTTTTCAAAGTGCGAAATTCAAGAAGGCGAAACAAACGTTTATCCTTTCTCATTTTTAACAAAGCGCGTTCCACAAAAACAATCGCCTTGTTATCTTACTTACACTAACGAAGAAACACATAAAATTATACGCGATAACCTTCACCGTTCCCCACTTTACAACGGAAGTATTTCAGGAACGGGACCAAGGTACTGTCCGTCGATTGAAACAAAGGTAGACCGTTTCCCAGACAAAGAACGCCATCAAATTTTTTTAGAGCCTGAAGGAAAGGACAGCGGTGAAATCTACGTTCAAGGTATGTCAACTTCGCTACCACACGACGTTCAAATAAAGATGTATCGCTCGATAAAAGGTTTGGAAAACTGTAAAATAATGCGCTATGCGTACGCTATTGAGTACGACTGCATTGACAGTTTAGACCTAACCCCTAGTCTTATGTTCAAAAAAGTTAAAGGTCTTTTTACTGCTGGTCAAATAAACGGAAGCAGTGGTTATGAAGAAGCTGCGGCGCAAGGCTTGGTTGCTGGTATTAACGCATCTTTATATTTAAGAAATGAAAAACCACTCTATCTTACTCGCGACAGCTCGTACATCGGCGTGCTTGTTGACGACTTAGTTACAAAAGGCACTCTTGAACCGTACCGTATGATGACTTCTCGCGCAGAATATAGAATTTTTCTTCGCCAAGACAACGCTGACTTACGCCTTACTGAAATTGGAAGAAAAGTCGGGCTTGTAAACGATAAGCGTTATAAAGTCTTTTTAAAGAAAAAAGAAATGCTTGAAAAATATCGCAAAGAAATGGAAGAAAACCACTCTCCGTTAAAAGCGCGCGAGTTCGTTGAAAAGTACGGTGGTAAGCTCTCTGGTGGTATATCGTATAAAGAAATGATTAAGCGCGGTATTCCACTTGAAGATATAATAAAAGAATTTGGCGCGTTTTCTGGCGCACCTTTCGATATTTTGGAAACACTTGAGACTGATGCTAAATACGAAGGCTATCTCAAAAAAGGCTTAGAACAAATTGAAAAAGCAAAGCGCTTAGAAAACAAACTGCTTCCAAGCGATATTGACTATTCAAAGATTGAAGGACTTAGATTAGAAGCAAGAGAAAAGCTTAACAAAATTCGTCCTAACTCATTAGGTCAAGCCGAAAGAATTTCAGGCGTAAACCCAGCCGACATTGCAGTTTTAATGGTGTATTTATCAAAGTAACAAATAAAAAAGTCGTGCAATAACCGTGTTATTGCACGACTTTTCTTAAATTTCTATATGTTTAGATAAAATTTCATCAACACTTCCAAAAACGTATTCTACGTTTTGATAATAAAATTTTCCATCGCTATAAATCTTTCTAATTGAACATTGGTCAATTGTATAAGTAGTCCCATTGTCTATAAAAATTTGCAATTTCCAATAACACGTACCGTCAATCGGCTGTATAGGTTTAAATTTTAAATTATCAACTTCATCTAAAATTTCAGTAAATTCTATATCTTGAGAAGTAAACGTTTTAAATGGTTCGTTCAATCTAAGAATTTGAATTTCAGTCGTTTTATTTTGTAAAACGTTTTCTTTAAAACTGTAACTTCCAATAAATCCTTTAATATTCTCGTCGGAACTAAATTTTTTACTGCACGCAGTACAAAAAACCAAAAAGATTACGAAAATTATTGCCATTGTTTTTTTCATAAACGCCACCCCCTTTTTATTATTTAGACTTAGTAGATGGAAAAAACACTCTATTTTTGTAGCCTTTGGCTACTCGATATGCAAAGCGTTGCTTTGCGCGATATGCGAAACAAGTTTCGCTCGATATGTTGCTAACGCCACTCGATATGCAAGTTTTCAACTTGCGTTAAGGTCGTGAACGCTTCCGCGTTCCGCGATTAACGTATAGTTTTTTGTAAGGATTTTAATTAATTATTAGGACAGTCCGTCCTTGTTTAACAATATTAAAAGACTTAGAAACAAGCAAGACAAGGCTCTAAAAAAGCGTTTGGATTAGATAGATTGTTTATAATATGTTTAAAAGTCTTAGAAACAAGTTAGGCTAGGCTCGGTCGAGCAACTCGACTGTTATGTATTGCTTTTACACACACTTATATTGATATATATTAAAAAGCATTAGAAACAAGCAGTTCAAGGCTCTAAAAAAGCGTTTGGATTAGATAGACCTTGTCGGTCATCTAAGTCAAACGCTTTTTTAAGAAACGCAGAAATGCGCCGTTTATAAGGCTTTTTCAGAAACGACGCATAACGAAGTTTATAAGGCTTTTAATCTGTTATAAAGGAGATGTCGTCAACGTAATAATCGCTAGTTCCGTTTTGAACGTAAATTCTTATATAGTTGACCTTAGTTAAATCTATTGAGCCACCTGTACTTCCACCAGATGGAATGGCAAGATAGATATCATTCCAGCCTTGTTTAGTAACGGCTTGGTCAAACGACCAATTCATTTCGTTTACGTCGCAACCACCACTTGACGAAATTTCTATCTGTCCAATGCCTATGTTACTGGTAGTTGCGTAAATTTTTAAATGTAGATAGCCTTTTGAGTATTCGCTGACGTTTTTGGCAGTGAAAGTTCCGCTTATCGTTTTCGTGTCGCTACCGTTAAACTTCCAACTTGCCGAGCCACTTGATACGTAAGTTTTGTTTGTGTTAAGAGTTAAATTAAAGCCAGACGGCTTAGTGTCACAGTCAAATAGCGACATAGACCTTGCATTTTCAGTTACGTATTCAATTTTATCTTCGGTTGAAACGGTGCTGTCAAACGCCACTTCTTTTATAACACCGAAAGCAATTCGCCCATACGCTTTTAAACTGCCCGATTTGTAACCGATTGACGTGCCGTAAACTCTTAGCGAGCCGACGATTACGCACGAGCCACCGTTTAGCGTATATACGCATTTATCGTTAGGGATATAGTCTAAAGACGTATTAACAAGCAAAACGTCGTTAGAATTTTGAATATCGAAAAGCCCTGCTTCGCCGTAACAGAAAACGTTTTGACAGCGTTCGCCGTCAGCATTAACAAGCTTAACCATAGTAGTATAAGTTCTGCCAATACCGTCGCGCAATGTCGCAAAATCTTCGTTTGACTCGCCACTGTTACGAATAAGTTTCCAATTATCAACTAAACAACTTGTCTTGTCGAAGTAATCGTAAAGATTAGACCTTGTCATAAAGTTAGGATTAGAAAGACACGAAACGATTTTTCCGTTATTGCCACCTGCAACAATAAAGTTTTTATAGCTTATGCCATAATTGCTTTTTAAAATATGATTATCACAGTCAGAAAAATCGAATCCAACGAAAGCCCCGACCGTTTCATTAAGGAACGCATACGCGCCGTCACCGTCAGCTTTTACTGAGATATCCGTGCTATAGGTCGAGTTTTTAAGTTGAGACTCCGCAGTTTTAAAGTCGTTTTTAGCGTGCCAAATTCTCACTCCCCTGACGCCTGCATTTTGGTTAAGCTTGAAGGTTGCACCACTAACGTAAGTAACGAACACAACTCCGTTTTTACCGTTTTGCGATTGATTCGTTCTTGAGAAAACGCCTTGAGTTGACCTTATCTCTACGTTTTTCGGGATAGTTATCGCACCGTTTAGTCTATAAATTCCGTTAGGAATTAAAAGCACGCAACCGTCACTTGGAAGACTTGACAAAATCTCGTTAAGTTTTTGAGAGTTATCAGTTTGTCCACCCGACGATAGACCTTCAGCAACGTAGAGTTTTGTCATTTTATTAAAGGTTGGATTGATATTTAAGTTATATTTAGATAAATCGACCGAGCCACTTTCGGTTATGTTAATACCACTGCCAGATAAAGTTGCTTGAGTGCCAGCGATTTTGACAGCGCCGACGGGTGAGTTATTTATAACCTTTCCTAAGTTAGATGACGTAAACACTACCCCGCTACGGCTGTTTAAATAATCTGCAAACACGCCTGTTTCGCAATCGAGCACGGCATTATTTACAAGCCCCCAAAAACCTGCGTCTTGACGAATACCTGTTGTAAAATAAAAGCCGTATTTTGCATCATTTACCGTAACGTTTGAAATTAATTGGTCGTCAAGATCTCCTAAAACTAGCGCAGATAAGTTTTGTCGAGTGAACGTTTTTAAGGTTGATTCGTTAGGTTTTTCACCTAGAGTGTTTTGAAGAAAATAATCGTTTTTAATATTTATATTATTGTAAAAGCCTACGTCGGTAGTTGCATTATGACTTATTGCGTTATACAAAAACGTTCCGTATAAGTTTTCAATATTGACAAGTTCGTTGTATTGAGAATTTAAAGATACGCCGATACCGTAGGAGCTATTTATCATAGTTACGTTTTTAATAGTCGTCGTAACAGGTGCATCAGCGTAAACTGTATAGCCGTATTTTTTGTTTAAATTTTGATTTGGATAATAGAAAGTCAAACCGTCAATTCCAGAATGTCCTGAAAGCACAATAAGTGGTTTATCTTGTGGCTTTGACGAGCCAAGCTCCGACGGTTTTGCCACGATAACCGTGCCATAGGCAGGGTTTTCAACGTCAGGACACTGCCAATCACCACGCAAAGCCACGTACTGTGGAACGCTTATAGTGTCAGTTACAAGATATTTTCCAACAGGTAAATAAACCGTACCACCACCAAGACTTTGAATGTACGAAATTGCAGACTTAATTGCGTTTGTCGAATCGTTTACCCCCGTTGGATCTGCCCCGTAATCAGTTACTACCGCATCGACAACGACCGTATCGTATGTTTCATAGACCGTTTCGACAAGTTTATAATTAGCATTTGAGTTTTGTGGACTGTGATAAATAGTATTTAAATTTTGAACAGGCGTTTCAATTTCTTCTTTATCGTCTTTAGAAGCTGAAGCATCTTTACTTGTTTCGCTACTATTTATTTTGCTACTATTTGCTTGACTCTTAATTTCACTATCATTACTTTTTACACTGCTTGTATTATTATTTTCGACAGATTTATTTGTTGAATTTTCTTTTGAATTTGTCGCGCTTGGATAAGTTCTTGAATTTGTAGCGCTTATGCTATTGCCTGTATCAACCGTTTTATCGTTACACGCACTAAAAGAAAAAATAAGAATAATACCCATTAATAACCCAATAAATTTTTTACCCATAATCCACCTAAAATATCGGTCTATAGCGCGATAAACGCACTATAGACCGTTTTTATTAAAGTTCGATTGCAGAAATTTTTTCGTAAATTTCTTCGTATTTATCTTTATAGAAAAGATTAGTACCACTTGTTGTAACAGACGCCGTGCCTGCAGCAACGCCACATCGTAAAACTTCTTTTAAGTCTTTACCTTCAGATAGAGCTAAAGAAACAGCTGCAAGCATACTGTCACCTGCGCCAACGGTTGAGTTAACCGCGACGTTGCCACTTTTACAATAGTAAGTTTCACTTCCCGTTGATAAAATAGCCCCGTCTTTACCTAAAGAAAGTAAAACTGCCCCTGCACCACGGTCTATCAGTTTATTGCAACCTTTTACCATGTCTTTTAAATTGGTATAACTTTCTTCGTTTACCGCTTCAAGCTCTGAAAGGTTTGGTTTTACAAGGTAAACACCTGCGCTTATAGCATAAAGAAGCTTTCCTTTTTCACAGTCAACTATGACTTTAGAGTTTTTATTTACCGAGCGAACGAGTTTTTCGTAATATTCGTCAGGAGCACCACCCGGGAGCGAGCCTGAAATTACAGTTATTTCTGAATTTTCAGAAAGCTCGGCAACGGTTTTTAAAAGTTGGTTTAGTTTTTCGGTCGAGACGTGTTCGCCACGGTCGTTTATTTCGGTCATCATCGAGCGCGAGTCGATTATTTTGTAATTTACCCTAAGTCTACCACGCGACCAAACGAATTTTGACGAAACGCCTTCGTTAGCCAGGTATTGAACGCATCTTCTACCACCCGTTTCAAACATAAATCCTGTGGTTTGAACCTTGCCACCAAGTCGAGCAACGCCGACGGCTGTGTTTAACGCTTTACCTGCCCAGCGTTCAATTTTATTTTCTATTCTGTTAAGTCTGCCCACGTTAAACTTTTCAAGTTCCAGCGTACAGTCAATGCACGGATTCGGGCATACCGTAAGTATCATAATTATCCCCCAAAAAACCTTAAAGGATTGGATTTACCAATCCTTTTAGGCTGTCTATAAGTCGATTTATTAGTCTTTTTTGCTATCTTCTACGATTTTTGCAACGTACATTTGCGGAACTTCTTCATATCTTTCAAAACGGGTTGAATACTTACCGCGACCTTGAGTCATACTGCGTAAATCCGTTGCGTATCTCAAAATTTCAGAGTGTGGAACTTCAGCTTCAATAATCTGCTTGTTACCGCTTACGCTAGTTCCTAAAATTCTACCACGGCGCTTGTTCATATCTCCCATAACGTCGCCCAAATATTCTTGTGGAACTATAATTTCAATAGCCATAATAGGCTCTAAGATTACAGGACTTGCTTTTGGAATACCGTCTGCGTAGGCAAGCTTTGCAGCGGATACGAACGCTACTTCTTTACTGTCAACAGGGTGAGATTTACCGTCGAAAAGCGTACACTTAAGGTTTACCATTGGATAGCCGGCAAGTACACCGTGCAAAATTGCTTCTCTTAAGCCTTTATCTACTGCTGGGATAAATTGCTTAGGAACTGCACCACCGACAACTGCGTCAACGAATTCGTAAATGCCATCTTCTGCGCCAGGCTCGAAACGAACGGAGCAAACACCGTATTGACCAGCACCGCCACCTTGCTTTTTATGCTTACCTTCGGCTTCAGCGCGACGCTTGATAGTTTCTCTGTATGCAATCTTAGGCTCTTTAAGCACGGCGCTACAGCCATATTTAGATTTAAGTTTTTTACATAATAGGTCGAGTTGAGTTTCGCCAACGCCCGACAAAATCATTTCACCTGTTTCTTCGTTCTTAGTTACGCTAAAGCAAGTATCTTCTTCGCGAAGCTTTCTAAGACCTTGGAAAATCTTATCTTCTTCGCCACGTTTTTCAGCGTAAACTGCCATTGAGTAAACAAACGAAGGTTTCTTAATCGGGTCAAGCTTAACTCTAATACCATCACCACAAAGCGTATCTCCTGTTCTTATGTCGTCAAGCTTATTGACGGCACCGATATCACCAGCACAAAGCTCGGATACAGGATCTTGCTTTTTACCGCGAACGGAATAGATTGCAGAAATTTTTTCGTCTTGGTCGTTACCCATATTGTGAAGCGTCATACCAGCTTTTAAAGTACCTGATAAAACTTTAAACACAGAAAGCTTACCAAAGAACGGATCGACGATAGTCTTAAACACGTGTAAAACTACAGGACCATTTGGATCACAATCAATTTCAACGTAGTCGTCACCACTTAACGCAACGGGTTTTCTAGCGTCCTTAGGACTTGGGAAAAGAGCAATCATTTTATCGCGAAGATACATTACGCATTGGTTTTGCAAACCGCTTCCACCAACGACAGGAATACAGCCGCAGGTTTTCATACCGATATTGATACCCTTTTCGAGTTCTTCCATCGTTAAAGCGCGTTCGATGTACGTGTCGAGTAAAACTTCGTCGTTTTCAGCGGCAACTTCAGAAAGTTCGTTAAATTCTCTTTCGTACTTAGGCTTGATATGTTCTGGCATTTCACCTAAGTTCTCGCCCGATAAGCTATAGTATTTACCACTTGATACGCTGACAAAGCCGATAATTTTTTCGTTTACGACGCTTGGAATGAAGAAAGATGCAACGAGTTTTGGATATTTCGCCCTGATAGCTTCGCAAGTTCTGTGGAAAGTTGAGTTTTCCTTGTCAAGTCCAGAGATAAAAATCATACACGGTTTTTGCAGTTCGATACAGCAGTCGATTGCGTTTTCAGTACCGACTGACAAGTTACCGCTTGCGCTAGTTACGATAACGGCTGCATCGCACGCAGATAACGCTTGATACATTTCGCCTTCAAAATCGAAAAAGCCCGGAACGTCAATAATATTAAATTTATAACCGTCAGAAAAGGTTGCGCTTGCAACTGCTAAACTGATAGAACTCTTTTTAGCGATTTCTTCAGGTGTAAAGTCCATAACGGTATTTCCGTCGTCAACACGACCTTGACGGTCGATAACTTTTGCATTGAATAAAAATGCTTCGCTTAATGTGGTTTTTCCTTCGCCTGAGTGACCGATAAATGCTACGTTTCTAATTTTTGAGATGTCAATAGCCATAATAGTTTCTGTTCCTTATTGTTTAGTTCGAAGTCGTGACTTCTCTTACATTATACTATATGTTTTTACTATTTTCAATAGGCAATTTAAAATTTTCACCTAAATTTTGTAAATTTAATAATTTAAAGCTAAACTTCCTTAATTTACGCCAAAAATCGCCACGCCGATTTTTCGGCGTGGCGAAAATTGTTTTTTATATTTTAATATTTTGAAAGAAGATATTCAGCGTATGCTTTTGCTACGTTTTTACCCGTCACGCGCTCGATACCACCGAAAAACGCATTAGAATTAACTTCGCAAACGATAGGCTCGCAATCTTTTCCGTATAAAAGGTCTATTCCACAATAGTCAAGGTTTAAAACTTTAGCAGTGTTTTCAGCTACTTCGATAAACTCTTTAGGAACGTCTACTATTTTACCTTCGCCACCAAGCTCTACGTTCGAGCGAAAGTCCGTTTCCGACTTCCTTTGCATAGCGCAAACGAATTTTCCTCCAATAACGATAACGCGTAAATCGCGCCCCGCACTTTCTGAAATATACTCTTGATAGTGGTGCGGTTCAAACATAACGCTACGAGATATAAGTTCGAGTTCTTGTCGATTATCCGCCTTATAGACGCCTTTCCCAAGCGAGCCAAAGCTCTTTTTAACTATAATCGGATAGCCTAAATTCTTCTCGATTTCATCTATTGTCGACTGCTTTATTTCAGCATCTTTCGTATAACACAATAGTCCTGGCATAGTTTTCGGTGTCTTTATCCCACTACCTGACAGTGCGATATAGGTTGTCATTTTATCGTCGCAAGTTACCATTGCTTTATGTGAATTGATTACCCTAAGCCCCGACTTTTCAAGCATTTCCGAGATATATTTATCCTTATCTAAATAAATACAAAAATCATAACCTTCACAATTATTGACGATATCTTTTCCGTCAGTTATGCAAGGAAAAAAGTTGTTTTTTCTAACGGTTACTTGCGCACCCAAAAGTTCGAGTTCTTCTTTTAACCTTTTCGATTGGTAAAGATAACTTTCTAATTCGTAATAGGCGTTGTTTAAAATCAATACTTTCTTCATATTTTACACTTTAAGTTTTATTTCTGCACTAGATAAAATTTTGCCGTTTGCAAGTTTTATTCTGCCGTCTGGTAAAACTTCTTCTACCCTATCTTTATATTCTGTGCCACCTTCTAAAATAGTGACGTCTTTACCCAAAACACACGAATAACGAGCATATTCAGCCATATTTGACTTTCCAGATAGATTGAACAAAAGTGTCATAAGAACGGCTTCAAAGTCAACTTTACCTAAAATTTCTGTCATTGTCGTCGCGATGGATTGAAGCTCGTCGTCGAGTTTATTCGTTACGTTTAAGCCAATCCCCACGATGCTATAAGAAATTTGCCCGTTATCAATTTTGTTTTCGGTAAGTATTCCGCAAATCTTTTTATCCCCAACCAAGATATCGTTAGGCCACTTGATTTTCGGCTTTAATCCGAACGCAAGTAAAGTTTTTACAACAGCCATTGAAACGTCTATAACGATAGAAAAGGCGTCGCTTGCAGAAAGATTTTCGTAAAATTTTAAGCGCGTTAAATATATACCGCCAACGTCAGACGAAAAAGACCTTCCTTTAGTTCCACGACCTTCAGTTTGGTATTTTGCTAAAACTAAAGTATCTTGACCTTTTTTTATAAATTTTTTAATATAGTCGTTCGTTGACGTAGTTTTTTCTAATCTAATTATTTTCATAAATCTTCGTCTTTAATTTTCTCGACGACGGATTTTGCAACGTCGTAGTCAAATCCTTTTGATAAAAGTCTGCGATAACATTTTACGGTGTTTTCATACGTTTTTTCTTTGCCTTTAAAAAATTTTAAAGCAACGCGCATAGCCCCTTCTTCTTCGGAAAAGTCACCGTCAAGTTCTTTATCTATAATCTTTTCGTCAACGCCTTTAAGTTTTAGCTCGTACTTTATAAGACGTTTCCCTTTCGAGCCTTTTTTTTCGTTTATATACGCTTTAGCATAGCCGTTGTCGTTGACGTAGCCGTACTCTTTCAATTTGTTTAAAACTTCTGTAACAATCTCAGGTAAAAAGCCTTTACCTTTTAGGTATTTTTCGATTTGCACTTTAGTGTGCAGACTTCTTGAAACGTAATTTAGCGCAAGTTGCATAGCCTTTTCACGCTCGCTTGAAAGTACGATTTCGTTAAGCTTTTGTTCAGAAATTTTAGTCCCGACTTTAAGTCTTGCTTGCATAACGGTAATAAGCTCAACTCCACAGAAAAACTCGCCGTCAAGGTACAAATTACAGCGTTTCGGGTTTTTCTTTTGAGTTGAAATTTCCGTTATGGTTTTCATAAATATCGCCCTATAAGTCGGTTAATTTAACGTATTCGTAGCCAAGCTTTTCAATATCGACTGATCCTGACAAACTTTCAGACAAGTTTTCAAGTACCGTTTTTTCATACGCTTTTAGGCAAGCGAAGGTAATTTCGACTTGCTCGAAATACTCCGTTTTTAAAGTTTTCGAATAGTCGTTTTGAATAACCGATAAAATCTTGGAAAATCTGTCGTAAGATACTTTTAACTTAAAAATCGCAGAAAGCGCGTGTTCTACGATGCCCGAAACCTTTATCCCTTCCGACGCGCTTTTAGAATACGCCCTTACGAGCCCACCCGCACCGAGTTTCACACCGCCAAAATAGCGTGTTACAACGACGCAAGTATCAACTAGGTTCGCTTGAACTATCGCGTCGAGTATTGGAACACCAGCAGTTCCAGACGGCTCGCCATCGTCGGAAAATCGCTTTATAGCCCCCTTATTAACCACGAACGCATAGCAGTTGTGGGTTGCGAGCGAGTGTTTTTTTCGTATTTCTTCGATAAACGCGCGCGCACCTTCTTCAGTTTCTACGTATCGAACGTAAGTTATAAAGCGTGACCGCTCGATAACTATTTCGTTTTCGGCATCACGCTCTACTGAAAAATATTTTTCCATTATTAACCTTTAAATATAACTTTTACGTGGACTTTTTTGCCCTTGTGAAGAATTAATTCACCTTTAGAAAGTTCTTCGCTTGTCAACACTAAATCGCCTTTAGCAAGTTTTCTATCATTAATTGCAACACCGCCACCTTCGATAAGTTTTCTTGCCTCGCCTTTAGACTTGCAAACGCCACAAGAAACCATAATATCAGGAACAAAATCTGACTTTTCAACTTCACAGGTTGGCAAGTCCTCTTGATTTCCACCGAACGCAGAACGCGCTTGCTTTTGTGCTGAGATTGCCTTTTCTTCGCCGTGTACAAGCTTTGTAACTTCAAACGCAAGTCTTTCCTTAGCAAGGTTGATGCGCTCGTCTTGATACTTGGTAAGTTCTTCTATTTCATCAAGTTCCATAAAAGTTAAAAGACGCATACACTCTGCAACTTTAACGTCTTCAACGTTTCTGAAGTATTGATAGAATTCGTATGGAGTAGTCTTATTTTCGTCAAGCCACAAAGCACCCTTTGCGGTTTTTCCCATTTTCTTGCCTTCGCTGTTTAATAGTAGTGCGCAAGTTAATGCGTAGGCGTCTTTTCCTTCTTTTTTGCGAATAAGGTTTGCGCCTGCAATCATATTCGACCATTGGTCGTCACCACCAAGCTGCAAAACGCAACCGTAGTCTTGACAAAGTTTTAAAAAGTCGTAGCCTTGCATAAGCATATAGTTAAACTCTAAGAAGGTTAAACCCTTTTCCATACGAGTTTTAAAGCACTCCGCTGAAAGCATTCTGTTTACTGAGAAATGCGCACCGATATCGCGTAAAAAGTCGATATAGTTCAAGTTCCAAAGCCAGTCTGCGTTATCAACCATAATAGCAGGATTTTCACCGTCAAAGTCGATAAAACGAGCCATTTGCTTTCTGAAACAATCGACGTTGTGCTTGATTTGTTCTTTTGATAGCATAGAGCGCATATCGCTTCTACCGCTCGGATCGCCTATCATAGCAGTACCGCCACCAAAAAGACAGATTGGCTTGTGACCTGCGCGTTGCATGTGCGCCATTGCCATTACAGGAATATAGTGACCGATATGAAGTGAATCTGCAGTCGGGTCAAAACCGATATAAAAAGCAACGCTTTCAGTTTCTAATAGCTTTGCTAAGTTTTCTTCGTCAATGATTTGCTTTATAAAACCGCGTTCTTTTAGTGTGTTTAAAACGTTAGACATAATACTTTACCTTTAAAAATGAATATTTTTAATAAAGTTTAGCATAGAATAACGAAATTGTAAAGAAATTACGCCTTGCAAACTAAAATTAAAAATTTTGCCGTTGAAAATATTGTAAATTACTTAGTTTTATGGTATAATCTCAGTAATATAAATTTTCGGAGGAATTTTTAAATGCAATATTCACCAGAAGTTGAAGAAATGGTTTGCGTTGCTAAAGGTCCTAAACACGGTCCTGCTCCAATTCCTGAAGAAGGAAAATGGGTTCAAGCAAAAGAAATCACCGATATTTCCGCGTTTACTCACGGTGTCGGTTGGTGCGCTCCACAACAAGGCGCTTGCAAACTTTCATTAAACGTTAAAAACGGTATCATAGAAGAAGCACTCGTTGAAACAATCGGTTGCTCGGGTATGACTCACTCTGCCGCAATGGCAAGCGAAATTTTACCGGGTAAGACTTTACTTGAAGCTCTTAACACCGACCTTGTTTGCGATGCTATTAACACTGCTATGCGCGAACTTTTCCTTCAAATCGTTTACGGAAGATCACAATCTGCTTTCTCTGACGACGGTTTGGTTATCGGCGCAGGGCTTGAAGACCTTGGTAAAGGTTTACGCTCTCAAGTCGGTACTATGTACGGTACTCGCGCTAAAGGCGTTAGATATCTCGAAATGGCTGAAGGCTACGTTACTCGCCTTGCCCTTGACGAAGATATGCAAGTTATCGGTTACGAATTCGTTTCGCTCGGCAAAATGACTGATTTTATCAAGAAAGGTCTTTCACCTAACGAAGCGTACGAAAAGGCTATGGGCCACTACGGCAGATTCGATAATGCGTTTAAGTATATCGATCCACGCAAAGAGTAAGGAGGGATATAGACATGGCATTATTTGAAAGTTATGAAAGAAGAATTGGTAAAATCAATAGCGTAATTAAAGAATACGGCATTTCTTCTATTGAAGAATGTAAAGAAATTTGCCTTAACCACGGCGTTGACTGCGACAAAATCGTTCGTGGAACTCAACCTATCTGCTTTGAAAACGCAGTTTGGGCTTACACCGTAGGCGCAGCAATCGCTATCAAGAAAGGTTGCAAAAAGGCAAGCGACGCTGCCGCCGCTATTGGTATCGGCTTACAAGCGTTCTGCATCGACGGCTCTGTTGCTGAAAACAGAAAGGTTGGTCTCGGTCACGGAAATTTAGCGTCTATGCTTTTATCTGACGAAACTGACTGCTTCTGCTTCCTTGCAGGTCACGAATCTTTCGCTGCTGCTGAAGGCGCTATCTCTATCGCTATGAACGCTAACACCGTTCGCGGTAAAGAACTTCGCGTTATCCTTAACGGCTTAGGTAAAGACGCTGCTATGATTATCTCAAGAATCAACGGCTTTACTTACGTTGAAACAAGCTTCGATCCATATTCTGAAACTGTAAAAGTTGAATACGAAAAAGCATATTCTGACGGCCCACGTGCTAAAGTTAAATGCTACGGCGCAGATAACGTTCCAGAAGGCGTTGCTATTATGAAGCTTGAAAACGTTGGCGTTTCTATCACTGGTAACTCTACTAACCCTACCCGTTTCCAACACCCTGTTGCCGGTACTTACAAAAAGTGGTGTAACGAAAACGGCGTTAAGTACTTCTCAGTAGCTTCTGGTGGCGGTACAGGTAGAACGCTCCACCCAGACAATATGGCTGCTGGTCCATCTTCTTACGGTATGACAGATACTATGGGAAGAATGCATAGTGACGCTCAATTTGCAGGATCTTCTTCAGTTCCTGCGCACGTTGAAATGATGGGACTTATCGGTATGGGTAACAACCCAATGGTAGGCGCATCGGTTGCAGTTGCAGTTGCAGTAGAAAAAGGCTTTAAGGCTTAATTAATTAAATAGTAAATCGCAAAGCGAAACTTCTTTCGCTTTGCGATTTTTTTATTAGATTATATGTAAGTTGTTTATTTGATAATTGTGCTTAAAAAACAAATTATCAAAATCTGCTTTTCGCGGTTCGTAAATTTCTCTCTTTATATAAATTTCCCCATTAAAGCCGTTTAAAAATAGTTCGTTAAGAACTTCTTTTTGATAGCACATAGAACATATTGCGTTATAAGATTGACTTATAAAATCTTCTCGACGATTAAGGCTTTCAAAAGTGTACGAGTCTTTGCATCTTTCTTCGTTATAGATAAATTTATCAAGCAAAAACATATACCCGCAAACCTGCTTTTTACCGTCAATTTTTTCCTTCTCTCTTATAATGCCACGCCCCCTTGAATATTCGAAAGTCGTGATAAATATAAACGGAATTGAAGATATTGAGACGTTTTTTTCTTCACTGTCAATTCTTGGGAAGGCGTTAATAACGTTAGTATATAAATTTGCCTTTTTGAAAAATTTAAGTTTTCCTTCGGTTATTTCAAAATTTCTTTTATATTTTAAAAAGAAAAAACATAACGCAATTATTAAAATTAACAAAAAGACGGAACTAATAATAATGCCTAAAATTGACTTATCATAAATAAAAACAAATAAACTAAAAAAAACAATGAGCAATAAAAAACTATAAACCAAAATATTGCAGTAATAAATAAGTCCCTTTTTTAAGAAATTAAATCTCATTTATTGCCCCCTTTAAACTATTTTAAAAGCGCAATCCCAAAATTTGGAATTGCGCTTTATCGTTTTATTTAAATTACTTTAAAGTTACTTGGTAACCGCAGCCGCAACCTCTCTTTGGTGCTTTGAGTGACATACCGTTAGAGTTTTCGTTTCTTCTTTCTAAGCCGTTAGAAGACATAACCTTGTCGATATAATCGCATGCGCGTTGTACGTCTTCCATATTATCTCTAACTTGGAAGAGTGCTGGAGTATCTTCGAATTTTTCGCTTGCGTCAACCAAGCTTCCGCGTGGTGATAATGCAAGGTAAAGATTGATGCAATCTTTATCGAGATACATTCTGGTAAGCATAGCGCCGTCTTCTAAGCCAGGAGCAGGACTAAATACTGCGAAACTGTTAGCGTAAACGCGTAGGTATTCAAAGTAGTCAGAAAGACTTACTACAACTCTGTCGTTTTCGATAGCGAATACGAAACCTTTTTGTCTTTCTTCAAGGCTCATAGGTTCAGGTTCTTCGTTAGGACCGATATTTTGTAAGCCCTTAACGCCCATAAGCATAGCGATAATTTCTTTACCTTCTTTTAAGCTTTGCTTATCGTTAACGATAAATAAAGCTGGAGTTTGTGGATTTTCGTCGTCAACTTCAACGTCGTAGCCAGCGTTAGTTAAACGCTTAACAGGAAGAGCAACGTTTAAAGAAACGCCTTCGTTTTCAGCAAAGAGTTTAGCTAAAACTTCTTTTTCTTGTAAGCCTGTATTAGCAAGTGCGCCAACTTTACCGTAGCATAAAATTTCGTTTCTTAATGCTTCGTAGTACTTAACGATCTTTTCAGGAAGATTTTCTTCGTGCCATTTAGCGAAAACCTTTTGACCTTTTCTCTTTTTAACGCTTGTGTCGATAAATCTCTTAGTGCAATCAGCATCTAAATACCAACCACCGAAGATAAAGCCTTCTTTAGTCGGATCGTCAGGCATTGGGAATACGTCGCCAAGTTTAGCCTTTACAGGTTTAATCTTAGTTCCACCGAAAGTTTCAAACTTGAACGTATATTTTAAGTTTCTCAAGATTAAAACTAAGATAATGATTGCTAATAGAACGATAACAAGAGCAATGGCGATCCATAAGATTGGATTGGTTAGGATTCCGCCTGCGTTTGATGAGCTTGCGAAAGTTCCAAAGTTGCTGGTTTCAAACATTAAAATACCTCCGTCGTTAAGCGTGTAATTTAGTGCCGTCGTTTCGCCTTTACTGTAATAGTACATAAGCGAACTACCGGTTTTATCCGCTAAATTTTTAATATAATTTTCAGTTGCAAAAATTTCTTCTACCTTGTCAGAGCTTTTGACTTTCGACTGAATAAAGCTTACGTTTTTAAATAAGTTTTCTAAAAGTCCGTCGCCTGTTACGTTTACGTAATTAGCGTAATATTTATTTAAGTCAATTTCCACTTGGTAACTAACTTTTGCACCTTCAGCTGTTTGAGTAATAGGCGTCCACTCAGAAGATCCTGCCCAGATATCAATATAGGTAAAGTACGCAACGGAGAGCTCTTTGTTTTTATCTTGAATACTCTTATTAGCGTTTTGTTTACCTGCACCGTTTGCGCTGTCGTAAACCTTTACGATTGCGTTACTTGGAAAAACCTTGATAGGCTCTGGCTTTTCTTCGCCTAACAAAACTGCCCTTATAACTACTGCACCGTCTTCGGTCTGAATAACTTCGCCAAGATTTTCTTCAAAATCGCTTGGAATAAAGTCTTCACTTGGGAACGCTTCAATCATACTGATTTTCGCGCTTAAATCTTTTCTTACTTCAGTGCTAAGTAGTGGCAATAAATTTTCTTTAACCTTTGAACAGAACTCTCTTGCAGAGTTTTTCAAAAGATTTTTGTTTTCTTCAGTCGCTTCAATATCTGCGTCTATTGCGTAATAGTCCATAATCATGTTTGACGCACGAACTATATCGTTTGGCTCAATTGCCTTTAACGCATTAATTGCATCCGTTTTGTACTGCTTAACTAAATCGCTTGAATTTTCCGTTTCGAAAGCTATTTGTTCGATATCTAAAATTCTTGCCTCTGCCGTTTCTTCAACGTCAGTTTTTGCAGTCTTATCGTAAAAGCCAACGGTTGTTTCAACCGAGCCGTCAGGATTCTTTTCGTTTACTTCTAAAAGTGAATGTTTAACCTTTTCAATCTCGTCGATTGCTTCAGCCTTTAACGCGTTAAACTTTTGCTCTTTTGTTTGATAGTTAGAAACGATAGACGAGTTAGCCTTAGAAATTATACCTAAAAGCTCGTCTTTATCAAAAGTGCCGTCAGTAACCATTACGTCTTTTCCTGCGTTTTGAATGATTTTTTCAATTTTCAACCAATCGCCAACGTCGTAATTGTCTTTTGAAAAATCGTTTCTAAGCGAATCGTAGCTTAACGCAACGGCAAGTAAATCTTGCATTTTTTGATAGAAAGACGCGTCTTCCATCAAAGTATATTGCTCGTAAAACGAGAAGAAGTTATCGTACGGATCGATAGTTTTAAGCGACTCTAAATCTTTGTACTCATCGTAAAAATCGGTAACCGTTTGAAGGGTAACCACGTCTGCTTTTGCCGTAGCCGTTCTACCCAAAATGCCGACTGACAAAGTAAGCATAAAAATAGTCGCTAGTATAAAAATGGCTATTTTTTTGTTCGCTTTTACGCCCATATTCTTCTCCTTTTTCGAATTTGCGCCCACGCGCGCTTATATAGTCTAACTTGCTATATATTTTATCATACTTTATGCGCTTTTACAACAGTTTTTCGCAATTTTTATTAAATTTTTCATCAATCAAAACCGTCGAAATATCCGTTTTGTGTATACGAATATCTTTATTTATTATCTTTTACAGCGTGTGACGAAATAAAAGTTCGCGTATAAGTCGATTATCTAAAATTTTTACAAAAAATTAATAATTTTTATATACAAATTTTAGTTTTTGGTTAAATTTGGCTCATTTATCCACATATAACACAAAATATAGGTGCAAAAAACTTGTCGCAAGCAATAAATTGTAGTAAAATGGATATATGAATTTACTACTTATGCAAACTGAATACGTACCACTTCTTGTGGCTGTGGGTATTGCCCTTTTAATTACCGTCGCAATAGTTTTAGGCGCGAAATTATTGTCACAAAACAGGATTCGCTACTCGAAAAAAGACTGCCTTTTGACCGAGCTTGAAAAGAGATATTATAAAGAGTTTACTGAAATATTAGGTTCTCGTTATATCGTTTTACCACAAATAAATCTTGCAACCGTTATCAACAAGGAAACGCCTGGGTTTAGGTCGGAGCTTTTTAGAAATATTGATTTTGGCGTGTTTGATAAAAATTTAACACCCCTGCTTCTTATAGAAATTAACGACCCGTCACACAACCGAGAAGATAGAATCGAGCGCGACGAAAGCGTTAGAAAAATCTGCAAAAAAGCGCGCTTACCACTAGTGACGTTTTGGACTAAAGACGGCATCAACCGACAAATGTTTATAAGCGAATTCAGAAAATATTTATAAGCGTCGCAATAATGGGTTTCTAAGTTTTTAATAAAAAATAGACGGCAGTTTTTAAAAAACTGCTCGACCTTTACGCAATTTGCTTTCAAATTGCTATCGAGTTGCGTAAGGCAACATATCGAGCGAAATTTATTTCGCATATCGAGTTGCGTAAAGCAACATATCGAGCAAAACTATCGTTTTGCATATAGCAAAGCGCATAAAAGTCGCAAGGGACACCTTGCGACTTTTATATATATAATATGAAAGCATATTTTAGCCAACGCTTACTAAACTTGTTTTATAAGCCATAATTGCGTTTTTGAGTGCAGTGTTTACGTCGTAGTTTGTGTTATCACTATCGGTAAACGACCACTTAAAATCACCACCACCGATTCTTCCTGCATACGATTTTACAACGCTTGGCACGTCGCTTGCTTGATGTGGAACGTAACTGTACATAGTGCTTTTAGTATCAAAATTGTTGTATGTTGTTCCACCTAAAAGCGTTTTAACGCTTGACGGAATTTGAGCTGATTTATCCGTTACTGTATAGCAGTCGAAACTTGTGTTATTAGTTGCGTAATCTATCGGCATAGAAGTTTTATCGAAAATATTTCCATACGCTTTAATAATACCTCCTGTTTCACCTGAGAAGGTTCCTTCGCCAAGTGCGTCAGTTCCTTGCTTTGATGAAAGCATAGGTTTTTTAGTGTTTAAGAAATAGTTTGATTCGCTAAAACAAGACGAGCCTGTCGTTACACCAATTCCGTATTTAGAAACGCCGTCGTAGTAGTTGTTGTAAACGTGAATCGTTCCAACTCTGATTCTTGGATGGCGCGAGTCTGAGTGGTCAAACCAATTATGATGGAAGGTTGCATAGTAGTTAGCAGTGTCGCCCATACCGCATAAAATTGCTTTACCACTATCCCAGAAGTGGTTATATGAGACGGTTAAATAGTCAGATTTCTTATTATCGCACGAGCCGTCGCCCTTTGCTTGGTCGCTATCACTTCCCGTTCCACCGTAGAAAAAGTCGTTGTTATGAATCCAGACGTTATTGTTGTCTGTATCAATAGTAACGCCGTCGTCTTTAAATAGCATAAAGCCTATGTTCCTAACTTCAACGTTGTTGACAGCACGAATTTTTAACGACCAGCCGTAGCAGGTTGCGTCACTTCCAACCCCTTCAAAAGTTACGTTTGAACATTTTTTAAGTTCAACGTAATTAAATTCGCTTGCTTGAACGTTGGAAGTTGCCCAAGTAATATCGTTTTCAGTTATAGTTCCTATCATACGGATAGAAAGTGGCGTTTTATCATATCCCTTTTGACGGTAATACAAAATCTCAATAAGACTCGTTGCCGTAACTTTCGTTCCCTTACTGTCTTTTATAACGTCTAAAGAAACGGTGTTAAAATTATCTTTTGTGATATATAAAACTTGTGTGCCTGCCTTTAAAGTTCCGTCGTCGTTATACGCGCCCGACGCCGTTTTGTTTGGTGACTCATTAGAAAAAGCAAAGCCTTCACGTGCGTGCGCGCTTACCGATACTTTAACTTGAGATGACGCGCTGTCTTTTTCGCTACTTCCGTTTACAGGTACGACTTTAATATCGTAATCGCCTTTACTAAGCCCCAAAACGTCAGCACGGTAACAGTCAGGATATTTTCTTATAAGCTGTTTATCAATTTTTGTCCAATCTGAAACACCGGTCTTTTTGTAATAAACGTTATAGCTGTCACAATTTGCGCTTTCCCAGGTTAGGTACGCCGTTTCTAAACCACCGTAGGATGATAAAATTTTTATATCCCCCGTCTTTGTCGTTTCGCCGTTTGACGGAAGCTCTACCGGCGCACTTGGCGCACTTGGTACACTTGGCACGCTTGGTGTACTTGGTGTACTTGGTGAGCTTGTTTCACCTTGAACGGAATTTGTTCCGTTAGAAGTTATAGGATTTTGTGTAGAATTAGCCGTTCCTTGCGTTGAACCGTTTGTGTTTTGAGATGTGCTTGAAGTCACAACGCTATTTTGACCTTGATTTGTCGAAGAGTTACTTTCACTCGTACTAGGTTGCGAGCCACAAGCAGAAATTGCAACAACTAGCATTAAACATAAGCATACTAATAATATTTTTCTCATTATTACCCCTTATTGCTATATCATCTTAATAGTATTGTACCATAGAAAAAAGAGAAAAGCAACCTAAATAGTAGCCTATGGCTACGCGATATGCAAAACAAAGTTTTGCTTGATATGCGAAACTGTCGTTTAAAAATGATTTGAAGATAAATCTTCATGATTTGAATAACTTGCGTTATTCGTGATTTGAAAGTTTTACAAACTTTCATGATTTGCAAATCAGTTTGATTTGCATTATTGTCGCGCAATTTTAAAAAATTGCCGTATTATTATATATTTTTAACGGAGCGCAAAGCGCTTTCGACCAAAATGAAAAAACTTGTTTTTTCAAATCATGCAATCTGCTTGCAGAGTGCAAATCATGCTAACTACAGTTAGCAAATCATGCAAGCAACGCTTGCAAATCATCAAATATAACGGCTTGCAAATTGTGGTTTGCAAGCCGTTTTATTAATCATCATCTTCGTCGTCTTCACAAGAATTACCTGCGTTTAATACGTCTTCTATACAGTTGTATTTTTTTACGCCAAACTGTTTTTTTCTTTCCTGAGAATCCATGTTAATTTTTTCAACGTCTGTAAGCGGTTGCTTTACAGGCTTTTTCTCTATCGCTAAAAGTTGCTCTGTTAAAGTTTTACAAGGAATAAGATATATTTGTTCAAACTTATCAAAAAAGTCTTTAGAAAAAGTTTCGTCATAATTTTTGTAAACAAGCGCTGCGTCAAGCACGCTACATGCTTTCATTAATAAATCTTGCAATCTTTGATAATAGCCAAAGCTATCCATATTTAGCATTTGAACGTTACTCGTTACGTTTTTTAAAGATAGCGATAGTTTAGCAACTTTATCGTTAAAAATTAATTTATTTACGCCCTTATTAATTTTAACTTTTACTTTTTCATAATTTGAAATATATGCGTTAACCGACTTATAGACCGCGCTTAACTTAGAACTAAGTCGTTTACCCAAAATGACAAGCACTAAAATAACCATTACTGCGATTGCTAAAATCGGGAGAACTTTATTCAAAATTTCATCTACGTTTAGCTGACTTACAGTAACAGTTTCTTCAAACGGAGAAAACCCCGGTGACGTTAAATTTACTTTATATTCACCTTCGAACGAATATTCCTTTTCAACGGTAATTTTTTCGCCGTTTAAGGTAATCGGAACGGCTTTACCGTTTGAGTCGGTCACCCTCCACTCGCCTTGGAAGTTGTAAAATTTCTCATAGCCAGATGCTGAAAAACCTATCGAATAGGCTTCGCCAGCACGGTTGAAGCTTTCGACTACGATTTTCGCATCTTGCGAATTTGCTATATCAATAATATTAATCTCTGCATAGCAAACTAAATCGCCACACCTAGCTGAAATTATAGCAACACCACTTGATTTTGGCATAACCGTTACACTTTGGTTATCCCCGACGATATCGCATAAAAGTCCGTTATGGACTTGCCACTCAACTTCGCTAGTTGCGCCAAAAAGGTCTAAAGTAAATTCTTTACCACCAAGCATTGCTACCTTTTCGGTGTCGTATTCTATATAAAAATTATTTTCGTCTGCTTTTGCAGCTTTTGGAACGCAAGCGACGAAAAGCGCAAAAATAGCGATTAATAAAACAGAAATCTTTTTCATAGCGCACCTATTTTTTAACGTGAACGTCAAGCTGTGGATAAGGCACTTCAATATTTTCTTTTACAAACTCTTGATATACCTTTTTTATAAGTTGATTTTTTACCAAAGCGTAATCTTGAGTATCCACCCACGCTTTTACGGTATACTCGATCGCGCTATCTGCTTGATTTGTAAGTGTCACACTATTCTCAAGGTCGTGTAATATTTGTGGATGCTCGGCTATAACGCGATTAAGCACGGTTTCGACCTTATCTAAATCGCTGTCGTACGATACGTCGAATATTAAATCTATACGCCTTACAGGAAACGCCGAATAGTTGATTACTTCGTTGTTAAGAACGTTGCTGTTAGGCATTACTATTTTTACGTTATCGAAAGTCACAAGCTCGACAGTAAACAATTTCACCATCCAAACCTTTCCTTCAACGCCGTTAATCTTTACGTGGTCACCACTTTTAAAAGGCTTGTTTATCAAAATCAAAACGCCGTTTGCAAGGTTCGAGAAAGAATCCTTAAGCGCAAGACCTACCGCAAGCGCTATAGTAGATAGTCCCACTACAAGAGATGCCGTATCAAATTTTAAAACGCTTGCACAAACAAAAATTACTACTATCAAATAAATAATTTTAAACACCGACACCACGAAAGAAATTACTGCGTTGTCAACCGTGCTTCTAAGCATTATTTTTTTAATGATTGCTGAAATTAGCATCATTAAAAACAAACTCAAAACGATTAAAAGTAAAGTAAAACCTAGCCTTGAGCCGTTTTGCGAAAACCAATCGCCTAAACCCTTAAAAAATTCCATCTTATTCTCCTAATTCTATTTCCGTAAGCTTAAAATCTACTTGATCACAGCTTGTAAGATAATAATCAATTCCGTTTTTAGTAAGCTTTCTATCTGCGCGAGAGTCTTTTCCGTGAAGGTGTCCGTAAACCACGGCGTCTACGTTAAAGCTTTCAAATAACTCGGTAAAAAGTGAATTCTCTCTACGCACGTTAAACGGTGGAAAATGTATCATAACTATCAGTTTATCGCCATATTCGCGCACTTTTTGAGCATTTATTAGCGCAAGGCGCAACCTTTCGGCTTCGCGAAGATAGAGTTTTTTATCTTCTTTCCCAAAATCGGGCGAGCCTTCGCACGTCCATCCACGCGTTCCACAAATTACCGTTTTTTCTATTTTAATCGCATCGTTTTGCAAAACGAAAAAGCCACTAGGTAACGCACTTCTTATTTTTGACAAGCTTTTCCACCAATAATCGTGATTTCCACGAATCATAACCTTTTTACCTTTTAGGTCCTTTATCTCGTCAAGGTCAATAATCGCATCTTCAAGCTTCATAGCCCAGCTTATGTCACCGCTGATTAACACGATATCGTCGTCCGACACTTTATCCGACCAATCTTGCTTGATTTTTTCAACGTAATTAGTCCAGACACCGCCGAACACGTCCATAGGCTTTTCGCCCGTAGTGGATAAATGCAAGTCGCTTATTGCAAAAATCTTCACTTATTTTCTCCTTAAATAGTCTAAAAAACCGTCTATGCCAAGCATAATGTCGTCGTACGTTACTTCAAAGTTTCTCGTATACCAAGGGTCTGCAACGTCGCGCGAAAAATCGGTAAAATCTAAAAGCTTATGCACCTTTTTCTCGCTATCCCCGCCTAAAATGCACCTAGCATCATGAAGATTAGCTTCATCCATAACCAAAAAGTAATCGTATTTTTCGTAATCTGATTTTTCTAAATGACAAGCGCGTTTTTTAGAATAATCAATGCCAAACCTATCTAATATTTTTCTCGTGCCGTGATGAACGCCGTTACCAATCTCTTCGTAGCTTGTGGCACTTGACGAAACGAAAAACTCACCTTCTATTTTACGCTTTTTAATCTCTTGTAAAAATAAAAATTCTGCCATAGGGCTACGGCAAATATTTCCGTAGCATACAAACATTACGCCTATCACGATAATAATCCCTTATATTTTTTAAAATATTATAGCATAAAAACTGTAAAAAGTAAAACAAAATCTGCATAAGCAGATTTTGTCACTAAAATTTCATTTACATAAACTCGTCAAGCGCAAGCGCGTAACCTAAAAATCCTTTTCCACATATAGTTTTTTTAGCGATAAGCGATATATACGACCACTTTCTAAATTCTTCACGCTCGTTTATATCCGTTAAATGCACTTCAACAGTTGGGATAGAAACTGCCTTTAAAGCGTCAAGTATTGCAACCGACGTATGTGTATAAGCGCCAGCATTTATTATAATTCCGTCGTAATTGCCGAGCACTTTTTGGATAAATTCCACAATTTCGCCTTCGTGGTTAGACTGAACGCACTTAACTTCAAGTCCACGACTTTCCGCTTCTTTCGTTACGTACTCTTCTAAATCTTTTAACGTAGCTTTTCCGTAAAGCTCTGGCTCGCGAATGCCGAGCATGTTCAAGTTTACACCGTTAATAACGAGTATTTTTTTCATAAATATCAATTATCTCCTTTGCAACACTTTCAAGCTTTCCTATGTTTTGAACAGTATAATGCGCTTTTTCGTAGGTCGATTTTCTCTCAAGATAAATTTGTTCAACGCCTTTTAGCTTAGACACAGGCCTACCGTCGCTTATTAAACTTTGTAAATCTCTTTTTATATAAAACAAAGTTCCGTTTCGAGTGAGCGCGTTAAAAGATTTTTCTCTCATAACCGTTCCGCCACCCGTTGCGATAACAACACCGAACTTTGAAGAAAATTTAACGGCAATCTTCTCTTCTAAATCGCGAAAATACTTTTCACCAAACTTTTCAAAAATCTCAGGTATTTCCATACCAGCTTCTTTTACAATTTCGCTATCTAAGTCGATTAACTCGCGATTTAAGGTTTTTGCAATTATTTTTGCAAGCGAACTTTTACCTGATGACGGCATACCTATAAGGACGATGTTTTTCTTTTCTTTATACAACTTTTGCAAAACTCGTTCAGTTTCTGTTTGTGGAATTTCTCTATCAAAAAATAAATTTTCCGCAAGCCTTGCTTGTTCAACGAGCATTCGTAAACCGTTTCCCGTTTTTAGTCCTAATTTTTTGGCGCGACGAATAAGTTCGGTTTCAAGTGGATTGTAAACGACGTCAAAAACACTTTCAAGCCCTTTAATCTTTTCAATTTCGACCAGACATTTATCGCTGTCTGGAAAAGTTCCGACAGGAGTAGTATTAATTATAAGGTTGATTTCTAAGCCGTAAATATTTTCATAGTTTATAGGAGAAGTTCTGCCTACTTTGAAAACTGTTTTTGCGCCGAGTTTTTTGGCAGCGTAAAAAGCAGTATTACTCGTTCCACCTGTTCCAAGTATTGCAACAGATTTATTTTTACAGTCAATTCCCGCCATATAAAGCGCGTAAACCATACCGCCAATATCGGTATTATAGCCGTACAGTTTTCCATCGCGATTGACAACCGTGTTTATTGCGCCAATTTCTTTAGCGTCGCCTAAAACGTCGTCAATTAAGTCGATTATCGCAACTTTATAAGGAACGGTTACGTTAAAACCACAATATTTTTTTGATAAAACGAAGTCTTTCAACTCGTCTTTCGCGACTTCTTTTACGCCGTAATCCGAGCCAAGCTCTTTATGAATTTCGGGCGACATAGTGTGAGGAAGGCTTTCACCTAAAACGAAATAATTCATCAGCCCGTTATCTCCGTATAGTTACCTAAGAATACGAATTTTTGGCAAGTGTTGTCAAGCTCGCTAAGCAGCGCTGAAACTTCGCGCTTTTTTGCCCTTCCTTCAAAATCGAAGTAGAACGCAAATTCGAACGAGCTTTCAGGTATTGGACGAGATTCAAGCTTCGTAAGGTTTAGGCCTAAGGTTGAAAATCTTCCTAAAATATTATTTAAACTTCCTGCTTCGTGTGGAAGATTTACCATTACGCTTATTTTTGAAGCCTCGTCGTAAATTTCAGGCTTTTTGCTTATTAAAATAAAGCGAGTATAGTTATTATCCGTATCGTTAGCGTTTTGCTTTAAGACGGACAAGTTATAAATTGAAGCACACTCTAAAGAAGAAATGCACGCAACGTCAAGTCTATCGCTCTTTTCGACCATTTTCGCAGCTACCGCAGTATTTTCACACACGGTAATTTTAACGCCTAATTCTTTTAAAAGCTTACTGCATTGACCGATTGCTTTTTCGTGCGAGAAAACTTCTTTAACCTGCGAAAGTTCAACGCCTTTTTTCGCTAATAGGCAATGATTAATTCTAAGTTTTATCGCCTTTACGATATAGAATTTATGCTTTAACATCAAGTCGTAAACGTTGTTTACGCTACCGACCGAACTGTTCTCGATAGGAAGCACCCCGTAACGGCAAAAGCCTTTTTCAACGGCAGAGAAAACTCCGTCAAAGTCTTTAAAGTAAGTTATATTGCAAACGTCCACGAGTTTGTCAGCCGCAATTTGAGAATACGCGCCGAAAACGCCTTGACAGGCAACGCTTGCACTTTGTGGAAATTCCCCCGTTTCAGAAATTGCCTTTTTAATCAAATTCAAAATTTCCGAATTTTCTTCAACCGTTCTCGTTTGATACGCTTTACTTAACGAAAATACGTTTTCATAAAACTGCTTTCCGAGCGACTTAATTTCTTCTGGCATTTTTGAAGTTTCTTCAATAATGATATCACGCTCGCGCTTGACGTTGCTTATTGGCAAGCCTTCTTTTTCTTTAATTAACGCAACTTGCTTAGATAGTTCCATACGCTCTACGAATAAAGCAGTAAGCTTATCATCAAGAAGATCTATTTTTTCTCTCACGTCTTTTAATTCCATAATTATCACCTTAAATATTTTCCTTATCAAAATCTATAATAGCGTCAAGTATCGCAAGCGCAAGCGACGCCTCAAGCGCAACTTGTGCACGTGGGACTATGCACGCGTCGTGTCTACCCTTAACCGAAAGCAAAACTTTCTCGCCTGTTTTTAAATCTACGCTGTTTTGCGTTTTTGAAATTGACGGAGTCGGTCTTATTGCAACGCTTACAGTTATCGGCATACCGTTTGATATACCACCGTTAATTCCTCCCGAATTATTAGTTGTTGTAAAAATCTTTTTGCCGTCAGTGTCAAACTCGTCATTAGCAAAACTTCCTTTTTCGCCACAAAAGCCAAAACCTAAACCAAACTCAACACCCTTAACGGCAGGAACTCCAAATAAAGCTGTAGAAATTCTTCCTTCAAGCCCTAAAAAGAGATTGTCTCCAACCCCGATAGGTAAGCCAAACACCATTAAGTCAACTCTACCCCCAACGCTGTCGCCGTCAGATTTAGCCTCAAGAACGGCTTTTTCCATTTCGTCTGCGCTCGAGAGTGCTTTAAGCTCGGTCGGAATATTTTCTATAACGTCAGCCGTGACTTCTTTAGTTAAATAACTATCCCCTGAAACGTCACCTATTTCTCTTACGTACGACAAAACCTTAATACCGCGCGAAAGCAAAATATCTTTTGCAATACCACCTGCAATACAAAGAGGTGCTGTAAGTCTTCCTGAAAATCTTCCCCCACCACTTTCGCATCGCATAGTTTTGTCTTTTATAGCCGAAGCAAAATCTGCGTGGCTTGGGCGTGGAACAGTTTTTATATTTTCATAGTCGTCCTTTCTTACGGTAGTGTTATAAATTACGCCTTCAATCATTTCACCGTTAGCAAAACCGTTTTCTACACCACTTAAAATTATAACTTCGTCAGGCTCGTTTCTCGGCGTTGACCACGCGTTTTTACCGCTTTTTCTTCTATCGACAAACGCTTGAATGCTCTCGATAGAAATTGGCGTTCCTTTTTCAATTCCGTAAAGTTTAACACCAATTTTATCTGCGTGCGACTTGCCGTAAATTTCAACTTTTATGTTGTTAAACGGATTATACATTGACTTTTCCCCCAACCGCCTTTAAATGTTCAAAGAAAGACGGGTAAGATTTATTTACGCACTCGGCGTTTAAAATTTGACTTTTTCCACTTGAGCAAGTGGCTAAAACGCTCGCACTCATCGAAAGTCGGTGGTCGTTCGGCGAATTGTAAATAGCACCGATAGGCTTGCCACCTTCTATTATAATACAGTCGTCTTTTTCATAAGCATTTATTGAAAAGGTTTTAAGTAGGTTTATCGTTTCAAAAACTCTGTCGCTTTCCTTATCTTTTAGTCTTGAAACGTTTTTAATTTTTGAAACGCCGTCACAAAGCGCAAGCGTTACCGCAAGCACAGGCACGAAATCGGGATAATTTTCTGCATCAAATTCGATTGCCTTAAGCTCGTTTTTAGAAACCTTTATACCGTCAGGTAAAGCTTCAACTTTTGCGCCAATTTCTTTTAAAACTTCTAAAACTATTTTATCACCTTGACGAGAATCTAATTTTAATCCTTTTAATAAAACTTCGCCCGAAAGCGCTGCAAGGCAGGCAAAAAAGCACGCACTCGACCAGTCACCTTCAACTTGATATTCGCTAGGCGAGTTAAATTTCCCACCGTCTATTTCATAGCCGTTTTCAATTTCTTTAACGTTTACGCCAAAATCGTTTAGAACGTCTAAAGTAATTTTAATATAGTCTTTAGAAACTGTCTTTCCAAGAAGCTTAATTTCACTTTTCCCGTCCAGATAAGATAAAGCTAGAATTAATCCGGTTATATACTGCGAACTGATTGATGAATCAATCTCGTACACGCCAGCGCTAATTTTTCCACTTATAGTCAGTGGTAACTTATTTTGAGAAAAACTTGCGCCATTTTTCTTTAAAACGTCCAAAAGTTCGCCTATAGGTCGATTAGAAAGCCTTTCAGAACCACAAACTTCAGCCTTAACACCTAGCGCTGAAAGAATTGGAAGGATAAAACGTAAAGTCGAACCACTTTCACGAGCATCAAGCTTACAATCTGCCACTATGCTTTCTCTAGTTAAATTTAAACCACCGTCAATCTTTTCAATCTTAAGCCCTAAGTTTTCTAAAACTCCTAAAGTCGCCTTTAGGTCGTCTTGAGAAAAATCACCCAAAACCTTGCACGGCTGACCACTAAGATACGCCGAAATAAACGCGCGGTGCGCTACCGATTTTGATGACGGAATAATAACTTCACCATTTATTTTAGACGGTAAAATTTCTACTTGCATGAAAGAAATTCTCCTAAACAGTCGATTGCCGTGTTTTCTACAAAGCAATCGCCAATATCTTTAATTTTTACTAATGAAACCCCACCGTCTACAGACTTTTTATCGTAAACGAATTCTTTTACTATATCTTCTACGCTATACGGAATCTCAAGGTCGAACGCATACGTATTAAGCATTTTTTCTATTTTATTAAAACAATCTTCAGATATGCTACCTTCAAATCTTTGCGCTTTTGCAAGTAAATACAAGCCTTTTGCTACGCACAATCCGTGAAGTGCTGTAAAATTAGAAAGCTTTTCAATAGCGTGACCTACGGTGTGACCTAAGTTTAAAAGTTTTCTAACGCCGTGTTCCTTTTCGTCTTGATGAACGATTTTTGCTTTTTCTATTACGCAAAGCTCAACAAGTTCTTCAAAATTTTCATCTATTTTTCCACTTGAAAGAATATCGTAAATTCTACCACCTGCTAAAACTGCGTATTTAACTGCTTCTCCAACACCACAAAGAAATTGTTCTTTTGGGAGTGTTTTTCTAGTTTCAGGATCGTAAACGACTAGGCAAGGTTGCCAGAACGAGCCAATTAAGTTTTTACCTTCTTCGATATTAATTGCAGTCTTTCCACCAACCGACGAGTCGATAGCCGCTAGAAGCGTAGTAGGAACTTGAATAAACTTTATACCACGCATATAACACGATGCAGTAAAGCCGACCAAATCACCTATAACGCCACCACCGAGCGCAAGTAGCGCGTCGTCTCGAGTAAGGTTTAAACTTGCCGAAACCGAGCATAGCTTAGAGAAATTTTCCATTGATTTCGTGCCTTCGCCCGCTTTTAATATGCAAGTAAACGTCTTATAGCCCGACTTTTGCAAGCTTTCAACGACTTTTTTTAGATAAAGCGCAGATACGTTTTCGTCAGTTACGACTAGCACTTTTATAGGCTTTTTTATAGCCGTTTGTAAATAATCACCAACTTTTTCTATGCTGTTATTTTCGATGTAAACAGAGTACGGAGTTGATGCAAGAACTTTAACTTCTTTCATTTTTCTTTCTCTCTTTCATAAGTTCGTCTGCGCGCGCTTTTTTAATCGTTCCTTCTTCAAAAAGCCTAAAAAGTCTTTCTTCATCGTTATCGTCAAGTGCACTTTTAAACTTTTCAAGATTGTCTATTAAATCTTGAATTTGCTCTGACAAGTTATCGCGATTTTCAATGCAAAGTTCAGTCCACATAGTTGGATTAAGTTTTGCAACGCGCGTCATATCGCGAAAACTTCCAGCTGAGAACCCTGTGTAACTTGACGACAGTTCGTTTTTAATATAGCACGACGACAAAACGTGCGCAAGTTGCGACGTGTAAGAAATCATGGTGTCGTGTTTTTCTGCGCTTGCAACCTCAACGCCTGCAGCACCTAATTCCACAAAGAAGTTTCTGACTTTAGTCAAAAGTCTAATGTCAGAATAAAACGGTGTCAGGATAACGTAAGCATTTTCAAAAAGACCTTGCGTTGCGTGTGAGATACCGCTAAACTCTCTACCAGCCATTGGGTGAACTCCCAAAAAATCAACGTCAGGGTATTTATCTTTAAGCACTTTCATAGCGGAAACTATTTTTCGTTTTGTACCACAAGTATCAATTACCGTTGCGCCTTTTTTTAACTTTGGCAAAATATCTTGCATAATCTTAATTGACGCGTCGGGATACGCAGATAAAATTACAAGATCGCAATCTGACAAAATCTCGTCGGTAAGTTCACCGTTTATTGCGTTTAACAGTTTTGCTTTTATTATATTTTCTTTAACTAAGTCCGTACCGAACACTTCGTGAGAAGTCTTTTTTAACGTAGCCCTTCCTATCGAGCCACCGATAAGACCTAAACCAAAAATTGCAATTTTCATAATTTTTTAACCTAAAAATATCAAATAATCGACTTATAGCACGATTAACCGCGTTTTTTACCGACAAGTGGAAGCATTACGTCAATAGCTTTGACAAGCTCGTCAAACTGGTCTGGGCGCAAGCTCTGCGCACCGTCGCAAAGCGCGCGAGCAGGATTGTTGTGAACTTCAATAATAAGACCGTCGCAGCCTGCGCCAACAGCAGCAAGCGACATTGGGCGAACGAGTCTGTTTAATCCTGATGCGTGACTTGGATCGACGATTACAGGAAGGTGCGTTTTCTCTTTAATTAACGGTATTGCAGATAAATCTAACGTGTTTCTAGTCATAGGCTCGAAAGTTCTGATACCACGTTCGCATAAAATAATATCAGTCGCACCACCTGCCATTAAGTATTCGGCACTCATTAAAAGTTCTTCAATAGTTGCAGAAAGTCCACGTTTTAATAAAATCTTCTTTCCCGTTCTTCCGAGCTCTTTTAGGAGTTCAAAGTTTTGCATATTTCTTGCACCGACTTGAATAATATCAACGTCTTCAAACTCTTCAATATATCTAACTGAAGTAATTTCGGTAACAATTGGCATACCCGTTTCTTTTCTGACGGCGCGCAAAATTTCAAGACCGTCACAGCCAAGACCTTGGAAAGAGTACGGAGAAGTTCTCGGTTTAAACGCGCCACCACGCAAGATAGTCGCACCAGATGCTTTTACAGCTTTAGCAGTTTCTAAAACTTGTTCGTAACTTTCAACCGAGCAAGGTCCAGCGATTATCGGGAAATTCTCATTTCCGAAAGTGTGACCGTCAACGTTTACCACAGTGTTTTCAGGGTGGAATTTTCTGTTAGCGTTTTTATACGTTTCCTGAATGCGTGTTACAGAATCAACGATATCAAGTGAACGCAAAAGGTCGATATCAAGTTTAGTAGTGTCGCCGATAAGACCAATAATCATGTCCGTATCACCACGGCTTACGTGGGTAGAAAGTCCGAGTGACTTAATCCACTCGAGCAAATTATCAATCTGGCTTGTTTCAACGTTATTTTTTATAGTTACTATCATAAAAACACCTCTTGTTGTTTTTTCAAAAATTAAAACCGCACCCATTTTTAGAGTGCGGTATACATACAAATAATTTTAATTAAAAAATTTTTATACCACACTCAAATAGACTGCTTTCTAAAAAAGTAGCCGTAGTTAAAGGTATAAAAATAGAATTTGCTTGTTGAAATCTTCATTTTTCAAATTCTCCGTCAGGAACAACTTACCGAAATTATATTCCCATAATTTTATAATGTCAAGAATTTTTTGTAAATTTTATAAAATTTTTTCTTAAAAGTTTTTTGCGCTTTTAAGATTTTTTATTATTTTTTTCAAAAAATATGTTGTTTATCGACTTATAGCTTATTTTTTACGTTTTTTGCGCTTTAGCGCATCAAGCGTAAAGCCGTTTGCGATACTTACGTATTCGTCAAACCCAAAATCCAAAAAGTGCATGTTATGACAATCGCTCGTCAAAATCAACTTACCGCCTTTAGACTTGATATACTCAATAATTTTAGGCGCAGGATACGCCCTGTCTAAGTGACCACGAGCCATTGCGCCGGTGTTTAGCTCAAAAGGCCTTCCCGTTTTTATAAGCTCGTCAACAGCACTAAAAGCAAGGCTTAGATATTCGTCGCTCTCTTCGTCAAAAAAGTAACCGAGTTTATTGAACTTGGTAATCAAGTCAAAGTGACCTATTATATCGCACTTAGTTTTTCTTACAACGTCAGATACAAGTTCGTAGTAAGCTTTTGCCATATTTAAGAACTTCCCACCAAAATATTCGTCGACAATCTTTTTCAAAAGATCGCGACTAGCGTCAACCGGCAAAAGTTTTCCACCTATATTAAAGCAGTGCACCGAGCCTATTACGTAGTCGTAAAAGACGGCAGGTTCTTCAGAATAATAATCTTGTTCGACGCCACATAGCACGGTTATCCAGCCTTTATACTTTTCCTTAAGACGATTTATTTCGTTAAAATAAAGCTCAACGCGCTCGTTAGACATGCACCAATTATCACAACCTTGAAGTGGCGAGTGCGAAGAAAAACCGATTACGTCAAACCCTATTTCAAGCGCTTTAAAAATTAAAGTTTCGGGGGTGTCTCGACCGTCGCAAAAGGTCGAGTGCGTATGAAGATTTCCGTATTTCATGTTTTACCCCCTTATTTTAGTATATTTGCTTAATTTAATGTTAGTAAAATTTACGCACCTTGTCAATAGTTTTTTTATATTTTTTAGCCAATTTTTGCTTTATTTTGCAAAATATATAGTCTTTTTAGTCCGTCAAATAGATTTTTCGGACTTTTTTTTTGAATTAATTTGACTTGCGCGCGCGTTTAAGGTATAATATTATTACAATAAGGGCGTATGCGAATTTTTCACTAGCCTGAAATTATAGGGGAATTTTATGAAAAAATTTATAATTTTATTAATGAGCGTTGTGCTGCTATTTTCAGTATTTGCAATGAGCGCATGCGAAAGTGGAAATACTGGCGAAGTCACTTCTTCATCTGAAACGTCTAGCGAAGAAGAAAGCTCTTCGTCTGGCAAGGTTTCAAGAAACTTCGGTGGTGGCTCTAGTAGCATAGATACCGAATCTAACGGAAATGGAAACGGATTACCTATCACTTCAACCGAACCGGGGGGAAACGGATCTACTTCTGTTCCTGAAGTATCTTTCAGTGGCGACAGCTTCTATGCGCCTGAAACTCCTGTTCCTGACGGAACAAGCGCAAACGCATCAATGCTTATTATGCAAATCGGTTTTATTGAAGTTACACCGTCTAACTATAAAACGGTTGAAGCAACTATAAAAGATGCTGAAGACTTCTACAACACTTTAACACCAAGCGAAAAAGCAGAAGTTATTAACTATCAACACCTTGTCGCTGCACGCGAGGCGTTAAATAAAATCAAGGCTGCTGGTGTTTGGGCTGAGTTTGAGCAAGGCGTTAACGCACTTCCTGCACCTGAGGCGTTGAAAAATGCAAACGTTGACGCGGTTTACGCAATGAAAGATTTGATGGAAGAGAATAAAGCGTCACTTTCACAAAACGCAGGCTTTAGCGCATTAGAAACAAAAGTTACAAATTGTTATAACAAAATTCAATCAAGTTTAGTTGAAAGAGCGTTTATCTCTCAAGATATGGACGGCAACGGCACAGTTGACGCCGCTGAACTTTCTCAAAACAAAACCAGAACAAGCACTTCTGACGGTTTCTTCTCTGTAGTTGGCTCAAGTGGTGGCTCAAGTCAATCACCTGCTTGTGTTTATAGTGACACAAAAAATGCAAGTTTAAGTTTAACCCGTATCTTTAAAGGTGCCGTTCAATTTACTGCAGAATGTTCAGGAACAGTTACTTTCTACCCAAGAAATCAAAGCAAAGTCTTTATCGTTACCGTAGACGGAACACAAGTTGACGGACAATGGACGGCAACAAGTAGCGACCCTGTTGCCGTAAAACTTCCAAGTGGTGGCGTTGTTAAAGTTACTACTACAAAAGGCGACTCAGATGCTGCATTCTTTGCAGTTAAGTTCAGCTATCCAAACTTAGGATAATATTTAGGCTAATCTTAAAGGCTCGATGATTCGAGCCTTTTTAATAACAAACATAAATTTAGGTGGAATATGAAAAAAATTATTATTCTATTAATGAGTATTATACTATTATTTTCAGTATTTGCAATGAGCGCGTGTGAAAGCGGAGATACGGGCGAAGCCCCTTCTTCATCTGAAACGTCAAGCGAAGAAGAAAGCTCTTCGTCTGGCAAGGCTTCAAGAAACTTTGGTGGTGGCTCTAGTAGCATAGACACTGAATCTAACGGAAACGGAACTCTTCCTACAACTTCAACTACTTCTGGCGAAAATGGAAACACTTCCGTTCCTGAAGTATCTTTTAGCGGTGATAGTTTCTACGCCCCTGAAACACCTGTTCCTGACGGAACAAGCGCAAACGCCGCAATGCTTATTATGCAAATTGGATTTATCGAAGTTACACCGTCTAACTATGAAACTATTGAAGTAACCATAAAAGAAGCTGAAGATTTTTACGCAACTTTAACGCCAAGCGAAAAAGCAGAAGTTATCAACTATCAACACCTTGTCGCCGCACGCGAAGCGTTAAATAAAATTAAGGCAGCTGGCTCTTTAGCAAAATTTGAACAGCTTATGAGCACCCTTCCTGAACCTAGCGGGTTAAAGAACGCAAACGTTGACGCTGTGTATGAAGCAAAAGAGCTTTACGATGCACACAAAACGTATTTCCAAGAAAACTGTGCAAATTTTGCAAGTTACGAATCTAAACTTAACTCTTGCTACAACACGGTAGTTGCCGCTATCGTTGAAATGACTTTTATCGCCCAAGACCTTGACGGCGACGGCGTTATGGAAGCGGAAGCGTTATATAGTGGAAAAACTTACAACGAATTACTCGCACAAAAGAAACGTCCTATGGGCAGCGATTTCTTTACGTTGCTTGTTGATAATGAACCCGGAAAAATCAGTATTTCGGGAAGTTATGGTGATCCGGGTATAAGTTATTCTGACAAGCTTAACACAAACGTTGCTCTTTCGCAATATTTCAACTTCAACACAATTACTTTCAACGCACCTTGCGCTGGAACGTTAACTTATTACACCAGAAAAGAAAGCAAAAAAGTTTATGTGGTAACCCAAAACGGAGAAACAATAGACACCTTCCAATCTGTTAAAGATGGTGCTCAACCTGACGCAAACGTTACGAGAGTTGTTGAAATTTCTTCGTCAAGCACAGTTGTTCTTTCTACTGACAGCCCAACAACTGATAAAGGCTATGTTTACGCTGTTAAGTTTAGTTATCCAAATTTAGGTTAATCGACGTATAAGGGACTTTTTATGAAAAAATTTGTTTTATTATTAATAAGCTTGACAATGCTTATATCCGTGTTTTTAGTCAGTGCGTGCGGAAAAACTGACGAAGGTGGAACAAGTGCAAACGCATCGTCGTCAAGCATAGAAGAAAGTTCGTCAAGTGGAAAAATTTCGCGTAATTTAGGTGGTACAAGTGCAAGTGCAGAAACGGATTTGTCTACCGATATAAGCGAAACTTCTACCCAAATCGGCACTTCTCAAAGCACTGAAGGTCAAATTTCCGGCGACAGTTTCTACCCTTCTACGAACGTAACCGCGCCTGACGGTGTAAGCTCAAACGTTGCTTTACTTATAATGCAGATAACTTCGCTTGAAATAACACCGTCGAACTATCTTTATATGGAACTTAGCATAAAAGATGCTGAAGATTTTTACAACACTTTAACGCCGAGTGAAAAAGAACAAGTTATTAATTATAACGATTTAGTTTCTGCAAGAAACGCGTATAACAAACTTGTTTCTCAAGCGACGATAAAAGCATTTTTAGAAGATTATGAAACTTTTGATAAGGTTACTTCACTTGATAAATCGCACGTTGCACTTGTTGCAGGTTTAAAATCAACTGCAAACACGCTAACCAGCGCGCAAACGGCAGAAATTGCAGATTTTGCAAGCAAAAAATCAAAAATTGAATCTGCTTACGAAAGCTTGAAATCGCAAGGCTTTATGCAATTTACCTTTATTGCAGACGACCAGTCGGTCGCACAAAGCACCTTCTTTATCTTTAGTAACTCTAGCCCCGAAACAGGCTCGACAGGTCAAGATAAGTTTACAGTCGACGGAAAATACGTAAGCAATACCGTAAGGTTTAATTTTGGCGAAACGATAACGTTTAATTCAAGCATTTCAGGAAATTTAAAAATTTACTGCTCGAATAACGATAGAACGGTAACTTGCACGCACGACGACGGAACTGCTATCGTTGAAACTAAAGTAATGCTACCAGATGCTGACGACAACAACTATAGAGAATTTAACCTTCCAAAAGCTGGTAATTACACCCTGAGCTTAAACGAAGGAGAAATATTTATCTACGCAATAATTTTAACGGCATAATCAAAAAACAGCGCAATAACCGTGTTATTGCGCTGTTTTTTTAATGAAATGAAAAGTTCGCGACAACAATGCAAAAATTAAATTTTTGCATTTCATGACAAACAAGTTTGTCATTACATGACGGTTTTCCGTCATTTCATGAAACTAGTAGTTTCATTTCATTAAAAAACATCCGCACTCACTCTTTAGTGCGGATGTTTTTTATTTTTCTAGATAATCTTCTGTTTGTTAAATAAAGCGCTAAAAGCAGTATAATTTCCATTGCTAAAAATATTTCTATCGTCTTAAGCGAGAACGCCGTTGCGATAGCGTATGGAATTACTGAAAGCACTTTATTAGTTTTCGTAAGCTTCATATAAACTATAATATTCTTTACTAGAAACACCATAGCGATTATATCAAGAACGAAAAATATTAATATTGCCCAAAAATATCCGTCGGGTACTGGGATAGCGGTTGAGACTTCGCCACCACCTGCAACTAATCCTTCAGCAAACGCAATTACTTCGGTTGAAAATAGAGAAACAATCGCCAACACTCCTAAAAAAGCTAGCGTATAAGTCAATAAACGGTGTTTTTTCATAAATTACGCCTTGTAAATAATATTTCCGTCGCGAACGGTTAAAAGAACGTTATAGTCGTCGTCAAGCACTGCAAAGTCGGCGCGTTTTCCAACTTCAATAGAGCCGTATTCTTTATCTACGCCAAGATTTTTTGCTGGGTTTATAGTTGCAAAAGAAACCGCGTCAACTAAATTTACCCCTACCTTTTCGACCATATTTTTAATTGCAATATTCATTTTCAACACGCTTCCTGCAAGCGTTCCGTCCAAAAGCCTTGCTTCGCCGTTTTTAACAAATACTTTTTGTCCGCCAAGCTCGCTTTCGCCGTCAGGAAGATTTTTTGCACGCATAGCGTCAGTTATGAGCGTAACTTTCGTATGTGGCTTATTCTTAACCAAAAGACGGATCGCAGGTGGGCAAACATGAATAGTGTCGCAAATAATTTCAGCGTTTAGTTCATCAAAAAGCATTGCGCTACCTACCACGCCTACTTCTCTGTGATGAAGCGCGGTTTGTGCGTTATAAGTGTGCGTAACGTTACTTAAACCATACTCGATACCCTTTTCGATATCCGAATATTTTGCGCCCGTATGCCCGATTGACGGAACGATATTTCTCTCTTTTAAATATTTGATAAGTTCTTTTGCGCCGTCAATCTCAGGTGCAAGCGAAACGATTTTAATGTTGTTCCCCGATGCCTTTTCGTATTCTTTAAAAGTCTCTACATTTGGTGCTTGAACGTATTCTAAAGGCTGTGCGCCAACGAATTTTGGCGAGATGAACGGACCTTCTAAGTGAACGCCCAAAACGCGCGCGCCTTGACTATCGTTTAAATTAATATAATCCTTAACCGCGCTAAGCGCACCTTTAATATTTTCCGGGCTTTGAGTCATAGTCGTTGCTAAAAACGAAGTCGTTCCTTCCATTGCAAGCGACTTTGAAATAGTAGCGATAGCCGAAACATCTTTATCCATAGCATCGCTACCCCCTGCGCCGTGAACGTGTTGGTCGATAAAACCGGGTAAAACTATAGCACTATTAGGAATTTCAAAAGGCTGTGAAATTTCGATATCGCTTCCGATTGCAACAATCTTGCCGTTTTCTATTCCAACGTTAGTTACGACTATATCTTTTCCAATTAGAACGCTTGCGTTTAAAAATCCTTTCATAAATATATCCTTTTTAGGTTAATTCATTAAACAAATCAAAAATTGAGTGGTCCTTTAGGTAGTTTTGATAGTAGCTAAGTTCGCCAGCTATCATTTTGTCGATTAAGTCAAGCCCCAAAAGCTCTACAGGTGCTTTATCGTCGGTTAAAATAGAGTTACCTGCGCTATAAGTCGATAAACCGTTATAACAGTTAATCATACAACGCTTTAAGTCACTGTCGGAAATTGAGTTAATTCTTTCATCAAAAACAGTTAAGTAGTTAGTTCTATCCGTTGCAAAAAGTATGCGATTAGTTCCCGATTTAACGGTCGAAACCTCTGAAAAAACAGAAGATATCGTGTCGCTTAAATAAGCGTTTATCGAGTTTTTCTCGTCAGAATACATATTCATATTAACGACCATAACGCCGTTTTCCGTTAGGTGGGATTTTACTTCTTTAAAAAATTCTACGCTTGACATTTGAAAAGGTATCGTTATATCTTGATACGCGTCAACCATTATTACGTCGTACTTTTTGTTTTTGCCTTGCCCTACCGTAAGATAGGCTCTACCGTCGAAAACGTGTGCATCAACTCTTTCGTCTAAGTCAAAATATTCATATGCAAGATTGACGATATCTGTGTCAATCTCAACGCCTTCAACGTGCGCGCCGTAGTATTTTATACATTGGTTAGCGTACGTTCCTGCGCCCAATCCTAAAATTAAAACCTCGCCACCTTCTTTTTCGTATAAATCACTCATTATAGGTGCTGCGAGTGCGTAGTCGTAATAACCGCCAGATAATGCTCCGCTTTTCGGTTTTACCGATTGCTGACCAAATAAAACGTTGGTCGATAGCACGATTTTCGTGTCAGTTTCGTAAACTTGAAGATAGTTGTAAATAGATTCACCTTCGTATTTTAAACTGCTATCCCAAAACGCAAAGCCGTTTATTGAAGAAAGAACAGCACATACTATAATAACCAACAAACTTACGCCACTTTTTACCAGGTGAATTTTATTAGAAATGAAATACGTTACGGAAAGCGCGAATAAAACGAGTGCGAATATTATAAACGTCCAACTCGTTCCAACCGTAGGAATTGTCACGAAGGTCGGTAAAAACGTTCCGATTATGCTACCGATTGTGTTGAGCGCTTCAAGCATACCTACCGTTTTTCCACTTTCATCTAAGGTCTTTACCGTATATTTTACGAGTGACGGAGTTATCGAGCCAAGTAAAATAAGTGGAAAAACAAACAAAATAGCACACGAAAGTAGCGACGCGATTATCAAAAAGCCGTTGCCGACAAATAGCGCTAAGATAAGCGATATAAGTGCAATTACGTACTTTCCAACAAAAGGTATGCACGCAGTCCAAACGGCAACTATCATAAGCCTTAAATAAAGCTTTGACGGATTAGGATCTTTATCGGCAAGCTTTCCACCCCACACGTTACCGATTGCAAGCGCAATCATAATCGTTCCGATAATAATCGTCCAAACTATTTGCGACGAAGAAAAGTACGGAGCAAGAAGCCTGCTTGCTCCAAGCTCAATCGCCATTACAGCCATACCACCGAAAAATTCAGTCGCGTATAAAAACCATTTTTTATTAGCCATTTTTAGTCACCCAAACGTTGCCAAACGCGAGCGAATTTATAACAACGTTTGCTTTATCACTTGGCACGAAAAACGTCACAAATCCTTCGGTTCTATCGTTGACAATTTGCGAAATATCTTCGATAACCGCGCTATACTGCGCTGTTTCTGTTGGTTTTTCGCTAGATTTATAGGTGTAAAACTCTAAATTTCTGTCTACCTTTGCAATTTGTCCGTTGTAAATATCCAGTAGTGGAATAATAAATTTATACCCACCGTCAACCACTTCAAAAGAATAGTTTTTACTTACTCTTTTAATAGAAACAGGACCTTCTATAAACACTTTCGGATCGGTTTCTTGACGGATATAAATAGATTCTTCAAACTCCATAATGATAAGGTCGCCCTTTTCAATTACGACTTCTTCGCCCTTATCATTTACGCCGTTTTCATCTGGAAGAATTGCTCCACCAAGACTTGAGATTTCATAATTAGCACCCGTTTGAACAGGCACTAAAACCATCTTCCATTCGGCGTTATCCTGACTTTCGAGAACTTCGGTGTAAACGATAGATGCCAAGGAAACGATTTTAGGCTCTTCTTTTTGACAACCACAAAAAGATGCAACGACGATTAATGAAAGCAATAAACAAATTGATTTAATAAATTTTTTCATATATATACCTTTTAAATAATTTTCATATCGTAAGCGTTAAGATTTTTGCCACTTACTAAATTATAAACGGAAAGGGCAAATTCGTCAATACAAAAGCCAACTTTTTTCGCACCTTTTAATTTATCGACGTCACTTTTTCTAGTGATAAGTGACGTAGTGCGCTTATCAATTTTATTAGAAAGTATAGAAAGAAGTTCTGTTTTTTCTTTCTTTATCGCCAAAACTTTTATATACGCACCTGATTTTAGCAAGTTTCTTATTTTATCTTCTGTGATATTCAGCGCGTTTTGAAGGGCAATTCTTGAAAGCCTTGCACGTGTATAGCGCTTAGTTTCCATAAGGTCAATAAGCTCGGTAAAACTCTTTGCAGACTTTGCGCATTGCTTAAATCTATTCTCAAGCCCTTCGGTACAGTCAAGCACCTTTTTTAGGTCGTTTTCGCTCTTTTGTAAAATCGAATAAATTACCGTTTCGCTTATATCTAAAAGCGAATTAGGCAAATCTTTATACACAAAATCTGGAACGAAGCTTTTTGCTTTTTCGCGATTTAACTGGCTTATAGCCCCTCTTATTGCTGATGCTGAGCAAAATTTATCTTCAAAATTATTATCTTTAAAACCCGCGCCAACTCTTTTAATCGGCATAATCTCAACGTTTGCGTTTTGTCTTAAAATTGCCTTAACGTACTCTAAGCCCAAAACGGAATTAGGACTATTTAAAAGCTCAGTGCTCACACCCGAATAAGTTTTTTCAATCGCCTTGACGTTAGCCACTGCAAAAGGAAGCCCCTTTTCTAACTCTGCCTTTAACGCTTTCTTAAACTCGTCAGTTTCGTTCAAACTAATTTTGGCAAGTTTTAAAAATTCTTCACTATTTCCTTGCTCCGAGCCAAAACACAAAGTCCCGCCACCCAAGGCGTTAATTAATTTCACAGCTCCGCTTGCAAATATTTCGGCGTTGGAAGTTGCAAAAGCCGTCGGAAGCTCGATTACCATATCAGCCCCAGCCATAATAGCGTGGCTTGCGCGCGTGTATTTATCCAAAATAGCAATCTCGCCACGTTGGGTAAAGCTTCCACTCATGATAACGACGGTAAAATCTGCGCCCAAATTTTTCATTTGTGATACGTGGTATGCGTGACCGTTATGAAAAGGGTCGTATTCGCAAACGGAAAAACAAATATTCACAATTTCTCCTTGTTAATTTTAAGATTTTAAAGTTTTGGCTTGTATTTTGTTTACTTTTAGGTTTTATTATTATATAATGTTTTAGTAAATATTGACTTTAAAGACGATTTTTTAACCATCTTCTTTATTGTAACCTAAATTTTTAAAAAATTCAACTTTTTTATAGGAGAAACTTTTATGAGTAAAGTAGTAGAAGACATTATCGCAAGAGCAAGACTTCTCAACAAGAACATTATCCTTCCTGAAGGCGAAGACAGCCGTGTAGTAAAGGCTGCATCTGAAGTTGCTAAGGCTGGCTTTGCACGCATCACTCTTTTAGGCGACAGCGAAGAAATTAAGAAGGCTAACCCTGACGTTGACTTAACAGGCGTTGAAATCGTAAACCCTAAAACTGACGCTCGCAGAGCAGAATACGCTAACCTTTTATACGAACTTAGAAAGTCTAAAGGTATGACTGAAGAAGAAGCTGAAAAGCTTTCTCTTGACAACACTTATTTCGGTATGCTTATGTTAAAGGCTGGCGCTGGCGACGGTTTAGTAAGTGGTGCTTGCCACTCAACTGCTAACACTCTCAGACCGGGCTTACAAATTATCAAGACTGCACCTGGCGTTCCGCTAGTTTCTGCTTGCTCGCTAATGGTTGCACCTGACGGTGGTCACCCACTTTGTGAAGACGGTGCGTACATCTTCTCTGACACAGGCTTAGAACAAAACCCAACTAGCGAAAAGCTTGCATACATCGCGCTCGCTGCAGCTAAACACTGCGAAGCACTTATGAGCGTTAAGCCAAGAATTGCGTTCATTTCTCACTCGTCTAAAGGTAGCGCAAAGCACGCTGACGTTGACAAAGTTGTTGCTGCTTTTGAAAAGTTTAAGGAAATCGCTCCTGACTACGACGCTGACGGCGAACTTCAATTCGACTCTGCAGTAGTTCCAAGCGTTGGTCAAATGAAAGCACCTAACTCTAAGGTTGCAGGACATGCAAACGTTTTAGTATACCCTGACTTAGATACCGGTAACACTTGCTATAAGATGGCTGAACGCTTAGGCGGATTTATGGCTGTAGGTCCACTCTGCCAAGGCTTTGCTAAACCAATCAACGACCTTTCTCGTGGTTGCAAGTGGGAAGATATCTACGTTGCTTGTGCGGTTACTGCACTTCAAACAGAAATTAAATGGTAATATAAGGACGGTTAAAAATTATGAAAATTTTAGTTATTAACGCTGGTAGTTCTTCACTTAAATACCAACTTATTGATATGGAAACTGAACAAGCAATCGCTAAAGGCGGTTGCGAAAGAATCGGACTTCCGGGTTCTTTCTTAAAGCATAAAGGTAAGGCTGAAAAGCAAATTGACGCTGATATGCCTGACCACAAGGTTGCTATCAAGCTCGTTCTCGACGCGCTCGTTAACCCTGAATACGGCGTAATCTCATCTATGAGCGAAATCAACGCCGTAGGCCACAGAATCGTTCACAGTGGCGAAGACTTTGATAAGAGTGTAGTCGTTACTGACGAAGTTATCGAAATCTGCAAAAACAACACTGAACTTGCTCCACTTCACCAACCTGCTAACCTTACAGGTATTTTTGCTTGCCAAGAAGTTATGCCAAAGGGCACTCCTATGGTAGCAGTTTTTGATACTGCTTTCCACTCTACTATGCCACAAAAAGCATACGTGTTCGGTATCCCTTACGAAGCATACAAAAACTTCAAAATCCGTCGTTACGGCTTCCACGGCTCTAGCCACCGTTTCGTTTCGGAAGAAGCTATTAAATATTTAGGTAACGAAAACGCTAAAATCGTTACTTGCCACTTAGGTAACGGCTCGTCAATCTCTGCTATCGACGGCGGAAAGAGTGTTGACACTTCTATGAGTTTCACCCCACTTGGTGGTGTTCCAATGGGAACTCGTTCGGGCGATCTCGATCCTGCTATCGTTGAATTTTTATGCAAGAAACTCAATTTTACAGTTGAAGAATGCGTAAACTATCTCAATAAAAAGTCTGGCGTTAGCGGTGTTAGCGGCGTTTCAAGCGACTTTAGAGATTTAGCAAAAGGCGCTGCTGAAGGTAACGAAAGATGCGCACTCGCTCTTGATATCTTCACTTACTCTTGCCGTAAATACGTTGGTGCGTACGCTGCTGCTATGGGTGGCATCGACTGCTTAGTATTTACTGCTGGTATCGGTGAAAACGATGCTCAAACTCGCCTTGCTATTGCTTCTAACCTCGAATTTATGGGCGTCAAGATTGACGAAGCGAAAAACGCACGTCGCGTTAGCGGTATTAATGATATCACAGGCGAAGGCTCAAGAGTTAAAGTTTTGGTTATCCCAACTAACGAAGAATTAATTATCGCTCGCGATACGGCAAATTTAGTAGGTTAATTTAATTTTTATCAGCCTAAAATTTTGCATTTACGAAATTTTTAGACTAAAAATAAGTTGACAAGTAAATAATTTTAATATATAATACATTGGCTAACTGAAAGTAAATCTATGGTTATTGATTTAAGAGAGTTTAAACAAAAAGGACAATTTACAGGTGATTTCAACTTCGATTTCACCCCTGACGGAGAGATTCTTCCAACTCTCGGCGCAAAGTTTTCAAATGAAACTGCCAACGTTTCGGGGTCTTTTGAAATCGATGGTCGCGACGTTTACGTTTACGGTAAGCTTACGTTTACCGTCGAAGGTGAGTGTGCGCGCTGTCTGAAAGATTGTTCTAAAGTCGTTTTGCTGGAATTCGACGAAAAGTTTTCTATCTTTAAAGAAGATGATTGCTATCTTTATTCTAAAGATCGCATAGATTTAACTGATATGGTTAATGACTTGATATTATCCGAAGCACCGCAAATTATCTATTGCAAGCCCGACTGCAAGGGACTGTGCCCTACTTGTGGTAAGGACCTTAACGAAGGCGAATGCGGTTGCTCGACCAATTCTTAATAAAAGAGGTGTTAAAAAATGGCAGTTCCAAAGAGTAAAGTTTCTAAACAACGCGGAAACAAAAGATTTGCAAGCAACTACAAAGCTACTGTTCCTACTTTAGCTGAATGCCCTCAATGCCACGAACTTAAAGCAAGCCACAGAGTTTGCCCTAAGTGCGGTTACTACGACGGCGTTATGGTTGTTAATAAAAGCGAAAAGCAAGACTAACTTCTAGTCATGGAAAAAGAAAACAAAAAAGACTCAAAACAGGCGGAGAAAACTTCTTCGCCTAAAAAAATTGCGCAAAAAAAGCCGTCTAAGACCGACGACTTTAAGCGCAAATACTTCGAATTTTACGACGATATTAAAATTTCTGACCGTCAGGACTGGTAGTTTATTATGATTAAGCACGTAGTTTGTTTTAAACTTATCGACAGTAGCGAAAAATCCAAACTTTTAACCAAAGAAATGCTACTTTCAATGATCGGTAACGTAAACCTTTTTACCGATATCGAAGTTGGCACCGATTTTTTACAGTCAGCAAGGTCCTACGACGTAATTTTAATTACTTCTTTTAAATCAAAAGAAGACTTAGACGCGTATCAAGTTGACGAATATCACAAAAACGTCGTCAAGCCTTTCATGCACGCGCGCGTTATCGCATCAGTTGCAGTAGATTTCGAGTATTAATAAAAAACCAAAGAGAATACTCACTATTCTCTTTTATACGGAGGCGTAGCCCAGTTGGTCAGAGCGCTTGCTTGACATGCAAGAGGTCGATAGTTCGAGCCTATTCGTCTCCACCAAGCAAAAACACCGCTTTTTTAGCGGTGTTTTTACTTGGTGAAAAAAGACAATAGGCGAGAACTAAACTTGCGTGAGCAAGTAAAATCATAAAATATTTTCGACTTTGGGTGAACTTTGCAAATAATTTGCCGTGGAATAAATTGACACAATTTTTATATTATGATACATTTTAATTACTATGAAAATTATAACTTGTGTTGATAAAAATTTAGGTGTTTCTTTTAATAATCGCCGTCAGTCAAGAGATAGACTTATCATAAAAGATATAGTCGAAAACTTTGGTAAAGTTTTTACCTTCGAATATTCTTTGCCACTTTTTAGCGAATATTCTGACTTTGCCGTTTTAACACAAGATACGGCTATGGTAGACGGATATTTATTTATTGAAAAAAGCACTCTTTCAGAGTTTGAAAATAAAATTTCAACGCTAGTTTTATATCGCTTTGACAAGGTTTACCCAAGCGATAGAAAGCTTGAAATTTCGCTTGAAAATTTTAAACTAAAAGAAAAAATCGAGTTTCAAGGAAACTCTCACGAAAAAATTATAAAGGAAATTTACGTTAAATGAAAAAGATTTTTACTGCGTTAACCGTCTTATTGCTTAGTTTTTCGTTATTTTTTGCGTCGGGCTGTGAAATGCTCGACCAAGTTTTGACAAAAAGCAGTCAATCAACAAGCTCGACGACAAGCTCGTCTCAAACTGAAATAATATCTGACACTGCGATAGATTTTGAAAGCGCGCACCATAACGGAATAATTAGTATACCCGATTACGACGGCTCGCCGTACTTCGTGGTAAATAATAACGAACCTTTCTTTAAATCAAGCGACAAAACGACCACTTCTTTTGAGAGTTTTGACGAACTTGACAGTTTAGGTAGATGCGGAGAAACTTACGCGTGCGTAGGAAAAGACATTATGCCGACTGAAGAACGCGGAGAAATTGGTCAAGTAAAACCAACCGGCTGGCAAACCGTTAAATACGACTGCGTAAGCGGTAAATATCTTTACAACCGTTGCCACCTTATAGGTTTTCAGTTGACGGGCGAAAATGCTAACGTTAAAAATCTAATTACGGGTACACGTTATATGAACGTTGACGGTATGCTACCTTTTGAAGATATGGTTGCAGACTACGTTAAAGAAACCTTAAACCACGTTCTATATCGCGTTACACCTATCTTTAAAGGAAACAATCTCGTTGCACACGGCGTTTTAATGGAAGCCTACTCCGTCGAGGATAACGGCGAAGGAATTACTTTCAACGTCTATTGCTATAACGTTCAACCACAGATTGCAATCGACTATTCAACGGGAAACAGCGCACTAATTTCCGACGGTGGTGTCCAGACGAGTAAGCCTACTGAAAACTCAACTGTAAACTCAACCGCTAATTCAAGCCAAGAAACTTCTCAAGATTCGTCAATCGAAACAAGCGTAAGCGTAGAAAGCAGCATTTGCGAATACGTTCTAAACAAAAACTCTAAGATATTCCACTTGCCGACGTGTTCTGGCGTATCTTCAATGAGCCAAGCAAACCGTCAAGACTTTACAGGCACGCGTGAAGAAGTAATTTCACAAGGCTACAAAGCGTGCGGAACTTGCCACCCATAAAAATTAAATAAAAAAGCGCGATAATCGACCTATTTGCCGATTATCGCGTTATTTTTTATTAGTTTTTTAATTTGAATAACTGTATTTTACAGCAAAGAACGCTGCATCTAAATCGCCGTCTTTCGTGGTTACTTTAACCAACCCAGACCTTGGGAGAACTACCGTAACGGGAGCGCTTGTTTCTGCAACCCACTCGCCGTCAATCGCTACTGAGTCAATCGTTATAATATACGTTTGAACGCGTGTATAATTTCTTGGATAGAAAGTAAGCACACCGCCTTGAGTTCCGCTAAACTGAACTGCGCCTTTAAATATACGCGTTAAGCTTACGTTTTGGTTTTTGCTGTCGCTGTAAACACAAGCAGGAGATTGACTTGCTCCGCCAGACGCACCAACGAGCGAGAAAAAGCCGTCGCTTGAATCTGTTCTCGTTTTGTTTTTCGCTAGCTCCGTTTCGTCAACAATGCCGTTAGCGTCTAAATCTTGAGAAATGAACGCTCTTTCAAAAGAAGTTTCTTCGTCCACACTTGTGTCAGGGGTGCTACTTGAAGAATTATCGTAAGATTCGCTTGTTATTATGCTTGAATCTGAACTTGAGTTTGACGGAACGCTGGTTTCAGGTAAATTAGTCGTTTTACCTTTAATTCGATAGCACTCTGTTTTTATTGCAGTTTGAATATCTTGCGGTGACTGTGCATAATAAGTTGCACCGTTACGTTCGAGTTCAGCGATATACTCTTTTGCAGGGCTTAGCGGACAAGCAACGTTAAGCGTTGAAGTTGTAATTCCGTAAGTGTCGTAAATGTAATCTGTATAGCACTTATCAGGGATTCCTGCTGGAATGCTATATCCCGATGGCAACTTTTCACCAAAATACTTCCAACCACCAACAGGGTATTCATTAAGTTTAGAAGCTTCGCCTTCTGCTTTATCCCCAGAACCGTCGGTAATCATAAAAATATGCTTGTTGTCTGCTGCTCGGAAAGATTTAAGCATATTGGCTGCCGATTCAAGCGCGTGTCTCCACTCGGTTGAACCTAAATAATTTTGACCACCTGTTATAAAAGTAATATCCATATAAATAGCACGGCTAATACCCAAAACGTTAGATGCTGGTGTTAATTGCAACGCTTCAATTGGCGTATTTTTATTGCCACCAAAGAAGATTATCCCAACATAATCTTTCTCAGAAAATAAACCGTCTGTAACCATTTGATCGACAGCTTGTCGAACATACTCCAAACGAGTCGCGCCATATTGATTTACAAAGCCTTCAGAGCCGTCACCTTCAGCCATTCCTTCCGAGCGGTCGATTAAAAGAACGATTGCAGTCGACTCTGTTTGAGTAGGGATAGATTGAGAATTCACTTTTGACGGCGATACTTTACCGACACTGCTCGTCATAGGATAAATTGGCGTGATAGAGTTGTTTCTGCTTGTTTCGGAACTATCTTCTGTACTTTGAGTTGGAACTTGCGAGCTTACCACCCCCGCAGACGAACCTGTAGTCACTTCAACACTTAAAATAGAATTGCCCGTCAAAGCACCTAAAATGTCTTCAGCGGTCGTTCCGCACGCGGTAAGCATGAAACAGATTAAAATAAATACCGTAACTAATAAAGAAAACTTTTTCATAAAATAACCCTTTACTTTAGTAAAGGCATTATACACCCTTGTTATAAAATATGTCAAGAACTAGAAAAGATTTTACCTAAAAATAGAAAAATTGGGTATTGACAACTGAAAAATCATAATATATAATTAGAGTAAGAAGTGCAAAAATTGCCTAAAATTTTTTGCGGTAAAATTTAAGTTTGCACGTAAAAGGAGTTATTATGAAGATTATAACCATAGGTAGAGAATTCGGCAGTGGCGGTAGAGAGCTTGCAAAACGCCTTGCAAAAGAACTTGATTTTAAATATTACGACAAAGAAATTATTTCTGAAATTGCTAAGTCTACCGATTTAGACGAAGATTACGTTAACAAAGTTTTTGAAAAGGGTTTAACTTCATATCCACTACATTTCGGAACTTCGTTTGCGGGACTTTCACTTCTTAACCAAAACTCGATTGATATAATGATTGCCCACGAAAAAATTATTCGCGAGCTTGCTCAAAAAGGCGACTGCGTGTTCGTTGGTCGAAGCGCAGATGCAATCTTGAACGATTTAAATCCACTTAATATTTTCGTTTATGCTGACACAGATTACAAGCTTAATCGCTGTAAAAAATACGGCGAGATTGACGCTGAAATGAAAGACAAAGAAATCTTAAAGCGCATGAAACAAATCGACAACGGCAGAGCGAAAACCCACTCTATGTTCGCATCAAACGCTTGGGGCGACAGACAGTCTTATCACCTACTTGTAAACACCACAGGCTTTGAAGATATCGACGACTTAGTTCCAAGTGTTGCAGAGTTTGCAGAGGCTTGGTTTGATAACAACGAAAAAGAAGATTAATAAATTAAAAACGCGATAATCGGCTTATAAGCCGATTATCGCGTTATTTTTATGAAAAATATTCTTCTTTTAATAATCCGTAATACACTAAGTCCCCAACGCCTGCGTTACAAAAACCTTTTTGTCGCAAAGTTCCTTCGTAAATAAGACCGCACTTTTTCATAACCTTTCCAGATGCTGGATTTTTTAAATCGTGTTTTGCTTGAAGTTTATTTATCTCAACTTTTTCAAACAAAAACTGAATAACTTTTTTAAACGCTTCAGTCGTGATACCCTTACCCCAATATTTTCGAGAAATTGCATAACCCGTTTCAACGAGATTAACCTTTTCCATAATTTTGACAACGGATATAGAACCGATTACTTCGTTCGTTTCTTTTAAAACGATTGCCCATTGATAAAAATCAAGCTTGTCATACTCGTGAATCCAAAACGAGATAATCTCTTTAGAATCGTCAATGCTTTTGTGTGTTTCCCAAGTCAAGAATTTTGTAACTTCGCTATCAGACGACCAGTTTTTAAACATATTATCAGCGTCAGAAATTTCAAATTTTCTTAAAATCAATCTTTCCGTTTCAAGCTCTTGAGTTCCGATATGTTTCATAATACACCTACTCTAAGCAATCTTCGGGGCGTTTTCCTGAGATGAACGCTTCCGTTTTTTCATAGTCTAAAACTTTTGTAAAATTATCCGTTAAATATTTTGCAAAAATATCTGCCCTTAAAAGGTCGTTTCCAAACGAAAGTCGGGCTATAAGCACGTTATCCGTTACAAAATTAAGGTCTATAATCTTATTTCTTATATCTTTACTTACGCCTTTAAGGTCAACAAAGATTTCATTTTGAGATAAAATTTTGTTCGTATCAAACTTATTTTCGCAAAAGAAAATATATTCTGCGCTGTCGATAAGCCCTGCAATTTTATGTTTTTTCTGAGTTTCAAAAGCCGTTATGCACTTAATGTTTTTAGGTGAATAGCGGTTAAATTTTTCAATAAAACTTTGAGCCTTTTCGTCTGTTTCGACCAAGCAGTATTCACTTCTTGATTTAAGGCCAACAAACACAGGTGGAGATAGATAAATCTGCATATGCGGATTAAAGCCTTGCGAATATTCAACCGAAATTTTTGCTCTGATTAAAGTTTTTCCTATATGGCGCAAAGTGTCAAGGTGCGAAATATATTCTGCACCACCTAATTTTGAATATCTGAAAATAATCATAGTTTGCACCTATATTCCTTTTGAAGTCCGCAACCCTTACAGCCGTTAAAACAACTTCCCGTAACCGTGCGCGAATACGCTTTTTCTTTTTCTTTTAAAAGATAATCTTTAGTAACTATGTTATCGACGAAATCCCACGCCAAAATTTCGTCAGTTTTATGCTCGCGCGTATAGTCGCTTGCTGAAAGTCCGTGTTCTTTTAAAGCGCTATCCCAAATTTCCGGCTTGAAAAATTCTGACCAAGCGTCTAAATGCGCACCGCTACGGTATGCAGATAGAATAACTTTTGAAAGTCTTCTATCCCCGCGCGCCAACACCGCTTCAAGTTCGGAAACTTCGAAATTATTCCAAGAAAAGTTTACGCCTTTAACGAAAAGCTTTTCTTTTAGGCGAGCGATTTTTTGTTCAAACTCGTCTTTTGTGATTTGTCTTTCCCATTGAAAAGGTGTAAACGGCTTAGGAATAAACGTTGAACAACTTACGGAAATTCTTAAACTCTTACTCATTTTACGGTTTTTAGAGTAAAGTTCGCGAATTTTATAAACTACGTTTACTATTCCGTCTAAGTCTTCGTCAGTTTCTGTCGGAAGTCCCATCATAAAATATAATTTTATCGAAGTTATTCCCGTTTCAATCGCGCGCAAAATACAACGCTCGATTTCATCTTCCGTTACGTCTTTATTGATAACGTCGCGAAGTCTTTGCGTTCCCGCCTCCGGCGCAAAAGTCAGCGAGCTTTTTCTTGACTGAGTGGTGAACTCTTCTGAAAAACTGTCAACTCTTAACGATGGAAGTGCAATTTGAGTTTTCGGAAGTGACTTTTTAAGTTCTTTTAAAAGTTCTAATAAGCAAGGATAGTCACCCGTCGATAAACTGTTTAAACTAAGCTCGTCAAAGCCCGTGTTTTCGATAAGTGAAATTGCTTGCTTTTTTAAGGTTTCCACCGAGCGAAAGCGTATAGGTCTATACAAAAATCCCGCTTGGCAAAATCTGCAACCACGTGGACAGCCACGCATAACTTCGATTACCGCTCTATCGAAAACGGCTTCGATATTTCCAACCGTCATAGAGTTAGGAAATACTGCACTATCTAAATCGCGACAAACAGCCTTTTTTACGCGCGTTTTACCCGAAACCCCCGATATAAGTCGATTATCGCCGTAATTTACTTGCATTAAACTTGGAACGTACACGCCGTCAAGTGTAGATACCGCTTGTAAAAACTCGGCTTTAGAGTCATATTTTAATTTCAACTTTGCGATCTCTTGCATAACTTCTTCGCCGTCACCTATAACAAACAAATCAAAAAAATCAGCTATAGGCTCTGGGTTAAAGGCGCAAGGACCACCGCCTTGAATTATAGGATAGCTTTCGTCACGATCACAGGAAAGTAACGGAATATTCGCAAGGTCCAGCATTCTTAAAACTTCGGTATAACTTAACTCGAACTGCAAAGAAAAACCGAGCATATCAAAATCTTTAAGCGGTTTTTTAAGCCCTAAAGAGTATAGCGGAATTTTATTTTCTCTTAAAGCGTTTCCAAAATCTTCCCAAGGCGTAAAAGCACGGTCGACCGTAACGCCGTCTACCTGCATTAAACTTTCTTCTACAATTCTGATTCCGAGATTACTCATACCCACTTCGTAAACGTCGGGAAAACATATGCAACAGTTAAATTTATTCCAAACTAAATCGCGCTCGCCGTACTCGCCACCGATATAGCGCGCAGGCTTTTCAACCGTTTTTAAAATTTCGTCAAGTACCATTTCTCACCCAAAAAATATATTTTATATATTTTAGCATAGATTATCCTAAAACGCAAGTTAAAAACAAGTTTTATGAGTGATGATTAAAAAGTGATTAGTATAATAGTTTTACCAGCCTATATGATAAAACGCCTTTTATGGCTGTTTCAATGATTCGGTTATAAGTGTAATTGCAGTTTTAAATCCCTGCTCGTATATTTCTTTCATTTCCTTAGCATATCTATTTTCTCTCAAACTTACATATTCTATAAATTCTTTTTTGAATATGCTAGGTAGTCGTTCATGTAAAAAATTATATAACTCCCACTCTTTGCTAAAATTACGCTTATCAATCTCCCCAAACGGCAACGATTCCGTATTTACTTGTAAATCATAAAGCTTTTCAATAATTTTATCCATAATAGCCCCCCTATTTATATTATACTCCCAGTATAATGGGAAAGCAAATATTTTTCCTACTATAATGGTAAAATATTTGTATTATGATAAAGTTTTTTCACTCGGATAATCTAATATTAATTGCGAACGAGCAAACGACCGAAACGACGTTTGACGAAAAACAGTTATTTGATATTTTTGCAGATAATCTGCACGAACTAAGAATTTACTGTAAATTAACGCTTACGGAACTTGCAAAACTTATTGATATTCCAAATCAAACGCTTTCAAGTTATGAAAACAAAACGCATATTCCGTCAATGATGCAAGCGATTAAAATTTCGGCTTACTTTGGCTTAACTGTTGAAGAGTTCATTTTATGTGGACTTGACAGTTTTAAATATGATATAACCGAACTTTATGAAAAACGAAAAAACAGCCTATAACACGGTTAATAGCAAAAAAACGCGCCTTTCGGCGCGTTTTTTTAGTGAAAATAAATAAGTAAAGTTTTTAACCTATATGATAATTTAACATTATCGGTATAAATACGCACTTTCTTTTTGTAGCAAAAAGAAACAAAAACGTGGCAAGTGGCTGATTCTCCCCACACCCCTTAAAACGCCTTTTTTTGTCCGATAAAGTAAATTGGTTTAGGATAAACTTAGGCGTAGGTGGAGTGTAAGTGAATAGGGCTCTACTTCTTCACTATTACTTATTACCTATTACCTAAAAGTATATTGACTAAAATTTTTATTTGTGTTAAACTTTAAAAAAACGGTTAAAGGAACTTTTTATGCTTAAAATCGGTAATGATTGGGACGAAATTTTAAAACCGCTAATTGATGGCGAAAATTATCAAAAAATACGCGAGTTTTTAAAGAAAGAATATTTTTCTGCCACGGTATTTCCACCTATGGACGAAATATTCAACGCTTTTGTTTACACACCCTATAGCGCGGTTAAAGCCGTTATTTTAGGTCAAGACCCCTACCACGAGGTAGGTCAAGCGCACGGACTTTGCTTTTCGGTTAAAGACGGAATCAAGCTTCCGCCGTCGCTGAAAAATATCTATAAAGAAATAAAATCTGACGTAGGTATTGATAACGGAAATAAAGGCACTTTAACGAACTGGGCAAAGCAAGGCGTACTGCTTTTAAACGCAACGCTTACCGTCAGAGAAGGCGTAGCAAACTCGCACGCAAAATGTGGCTGGGCAGAGTTTACCGACGGCGTAATTAAGCTTCTTTCTAAAAGAAACGACCCTATCGTCTTTATTTTATGGGGCGGAAACGCTCGCGCGAAAAAGTCGCTTATTGACACTAGTAAACACTTTATCATAGAAAGCGCACACCCTAGCCCACTTTCTGCGCATAACGGCTTTTTCGGCTCGAAGCCGTTTTCAAAAACGAACGATATTTTACTATCTTTAGGAAAAACCCCAATAGACTGGAGAGTTTAGAAAAACGCGCCCTTTGGCGCGTTTTAATCTGTAGCCGAAGGCGGAAGACTTCATCTTTTGCACTAGCAAAAGACTTAATCCAAGCACCGCTTGGACTTCATCGTGCAACGCACGATTTAATCAAATTAAATCCGCAAAATGCGGATGAAATCCACTTTCGTGGATGAAGTCACTTGCGTGATGAAGTCCGACTTTCGTCGGGTTATTTTAAACCTTTTTTGTCAAACAAAAACGCGCCACTTGGCGCGTTTTTTTAGTGAAGAGTGAAAAGTGAATAAGTTCTACTTCTTCACTATTACTTCTTACCTATTACCTATTATTTCTTACGCTTTCGGCGCACCTATTTACTAACAATTAGCAATAAATGACTTATTTTGTTTCTTATATATACTAATTCTAATCGTTTGAAAAAGCATTATAATTCAATAAAAATTCTTGAATAATTAAATTATGCAAACCAAATGATACTCCTTGAATAATATCCCCTTGTTTATCTCTTAATCTAAAACTAACGAGACCTATGATTTCACCTTTATTGTTGATTAATGGTCCTCCACTATTCCCTTCATTTATTACCAATGATGTTTGTACAACTAAAAATTTCTGACCAGAATATTCTATTTCTCGTAACGGAGATGAAACAACACCTTCGGAAAAAGATAAACCAAATCCATTTGGATTACCAAAAGTATATACACTTTCTCCCCCACTAATATTTTTTGCGAATTTAAAATAATTAGGAGTTTCTCTATTTATTTTTATTAAAGCTATATCTTGAGACTCTGCGACTTTGACTATATTTGCAGAAATGAAATTAGCTTCATTATAAAATCTAACTTCTATACTATTCCCCGCCCCATTATTCATGACGACATGTTTGTTCGTTAAGATTAACCCATCGTTTGAAATTACCGTTCCTGTTGCATAACCAATCACTCCCTCGTTATTGCAACATCTTATTTCTACTGTTTTCTGAATAGTCTCACTGTAAAGGCTTTTTGCATTATTTTGTGACGCTATAAAAAAAACTATCGCAAAAATTATTCCCGCAGTAGATAATACCATCATAATGCTAATTAAGATTTTATTTATCTTCATAAATTCTCCGAAAAATGACGCATATGTCCATTCTAATCTCCAACAACTACATTCATAATCATATCCATTTGCTCTATTGATACGTAGGGAGGAATTATACTAGTGATAAAGTCTGCCGTCATCCCATCTAATGAACCGATACAAATAATAAACTCTTTTGGAATTGCGCTGTTGGAATTTTGATAAAATATATTATAATCAGCAGGTTTATTTATAGGAATGAAGTAAAATCCATAAAAATTTACATCTGGAATATTTATTTCAGTCCAAATTTCCTGCAACTGACTTGGCGATAATTTGCGAAATTCTTCAATATTACCGTTAAAATATGTTTCCATATTTAAATATAATTGTGAAACACTCAACTTTACCCCATGGAGTCTGCTATATATTTTATTCTCAACATTTTCAATTAACTGACTCATTAAAACCTCTCTAAAATTAAGTATTAATTAATGCTGAACCGTAAAAGCTATGTGGCGCATTATTACTATCTTTACCTACTACTGGGTGAAAATGTTGATAAAAAACACCTATTTTCTTCTTTCCAGTATTATCGTATTGGTGATAATTATGCCACAATGATTCACCCATTTTGCCTTGCGCGACTATAGCTGAATCAGAAGCTTTTTTCGCATCGTTATACGTTAACGTATAAGTATTAAGCAATGTATTTGCTCCGCCAATATTTAGGATTGTTCCCGATGCCAAAATTGAAATAGCTTCAGGTAAAGAAATTGTTTGTTGAGAAATAAAAACATTACTTTTTACAACTATAGCCAAATGGTATTGTCCTAGAACAAAAATACGTTTATTATCTTTCACTTTTTCAAGTGTAAAATCTCTATTAAAAACTTTAACATTGTATTTAGTGTCCGTTGTAACTACTGTAGTTGTAACAGTACTAGTAAAAACAGTTGTCAACCAACTCCAAAAACTTTTTACAACAGACACTACTGTTTCTACTACTTGCGTAACCATTTTTTCAATAATAGGCGCACAAGCAACAACCACCACCACGGTTCCCACCGCTATAGCTACCGCAGCATCGTCTACAAGAGCAACACAATTATTTAGATTTTCAACTTGTAATGTATCTCTAATTGAAACGATCTGCCCATTATATTCAAAAACATAGTCATTTGCCTCTTCAACAAAATATGGATTAATTGATTCTTCAATTACGCGTATTATTTCGTTATTTTGTATGTAACTTATCTTAATTTTGTATTCCAATGAATAAGGGTCAATCACTGTTTCATATTTTTGTATTACCTCCTCTTCATAAGATGTTACAAAGTTTAATGCGTGTATTTCATCTATACTTAACGTGGAAATCCCCTCAAAATAAACCGACTTATTATCGGTTGTAGCGCCATACGATATCTCATCAAATCCGCCAAGCAACTGCTCAGTTTTTTCTTCAAATGACAAATTACCAATAGCATCTGGATTAATTGCCCGCACAACTTCATTGTTAACAGATTTTATTGCAGAATACTCCGATACAAATAATATCATAATTGCAACAGTTACTACAAAAAATGTATACAACCAATGCCTCCAATATTTTTTTTCCATAAATTTACCTCCGAATTAATTTAAATAAAATCACAAAACATTTACGTTTTTTCATAGACCTATATTTATGCAATAAAAAATTGGCGAGTTTAAAACCAAAATTAATATCGCAACCACACAATTTATCTCTTATTTTATTAAAACTAGTTTAAAAAGTCAAGTTTATGATCAAGGATTTATAATTTTTATCAAATTTTAATAATATTATTAATTTATAAGCTAATCAAACGCTTTCAAGTTATGAAAACAAAACGCATATTCCGTCAATATTTCGGCTTACTTTGGCTTAACTGTTGAAGAGTTCATTTTATGTGGACTTGATAGTTTCAAATACGATATAACCGAACTTTATGAAAAACGAAAAAACAGCCTATAACACGATTAAAAGCAAAAAACGCGCCTTTCGGCGTGTTTTTTAGTGAAAATAAATAAGTAAAGTTTTTAATCTATATGATAATTTAATATTAAAGATAAAAATACGCATTTTCTTTTTGCAGCAAAAAGAAACAAAAACGTGGCAAGTGGCTGATTCTCCCCACACTCCTTAAAACGCCTTTTTGTCCGTTAAAATATATGCGTTTAAGATAATAGGAGTGAAGAGTGAAAAGTGAATAAGTTCTACTTCTTCACTATTACTTATTACCTATTACTTCTTATTACTTACGCTTTCGGCGCACCTATTAAATTCATAAATACCATTAATAAAAAGAGTGCAATACTTAAAGAAAATGCAATGTAAGTTTTCTTTTTATCGCTAAACTTTTTTGCCGTAAGCCACCCGATAGAATAAATTAAACCGAACGCGTTCGATATAAGCGACGATATAAAAATTACAATCATAAAAAAGGGACTGCTTGCAAAAAAAGTTTGATAAAAAGGGCTTAGCCAATTAATAAAAGTAGACGTAATTTCTTGCCCGTCGCTCGTGTACCCTGGCAAAACGTAACTAATACACATCCAAGGTATAAAATGCAGAATTAGCATAAGTATTGAAATTACCACAAAAACGATTTTTAAAGTTTTTTTACTATTTTCCATACAACTCCCAAGTTTTTATTAAAAAATGAATAGATAATAAGTAAAAAATTAATTAATACTTCTTCACTATTACTTCTTACCTATTACCTTTTAAAAATGATTGTTGCGGTAGTTCCGGTACCAAACTCGCTTTCGATAGAAAATTCTGCACCGAGCGTAGCGCAAATGTGTTTTACAATCGCAAGTCCTAAACCCGTTCCGCCAGTCTTTTTCGAGCGGGATTTATCCACACGGTAAAACCTTTCGCAAAGGCGCGGAAGGTGTTCTTTTTTAACGCCTATACCCGTATCTGAAATTTTAAGCACGGTTTTGACGCCGTCGCTATTTATATCAATATAAATTTTACCGTTTTACGCCCTTATTATACTGCGCATAAAACTTTTCAACTATCACTTTTTAGTCTTGAAAACGTAAAGTTTTTGTAAAATTGAATTTTTAACCCAATTAAAACAAACCTTAAACAATTGACAAATTATCGCCGTTTTTTATGGTAATTTAACTTTGACAGTGAAAATACTCTTTTTCTTTTTGTAGCAAAAAACACGCCACTTGGGCGTGTTTTTTGTTTGGCAGAGAGAACAGGATTCGAACCTGCGGTACGTTGCCGTACACAACATTTCCAATGTTGCACCATCGACCACTCGGACATCTCTCCGTGCTTTTAGATTATATATAATACGTTTTTATTTGTCAATCGTTTAATTAGTTTTTAAATTGTCATTTTTTGTTTTAATATTTTTTTCATAACAACATATAGCACACTATTAACAAATAATTCTACCTAGTTATTTTTATTGCTTTTATAATATTTAGGTTTTATAAGTTTTACGTATTCGCCTTCTTTTATAGTAATATTTTCAATAGGCGTAGGCTTTATACTTTCTTTTATTTCATCAACGTAACATAGCAAACAGTCGCCTGCCATATTTATTGCTTCTTCTAAATCGTCACCTTCTGTAAAAATGCCCAAATCAGGGAATTCTACCCAGTAACCACCTTCTTCTGCCACGTGAAAAATTGCAGGAAATTCGTATTCTTTCATATTATCACCTTTTAGTCTGTAACATTACTTTATTACCACCATTATATCATAATTTATAAATTTGTAAATAGGCAAATTTAAAGTAAAATTTAATAGGCTTTTTTATACAAGTTAGTTTGCAAAAAATATCGTTTTTTGATATAATACTTAAAAAACAAAGGATTTAGTAAATGATAAAAGCAATATTGTTTGATTTAGACGGAACGCTTCTTCCGATGGATTACGACTTATTCGTAAAAACTTATTTTTCTTTGCTTTGTAAACGCATTGCACCGCTTGGCTACAATCCTGACGCACTTATTGACGCGGTTTGGAAAAGCACGTACGCTATGCATAAAAACGATGGAAAAAACACTAACGAAAAAGTCTTTTGGAACAGCTTTAAAAGTATTTTAGGCGAAAAAATTGGCGAGCATATATCCGAGTTTGACAATTTTTACGAAACGGAATTTTCTAAATGTAAAGAAATTTGTGGGTTTGATGAAAAAGCTAAAACAGTCGTTGAGTTAATAAAAAACAAAAATATAAAAATGGCTATTGCGACAAACCCTATATTTCCGCGTACTGCAACCTTACAGCGAATAGCGTGGGCTGGACTTGATAAAGACGATTTTGCCCTTATTACGACTTATGAAAATTTTAGCTACTCTAAGCCTAATCCGCAATACTTTACTGAAATTGCAAAAATTCTACAAGTTTCACCAAGCGAGTGTTTAATGGTTGGCAACGACGTTTCAGAAGATATGATTGCCGAAAAAACGGGTATGAAAGTTTTCCTTTTGACAGATTGTCTTTTAAATAAAAAAGGAGAAGATATTACGCGTTTTAAACAAGGAACATTCGACGACTTAATTAACTACTTATCAAAAATTATATAATAAAACCGCGCAATAATCGACTTATTGCGCGGTTTTATTAATCTTCGTAAGCACGAATTCTAAGAGTTGCCCCGACTGACTTGGCAATATTTTTGCAAACTTCTTGCTCTTTCTTCGTCGTTACGACGTCGACCACCGTCAAAACTACGTTTGACACGAACTTAGTGCAATCTTTTGCAAACTGTAACATAGCATCGTAAGATTCAATACCAAACTTAGGACGTACGACTTTTAAATAATCTTCTTTATTCGTAGCGTTCAAACTGATAGAAACGGTATCAATAAGACCTTTTAACTTAGGCGCAGTCCTTTCGTTGCAAATTAAATCGGCTAGTCCGTTTGTGTTGATACGAATTTTTATATCACTCTTTGACCTAATATACTTAGCTACTTCCAAAAGGTCGTAAAGTCGCTCAGTAGGTTCGCCATACCCACAGAAAACAATCTCAGAAAACATAGTCAAGTCTCTGCTATCAATACTATCACAGACTTCTTTTACAGTTGGCTCTCTTTCAAGCCAAAGCGAGTCAGCATCAAAAACGTGGTCTTTATTTTGGCGCAAGCAGAAAGTGCACGAACACGGACATCTGTTCGTCATATTTACGTAGATTGCCGTTTTTCCTAAATACGTAATCGTCATCATTATCAGTTTTCTCCAATAAACTTTTGAAATTTAGTTAATAATTTTTATTTGACAAGCTTTCATTGCGTTTAGTGCATTTAAGTGGCTTTCTTTCGTAACGCCTGCGCATGCTTTTGCGTCAACCGTAATTTCTGCTTCTGGTAAAAAGGCTTTTACTATCATTGCGTTTGATATAACGCAAATATCCGTGCAAAGACCACAAAACTCAATTTTGTCATAATTTTTTGACAAAACAAACTCGCCTAAGTCTACCGAGCCAAAAGTTTCTTTAGAAAAAGCAAGAACGTTTTTCTTATTTTCGAGTACCTTTGCAATTTTTTCGTTAAGTTTCCAGCCTATAGTTTCTCTGACGCAATGTAAAACAGGCAAGTTTTTACCTTCTTGCGTAGACAAATAATCTATATCGTGCGTGTCGAGCGTATAGACGATATCGCCGTTAAAGTCTTTTATTTTTTCGCATACGATATCGACTATGCTTTCGGCATCTTTCGAGCCTAAAGAGCCTGTTATAAAGTCGTTTTGCATATCAACGACAACGAGTAATTTTTTCATAAAATTTCCACCTTTCTATTCAAAAACCGTGCTATTGCACGGTTTTTTATATTATTTTCTTGATGCGCCCAAGTTTGCAGTCGAGCCTTTTAAGCCGTTTATCTTAATCGTGTTAGAAATATTTTCACTTGACGAGTAAGTCGTTTTAAGCCATTGACTTGCGCTAAAACTCATAGTGTCTGCGCCCACGTTTCCGTTTTGAACTTTGTCGAGTTGTTCTGGATCGTAAAGCGTATATTCGTAACCTAACTCACTCTTGAATTTATCCGTATCAAACGCAAGTGGATTGATTGGGAACGGCGACATCAGATTTCCGTCGTTTTTAGTTGAGTGTCCTAAGAAGGTGTATCTACCCGAATAAGTTACGGTAAAATCACCGTACTTACAACTTCTATCAATATTTTCAACGGTGTAGTAGCTGTAAAGTGCGTCACAACATCCCGTATATTCAAGCCCTGCTTTCTTATTATTATTTCTAAGTGGTGTATTTACGCCGTTTATATAGCAGTTTTCAAGCAGTAACTGACCGTAGTTTGTGCCAAGCGAGCCGTTTGATGCAAACGTAAGTGCCGTCGGCCAACCACTAAATCTTGACTTTATAGAATTTTCAAGATCGTTTGCTGGGCTTGCATCGATTATGCAGTTGTAAACGTGCGCCTTACCAAGTCTTAAACGTGGAATTCTTTCGGTGCAGTTATAATAGTAGTTATTGCAGTAAGTAACCCTTATATTTTCGTCGCCCGGGTTGTTGTCGGTGTGACCGATTAGGTGAACCTTCTTGTTTATCATTGCATAATCAATCATATCTTCAAAGGTTGCGCCTGCAGAGCGAGCTGCGTTATAGTTTGCAAAAGACGAGCGATTGCTTTCGAGGTGATTCATCATCGCCATAAATTCAGCATCGTTTTTATCGTGTGGCAAGAATGCACACCAAGAAATAGTAATATCGGTTGCGCCGTATTTTATGTCAATCGTTCCGTCGTAAGGCTTAGTAAACGTGCAGTGGTCGATTAAAATGTTAGAAACTTCGCCCTTGTCTGCGCGAATTGTAAAAATATCCCAGTCGTTAGCGTCGTATTTACCGCTATCGTCCCACTCCCACGGGCCTTCGAAACGAAGGTTTCTTATAACGATATTTTTACTTGCTTGGTTGTCATATCCACGAATTTGGAAACAAGCGTGCTTTATAGTTGCGCCGTTTTTAGAGAAAATCGTAAGGTTTTCGCGAGCAGTAATATAAACGGTAGAAACGCCCGTTTGTTTTAGCGTTGGGTGAACACTTGCGTCGTTACCCTTTACCACGTCAGAATAGCCTTGTGCAGTTGAGCTTAAGTTGTTCCAGCCAAGATCAATATCTTGAGTAACTTCGACAACTGCCGGTCTTGTTGGGAATCCACTATCGTTTTTGTCGCTGTAATTTTTTCTGCCGATAGCAGCCAAAAATTCTTCTGCAGTAGAAACTTTGTAGTAGTCAGACGAACTTTCAGATAAATTCCCGCCACCCGTTGCATTCTTTCCATAGCCTTCAGCAGTAAAAAGCGCTGGTGATGCGTTTACAGTCGTTCCTGAAATTTCTGCATTCTTTAAAGTGTATTTTCCGTCAGTAGGCGTGCTTGGCGTAGCGCTTGTTCCACCACCTTGTGCGCTACTTGAGCTTGGTTTTGAATTGCTTTCGGTTGAATTCGTCGTCTGCGAATTTTGCGAGTTCTGAGTAGTCGAATTTTTAGAAGATTGGTTGCCGTTTCCATTATTAGACGTGCCCGCATTTTCCGAACTGTTCGTTTCTTCTTTCGAAGTTTCAAACGACGAACCGTTCGAGCTTTTTCCGTTTTCACGACTTGCTTTGACACTTGAACTAGTCGATAAATCACTTACGTCGCCATTATCTGTGACTATTCCACAGCCTGAAACTACTGCAAGAATAAAAACAAGTAGTCCAACTAAAAATTTCCTTTTCATTGTTTACCCCCTATTTTCCTTTCGAAAAATCCCATTATATTTTATAATGATAAACCGCAAAAGTCAATAGCCGTCTAAATAGATAGCCGAATTGTTTTTAAATATAACCTAAAATGCAAAATCACGACGACTTTTTCGCCGTGATTTATATAGGAAGGGCTAGATGAAACCCGCAAATTAGTAAAATTATACATAAAATTACTGGAATAATTATTTGATGAAGAAGATAAACTAGCAAGCTGTTTCTTCCGATAAAGGTTAGAAAATTATTTTTGTACTGAAAATTGAAAGGCGACTTTTTATCTTTATAAAATTTTTTACCTAAAAATACACCTATGAAAATTTGTCCGCCGTTAAGGAAAAATCCAAAGTTATCCCCACCAAAATATGAAAGCCCTACGATTTGTCTGAGAATAATTAACGCTAGATTTCTGCTTCCGTAAAAGTCAATGGTCGAGTTTATCTCAAAAACTATCCCCATTGCCACGAATATTAACCCTACGATTAAATAAAACCACTCGTTTTTTATAAACTTTTCTAAAACTCCTATAACAATCAGCGTTAGCGAAATGCAGTGAAGAACGCCGAAAGTTATTAAAAAGTCAAAATTTCCAACGATTTTCGCAACGATAACGGTAACGAGCGTTAATAATAGCGCTACAACAGATAGTTTCGCCCCACGAACTAAATTACTGCGTGTGAACGAACAGCAAATTCCAGTAACTGCTAAAAACACGAAGCATATCGTAAAGTGACCTACCGTTCTGACTTCCCAAAACCAATATTTTGAACAAAGCGTTACAAGCTTCGACCAAAACCCCGCGGTTGGAAAATCGGAAAAAAGATAGGGTAAAACGTCGGATATATCGTTTATCGTGTGGTCCAAAATCATAAATAAAACAGCGACCGCGCGCAAGATATCAATCTCGATTGCCCTATTAAATTGTTTTAATTTTTTTTTCATTATCTACCTATAAAGTAAAACGTATATCCTATAACAATAGCGAGCGCAAAAGTCAAAAGCGTAATAAATAGTGCCCTTTTTATATTTTTTCTGTCTTTAAAAAGCATTAAAAGTCCAAGCCCACTGTTTGCCGTAAGCCCAGCAATTACCCCGGCAAAACTTATCAAATTGTCGGCGTATAGCTCGGTTAACGCAACACTTACAGCGCAGTTAGGTATAATCCCAACGAGCGCACAGACCATCGGCTCGAAGCCTTTTGCGCCTATTAAAAATGCGCTTAATCTTTCCGTTCCAATAACTAAGTCGATTACAACGCCTAAAATAAAGTTGACGGCAAAAATAAACAAAATTATTTTTAGCGAATGAAAAAACGGATGTGATAAAAACTGTAAAAAATTCTTTTTGTTGCCTGCTATCTCGTGACCGCAACAGCCGTCGTGACGTTTTTCTTCTTCTATCTCACAAGCTTCAGAATCAAAATTCTGCTCTTTTTTACTAAAAATAAGATTTATCAAAAAACCGATAATCACCGCGTATATAAACTTGCAAATAATAATATTAAAAAGCTTACCCCAAACGGTGTAGTCGGTTATTGCGCGAGACAGTAAAATGGGAAGAGCTTCGTCGCTCGTTGCGATAAAGACGGCAATTAACGTTCCTAAGCGAATATATCTCTTTTGATAAAAGTTAGTCGCAACTACTGAAAAACCACATTGTGGAATAATTCCTAAGGCTGCACCAAAAAAAGGCGAAAATCTGTTTGATAAAACCTTTTTCATTTTAGGCTTTTTAGCTTCGCCGAGTTCTATGTATTCAATTATTGCATACACGATAAAAATTATAGGAAAAATTTTTAACGCATCAAGCATAGCTTCAAGAAAAACTTCAGCCATATTCCACCAAAAACCACTTTAATCGTCTTATACGCCGATTTTTATTCTTCTATATATCTTTTAAGATAAGTTAAATCGAGCTTCCACTCCGAAACCTCATTTCTTTTTCTGTGAAGCTCGTTCGCGCGAGCTAGCGCTTTAATATAATCTGCGTAAGTGCACTTATTGACAAAGCAAAAATGCTTTATCGCCCTATCCTCATCACCTACAAGCTGAGTTCTTCCAATATGTATTACGCTGTGGCAAAGGTGACAAACGGCGATAACGTCGGTTAAAATTTGCGTTTCAGTTTCCATATTGTAAGTCCACCTTTCGTGCGCTTCTAAACGAGCGACTTTTCTTCCACAAATCATACATTTTCCTTCTGCGCGAGCGTACGCATCTTTTCTTATAAAATCCCACTGCGCGCGAGAAAGAATACTTCTTAAGTTAGAGTACCAACAGCTATCTGGCACAAGTTCAAAATCAAGCTTCATTATAGGTCGGTAACCGAAATTACGTCAAAGCCAATCGCTTCGATTTCATCTTTGATTTTATCTTCTGAAACGGCGCTGTCGTTTTCAACGAGCGCAGTATTGTTTTGTAAATCTACCGTAACCGTTCCACCTAAAAGCCCGAAAAGCGCGTCGTACACGCGTGTTTGACAGTGAGCACACATCATGCCGTCGATTTTGATTAATTTTTTCATAAACACTCCTTTTTTAAATGCAAAACTGTCGTTTTGCTCGATATGTAGCCTTACGGCTACTCGATATGCAACCTAAAGGTTGCTCGATATGTTGCTACGCAACTCGATATGCAAGTTTTCAACTTGCGTTATTGTCATGAACGCTTTCCGCGTTCCGAAATATTATATCAGTCCACAATTAAACTATATGTTATGCTGGCAATTTTGCTTTAGGCAAAATCTGCGCGACATTAACTCAACTTTTGTAAAAAGTTGAATTTCACTTTTGCTTACACGTAAAGTAAGCAAAAATTTCACTGCAACCGACAGGTTGCAATTTCACCCGATTTTAATCGGATTTCACTATTTTTTGTCGGGGTTAAAGTTTCTTAAACGCAAGGCGTTCGTTACTACGCTTACCGAACTGAAGCTCATACAAATTCCACCTATCATTGGACTTAAAAGCGGTCCACCGAAAAGGTGTAAAATTCCCATTGCAATCGGCACGCAAACTACGTTATACCCAAACGCCCAAAATAGATTTTGTTTGATAATTCTAAGTGTCTTTTTAGATAGTTTTATCGCGTTTACAGCATCAACCACAGAATTTTTAATAAGCACAATTTCTGCGCTTTCAATCGCTATATCCGAGCCACTAGCTATCGCCATACCAACGTCCGCCACCGTTAGCGCTGGAGAGTCGTTAATGCCGTCACCAATAAACGCAACGGTCTTTCCTTCATTTTTTAATTTTTGAACAATTTCTGCTTTTTCATTAGGTAAAGCTTCAGAAAAAACCGTATCTATTTTCAGCTCTTTCGCAACGCTTTCAGCCACCGTTTTTCCATCACCCGTAACGATAACAGGCGTTATATTTAACTTTTTAAGCTTTTCTATTGCGCTAAAACTTGACTCTTTTATCTTATCCGAAATATAAATTACAGCAGAAAAAGTGCCGTTAATCGACATATACACCGTTGTTTGGGCAATATCGTTTAATTTTTCTTCAAAGCTTGCGCAGTTTATTTCTTGCATAAGCCTGCGATTTCCTATTGCAATTTGATTACCTAAAACTACGCCCTTAATACCTTTTCCTGAAATAATTTCAATATTTTCTGCGCTTAAACAATCTGCAGATTTTTCGTTTGCAAAATCAACGATCGCCTTACCGAGTGGATGCTCTGACGCTTTTTCTAAAGCACTCGCCATTAAAATTATTTCGCTATCTGAAAAATTGCTTAAATTTTCAATTTTCGTAACGGCTGGCTTACCTTCTGTAAGCGTTCCCGTTTTATCAAAAACTACCGTGTCAATCTTACAAGCCGTCTCAAGCGCAACTCCGTTTTTAACAAGTATTCCGTACTCTGCGCCCTTTCCGACGGCGACTGTTATTGCAGTTGGCGTTGCTAACCCAAGCGCGCACGGACAAGCTATTACAAGCACGGAAACAAACACGGTAAACGCTAGATGAAAATCTTTCGAATAGATAAGCCAGAACACCCCGGACAATAGTGCAAGGCTTAAAATTATAGGAACGAACACGCCCGAAATTTTATCTGCAAGTCGCGCTATAGGTGCTTTAGAGCCTTGTGCAGACTTAACAAACTCTACAATTTGGCTAAGCATAGTATCGCCTTCAACTCTTTCTGCTTTCACCGTAAGGTAACCGCTTAAGTTTACGCTCGCGCAGTAGACCGTGTCGCCTACCATCTTTTTGACAGGCATACTCTCTCCCGTCAGCATTGATTCGTCAGCTTGGGAAACGCCACTTATAACAATTCCGTCAACGGGGAATTTTTCGCCTGCTTTAACGATTACCTCATCTCCAACGTTAATTTGAGAAATCATAACTTCAAGCTCTTTACCGTTTCGCAAAACTATTGCAGTTTTTGGTTTTAGCCCGATAAGTTTTTTAACTGCATCGCCCGTTTTGCCTTTTTGCACGGTTTCTAAAAACTTGCCTAAGCTTACAAGCGTCATAACGACGGCAATCGATTCAAAATACAAATTGTGAACGAGCCTAGTGTCGCCGTTTGCAATCTTAACGATTGCGTAAATACCGTAGATAAACGCCGATAGCGTGCTTATTGCTATAAGCGAATCCATATTCGGGTGAAGCTTTATAAGGCTTGAAAAGCCGACTTTGTAAAACTTATAGCCTATTCCAGCAACCACTAGCGCGCACACGGCTTGAACTATGGCATACCTTAATGGATAAGCATCAGGGCGAATAAACCTTGGAAGCGGTAGCCCTATCATATGTCCCATTGAAACGTAAAGTAAAATTAGCGCAAAAAAAGCTGAAATAGATAATTTTACGATAATAGGCGTGAAGTTTTCGCCTTGAATATCGTCGTTTTTGCCTTTGACTTTCGCTTTAAAACCTGCTTTTTCAACGGCTTTTATAATAATTTCTTCTGTTGTGACTTTTTTATCAAACCTGACAAAAAGTTCTTCAATAGCAAAATTGAGATTGACTTCTTCTACCCCTTCAAGCCTTGTCACCGCCCGTTCTATCGCGCGAGCGCAAGCAGTACAACTCATTCCGCCGATTTTAAATATTTTTTCCATAAGTAAACCTTTCTTATTATTATACCACCACTTATTTCTTTTGTAAAACGGTTATCGAAAAATTACGACAAAAAAATTTTTGCACCAAAAATAATTTGCGACATTTTTCGACAAAGTAAAACCGACTTTGTGTGAAAGAAGCCAAAGCCGGTTTTAAAGAGAAATAATAGAATAACGTTTTTCGTTTTGAGTAATTGTATTATAAACACATAAACTTGTCAGTTTCTGACAAAATATAAAAGTTTTTTTAAAAATTTTGATTTTTTTGTTACATTGCACTTTTTATTGCGTCTATAAGCAATTTCTTTTCGCGCTCGTAGTCAAACGCCCAACACGCAGGGAAAATTCGATAAAGTTTCCATCCGTATTTTTCAGAAAGAATTTGATTTGTTAAACGCGTATACTCTCTTACGCTGTCAAAGTCAGGTCTTGACGGATTGTCAATAATAATGCCGAGCGCAAAATTGTTTAAGGTTTTGCCGTCGCGCACGCCTATATTAATTTTACAGTCCGAGCGACCGATTTCCGTTTCGTACAAAACGCCAAGCTCGTCCAAAACTTCGCAAACTGATAAAACGAACGGATCGTTTGATTTTGCAAAAACCATTTCTCTTTTATTTGAAAGCGACTTTGCATACTCTAAAAATTTACAAAGCATTTCTGCGCCTGCCTTGTTATCTTCACACGCAGAACTTGATAAAATAGTTGCTTTTAAAAGTGAAATATCGAGCGTTGAAACTACTATCATTTGGTGCTTTGCCCGTGTTATAGCCACGTTTATGCGCTTTTTTCCAGATAAAAGTCTTATTCTACCAAGGTAGTTAAGCGCAAATCTACCACTAAAGTCCGGGCTATAACAAATACTTAAAATAGTGGTATCTCGCTCGTCGCCTTGAACGGTGTCAAGATTGCAAAAAATCAGCGGTTCGTTATCATGAAGCTTTTCCCAAGCTTCAATATCGTCTTTGACGTCAGGGTTCTGTTTGAATATTTCCCAGCGATTTTCAATTTCGAAAGCCTGTGCGTTACTGAACGCGACGACACCTATTGAATAGAACTTCCTTTCGGGATGTATCATTTCTTCGTAGATAAGATTTACTATTTTATCTGCCTCACCAGAATTTATATGCGCTCCGTTTTTTCCTGCTTCGTAACAAGTTGACGGGGCGTAAGGGACTTCGACAAAGCGTATTCCGTCGTTAATATTTTTAACTGCAGACGGGAAAGTTATCAAGTTGTAGTCCATATGCTCGTTCGAAAAAGCAATAAGCGATTCGTCACAGCTTCTATAGTGCCAATTAAGTCCTATCGACTTATCGTTTAACGCATTACTAGCCGACACTAAAAGTGAACAATCTTTACTCTGTTCATCGTCATAATACTGCTCGTCGTCGTCAAGACTTACATCTCCTGCACGGAAAAAGTCGCACGGTGGAAGTTGCTTGCTATCCCCACAAATTATAACTTGCTTGCCTCTAGATATCGCAGTTAGCGCATCTTCTGTGAAAATTTGAGACGCTTCGTCAAATATGACTAAATCAAATTTTACGTCAATATCGACGTATTGGCTTACGTTTAACGGCGACATCATAAAGCAAGGCTTTATGCGCTTAACGTACTCCCAATTTTCTTTAATCGTTCGCTTAATCGAATAATGCGGTTTAGATTGAAGCTTAGGATATCCGTTCGTGCTTTTGGCTTTTTTGCTTTTTGCCACGTCGTCTAAATATTTTTTAAGTTTTTCATAAAGCCTTTTTGCACTTGTGGATAGCACGCGCTTATCCGATTCTGAGTAACCGTTTATAAGCTGAGCGTAAGAATCTCTGTCAAAGTCGCAAATAAACTGAAAGTTATTTTCTTGTATAAAGTCGGTCACTAATTTTGCGTAAAAGGTCTTGTATAAGCGGTTTTTCGCAACTTCAACGTCTGTTTCTTTACTGCTAATCAACTCGTCTAATAAAGGCTTTAAGCCGTTATTTTTTATTTCCTCGATAGCCAAATAAAGCTTTCTCCAATTTGCAAGTCTATCTTTTTGGCTTACGATTTTTTCTGCTAAAAACAAAGTATCCCTTACGGCAAGGTCTTTATTTTTAATACCGTCAAAATACGATAAAAAAGTATTCTTTAAAGAAATTTCAGTATCGACTGCCTTTTCTAATTTCTCAATATTTTCAGAAATTTCTTCTTTAACTCTACCTTCTTGCAGGTTATCAAAACGCAATATCCACTCTTTTTCCTTTTGCGCATTTACAAACTTTAGCTTAGCTTGAGAAATTACCGTTAGCGAGCTGTTTATATCGTTAACTAAGTCTAAAAAATCACTTTCATTAGTCGGGACAAAGCCAAAAACACTTTCGTCTTTAAACTTTTCTTGTCCGTTTTCTTTTTCTAAAAGCAAATATTCTTTAAGCGCGTAAAGATTTTCTAAAACTTTTACTGCCGTTTTATAATTTCTCTTTTGGGGCAACGTTTTTAAAGCACCAAAAATCTCGGAAAGTGTTTCTCGGTATTTTTTACCAATTCTTTTTATAAATGGTTTGTACTCGAAAAGCCTTGCGCTAAGCGAATTTAAATCAAGCGCTAAGCACTTATCTTTATCGAATAAATCGTAAAACTTAACGCCGTGATGAGAGTTAAACTTTTTAAGAAATTCTGCTCGTTTAAGAGCTCTATCAATAACCTCTTGCGCCTTTTTATCTGCTATTTTTTCAAGCACTTTTTTGTCAAAGCTTGGAAAATCTTTCCATAAACGTAGGGCTATAGCACAGTTACTTAGCCTTTTTTCGCTTTCACCCGACAAAATACCATAGTTTTTAAGATTATCCTTTACGGCTAAAATTTCATATATGACTTTAACGAGCGACACCGAGGTTTTATAAAAATCGCCACCGAAGTCGCCGATAGTTTTGTAAAGCGAATCTTTTGTGTAATCCAAGTCAATATTTAAGTTTTTAGATAAGTTATAATATTTTTCAACGGTATCTAAAGCTTTGACAAACTCGACAAAATCTTTTGGTAGACAATCTTTTTCAGAAAGTTCTTTAAATCGCGAGTATTTTGCCATATCTTTTAAAAGCCGTAAAAAGTTTCGCCCACCAAAGTCATCTCGCATTTCTGACAAAACCTTTTGCACTTTTTCATAGCGCGACTTCTCGTCTGCAAGTATCCAATCATCATAGCCGTCGTAAGAAACGTATGGGGTAAGATTTCGATTAAGTTCGTTGACAAACGGATCACGACCAATAGCACCACTGCGCTTTTTGAACGCGCTAAAGTCAAGAACAAAATCACTAAAATTAATTCCGCCACCTGAAAAAGCGCGCAAATTATCCATAATGACAGATCGCGCCGACGCTTTTTCCGTTACGAAAAGCACGGTCTTACCTTCTCCTAAAAGCGACGAGATTATGTTGGTTATCGTTTGACTTTTTCCAGAGCCAGGTGGGCCTTGCAATATAAACGATTCACCTTCTTGTGCTCGCTTTATAACTTCTTCTTGAGATGAATCTGCATCCATAAAAGCATAATCTCTACAGTATCGTTCGCGCTGTATACCCGATTCGATTTCAGCATCAAAATCACCACATAACCGTCTTATAACGGGGTGAACTAAATATTTATCAGCATTTTCTTCGATGTCGTGATGCAGCTGTAATTTCTGGTATTGGAAAAGCCCGATTTTAAAACTTTCGTCAATTTCCCACGATTTTGTTATATCGTAAATTTCCGAGCTGGAATTTTTAAAACTTTCCCGAACAAGCGAAAAGTACGCGCCTACGTTAAACTCAAGATTTGGCAGGGTTATAGATAAAGATTTAGAATAGGAATTAAGCATGTGTATCAAAGTTTTATTAACTTCGAACCCACCCATATCCTGTGGTACTTCAAAATAGTACTGTCCTAACTTTTTATCAATCGCCAAATTTATCGGACAAAGAAGTAGTGGAGAATTAAACTCGGTATTATTCTGATCTTTCCACTTCAAAAAACCAAACGCTAGATATAAAACGTGCAAGCCAAAGTTCCGCTCGGTGTTCTTTTCCTTATTCATAAGCAATCGGGCAGTTTCTTTTGCTTGATTATCTGAAACAGACGAAATAAATTCGTTATCTTGATAAACTTTAAGACTGTTTTTATCAATAATTGGGAAGGACTTAACGCATGCGACCTTACCACAGCTTGGACAAGTCAAATTATTTTTTAATAACTCGTCTACCGTTAAGTTATTTTCGCACTCGCAAGTGTATCCGTTTAAAAATTCGAAGGACAGTTGTTCTGGTATTGCCACCATACTTTTTCTGCCGTGATTATTTTCTTTGTCACACTCGCTACAAGCTAAAGCTGGTTGCTGTTTTTTTGCAGAAAAATCGAATTTTCTAACTTCAATCTTTTGACAAATTTTGCATTGATAAACGACGTATGGGCTAAGTTTTTTCCAGCTTGCAAGATAGAATTTTCCGTCGCCCTTTGCAATTTTAGAAAGCACTTTATAGTTATCTTTTGCAAAAAGGCTTAGCGTTGATTTCTTAATATTTCTAAAATTTACAAGCTGATTGTTACGCGAAAAATCAAGCAGGCGTATACTCAATTTTTTAAGCTGACGTTTTTGTGGATCGCTTTCACCCATTACGGCAAAGCTTGCGTCAAACGAAAAGAGCTCGTTTTGATCAAAAGCATCCAGTTCAATAGCTGTAATCGGAAGATTATAAAAGACTACCGCTGTAAAACAAATTGCAAAATAGTACGCTAGATACCGATATCCGTCAATTTTATAGCGCACGGATAAAACGCTCGCAAGTTCGTCAAGCTCTTTTTCGCCATCGGCGTTATTAAATTTTGACTTTTGCGCGCTAATTAATTCGTAACTTGGCTTAAGAAGCTTTGTCAAAACTTGACCAAACCCGTATCTTGCGTCGCTTCTTAGATAATCTGAAACGATAGAATCGGGAAGCAAGTACCAATTTGGACAATTTGATTGCATAAGCGCAATTTTTTCACAATACGCATAAAATTCTTCTCTTTTCATAAGTACCACCTTTTGGCGTTGATTTTCCTACTAATATACGAGTTTTATAGAAACGGAACTTACGATAGGTTTTAGACTTTCGCCACTTTCAAGAATTGCCGTTCTCCCCTTCTTAATTCTTTCTTTAACGCTTCCGTCTTTATTTAGTATTTCTACAAAGCATTGCATACTTGAAACGAACTCGTAATGAGAATCCGTTTTTGAAAATTTGCCAATTTCATTATACTGAGGCAAATTAACCACTTTGCCGGTTAATAAATATTCGTCTTTAATTTCCACCACCGCTCCATTACTTGCCACAAGGTACGGCTTGTTAATATTAGGCTGATTTATCTCGGTTTTTTCCTTCTTCCCACAAGGAATAAACGGTGGATAAGTTTTTTGTTTTTTAACTAAAACCTTATTAGAATTAGCGTTAATCGCCTTATACGGCGCTGTTTTCGGCTGAAGCTTTGCAGTTTTGTTAGATAAAACGCTGTCGATTACGCGCACCCACTTTGATGCGGTAGGTCTTTTATATTCGTTGAACGGATCTGAAAAAGCATCGTAAAATAAATTTTTCAATCTGTCGTCAAGCCCGTTCCATATATCAATGACTTCGTCTAAAAGTTTTCTAAATACGACGTTTTCAGGATTTTTACTTTTTTTACACAAGTCGTTTATGCTATTTGACTGATCGGCTTTATCAAACACGAAAACTCGCCATTTTTTGTCGATATCATCTTCTTTTTCAAACTCGCAAACTTCAAGCATATCTTGACACGCTGGCTCTGCAGAATACATCGCCTTTCCGTGATATGCAGATTTTAAAACGTTGTTTGTAAGTATTCTAAAAATTAAGGATGCAAGTGCGTATTTGTCTGAGTTTGGACCCGGAAGCCTTTTCCCAAACGCTACTTCAGGCGCGATAAAAAAGCCTGTTCCTATTAAAAACGCACAACTTCCACTATTTATAAGCGCAGTATTTGCAACGTTTTCGCAGTCTATAACGTATAGCGTTTCTGTTTTATCGTTCCATATAAAGTTGCCCCAATTAATATCCGTATAACACCAGCCCGAGCCGTGAAGAAGGTCGATAGAGCGCGCAATCTTTTTGCAAAGAAGAAGTTTTTTCTCCATTTTCATACTTTGAAGCGAGCCGTTTTCGAGCATTTTGTTAAGCGTTTCACCACTTACGCACTTCATAACGTAACCTATTTCCGTTCCATTTCTATAACGGCTTATAGGAAAAACGTGATTAACCCCGTCGCTTTCGCCAAGTAGCGACAATTTTTCGTTTACCTTGTCGTTTACCAAGCGATTGATGTTAGTTATTTTATTTAGTTTTTTATTAGTGTCTTGCTCTTCGATAAGCTTTAAAGCAAACTCTTTTTTATCAGATAGTCTTTTAATCTTCCAAACCGCGCCCTGTCCACCTGAACCAAGCTTATCTTTGACTTCATAATTTTCTCCATTTACGGCTATTTTATTTCCTGTAACCATAATTTCCTCCGTCACCTAAAGCGAATATAAATCAAAGTACTGTCGTCGCCACTTCCGTGATTAGTTTCGTTATAGTCAGAAAGCTTTGCGGTAATTTGTGATAGGTAAGAGCATCTTTTCTCAAATTCCATCTCTCTTATACTTTCTGAAAATTCGTTAAGTTTAGATAGGCTATTCCCTAAAAATTCTGAAACACCGTCAGACGAGATTAAAATATCGCTAACTTCATCTCTGTTAAAAAAATCAACCTGCATAGAAGTCGGATTGTTTTTCAAGTTTGCAACCGTCATAACTGCCGACTGCGTAACGGCGGATATACCGTCGTTTAAAAGCATTCCACCATTTATTAACGCATCTCCAACTTTTTCGCGTTTTCTCACGTAAAAACTACCGTCGCCAAGTCTTCCTGCTGCGATAAATTTTTTACAACAAAACACAAACTGCAAAGTCGTAGAAAACTCTGAAGGGTCAAATTCTTCCGGCTTCAAACCGTATCTTGCGATAAGAATTTCTTCCCATTCTTTATATAATCTTTTAGCAAGGCTAAACTTTAAAAAGTACATAAGCATTGCCCATTTTTTCTTGCTAATCGACTTATTTGCCGTCGTTACGGTTTTTCTAAGGGATAAAAATCTGTTTTTTAGAAGATAATCTCCTATAATTTCATTAAGAACCGACGCACATTCTTTCGCCCCTTCTTGCGAGTTTATGCTGCTTCCAACGCCGTCACAGGATACTGAAAGAAAAGTGTTTTCGTCGTAGATAGAAACTAGTGAATAATCTTCGCAACCGTCGTGCATGGGCTTAGAAAGCTTCCCTTCATAAGAAACGGCGTAAACTTCAAAATTTTCTTTTTGAATTTTGTATTCGCAGTCCTCTCTTATACTGTATTCTTTGCCAGAAAACTCTTCAATCTTTCCCTGCCAGAGCGACGGCTTGTAGTTTGCATATTTCATCACAAAAACTTCCCAAAACATTTCGTAAAGCTTCGTGTGACCTACGAAATTGCAATTACTTGTAAGATCATCTAAGTCTGAAGCTTCTAAATCGCGCTGAAATTCCTTCGTTACTGCGTCAACCGACTTTGAAAAATTTTCTAAGCCAATACTTTTATAAAGGTCGGAAAGCTCTTTTGCCTTTAGTCGGATTTTTCCCACTTTATATTCTTCTATCGCAACGCGCGCGCCCGTAAAAAAATTTTGTGGATAATCTCCACTAAACAGGTAAAAAAGCACACACGCACAAACGACGTTATTTTTTTGCGCCAAACTTAGTTTTTTAAACGTAGATAAAACGGGCAAAAGCATTTTAGCCGAAAAATCCTTCATTAGAATAAACTTATCCTGAAGGTTTTTAATATCCGAGAAAAAATCGGTTTCCGTATTTATGCTTGCAAAATACTTTGATATCTCAAGTGCAGCTTTACGCCTTTCTTCATATGAAAATTCTACCTTTTTACAAGATAATTCTTCCCCAATATTTAAATTGGTTATACTTTTTTCGTTATCCATTTTCAAGCTCCTTTTCCTTAATTTTAAGGCAGAATAAAGTCTGTAAAAGTGGCAAAAATCGACCTATAGTACGGTTTTTGCCACTTTTACAAGTTCACAAAGATTAACCTATCGACATATTTACCGTCATAGATTTTAGAATATTTACAAAGTCGTCAACGTATGTGTCTGAACAATCGTAGTACGATTTATATCCAGCTTTTTCAAGCTTGTCGCTAAGCTTTCCAAACTTAACTAAGCTTTCGCGACCCCTTTCGTCTACGCAAATCCCAAGTGCTACACGAAGTGCTTTTCTGAACATTTTTACTTCGTCAGGATTTCCTTTTTCGGCACATTTTAACACTTCTTCATAAGTTGGCGAAGATCCGTTTGGCTCGCCGTCTGAAATAAGAATTATTGCAGGCGCAACGGCGTTCATATCAGGTTCGCCACGGTTTCCACCCTTAAGGTCGTCAATAACAGCTTGAAGCGCAGCACCTGTAGGAGTTCCGCCGTTGAAGGTTTCTTGGTCGATAAAATCCCAATCGGTAAAGTCGTCTAGATCAGTCTTTGGCATAAGCTCGCAAACCTTTCCTGAAAAAGCATCTGAAAAGCCTAGAACCTTAAAACTAATTTGCAAGTCGTTGTTTTTTTGCGCCTTAATTTCAGGGATTGCTTCTTGTACTACTTTTTGCATTGCAGTATTTACCGCGTCCGCGCGCGAGCCGTGCATTGAGCCTGAACAGTCAATTACAAAATATACAGTTTTATTCATACTATTTCTCCTTTTTTCGCCCCTTGGCGATTTTTCTACAGTTTGATTGTACCACTAACTTAAAAAAACAAAAATTACTAAAAAGTAAAAATAGCCCCCTTTATTTTTCTCATTTTGCAAAAATCATTTTTATAAAAACAAAAAAACGGCTCGACAAGCCGTTTTTTTGAAGTTTTTTTATCTTATTTGTTTTTCTTATTTTTTAAAAGCTCGTTATAAATTTTTAAGTCGATTTTTCCAGTTGCTATCATGCGCTCCGTCCAAAACTTAAGCGTTTCGACCGTCATAGAAATTCGTTCAAGCTCCGTTTGAATATTGATAAAATCTTCAAGTTCTTCGTCTTTTATAATGCCGTCAACCGTAATTTCTATAAGCCTTTCTTGCCTTCTGTTCATTGAATTAAGTGACGCCAGCATTTCAAGCACTACTTGCGCTAAATCTTTGATTTGAACTTCTGGAACGTATTTCATACCGATAGGACATTCGTTCGCGCAATAGTGGTTGCAAAGCTGCGGTTCTTTGTACGCGCTTGCCATAGCAACTATATCCCAAGGGCTTGGTTGAATTTTTTCATTCTCTATTCTTTCTATTCTATAAGGCTCAATTTCGGTAAGTTCGCTTGCTTTTTCGCGACTTAACTCAAGTTTTTCCCTTGATTTTTGATAAAGCGTTTTATTTTCTTTCGTTGAAATTCTTCCCATAAATTCTCCTTAGCGAGCAGTTTTTCCGTCTATTTAAATATATTCTACCATAATATATTTAATTTTTCAATACTATTTGAAATATTTTTACTCGAGCGGAAGTCTTTCGTATTTTCCTTTTACGCCAGAGTATTTTGCGTTGAAACTAACAACTTCGCTTGCGTCGTTTAAAATTGCAACGGCAGATTTTTTGTTTTTCGTATCGTAATAGAATAAATTTTCGTCTGTATCGAAGTTTGAATAGTCAATTCCCTCTAATGTGCAGGTACTTTGAACGGTTTGTTCTCTGTCTGTAACCTTTATAGAGTTTACGCCCGTTGAGTTTATAAACACGTCGCCAAACGACTTTATTGCCGAATTTGTTACTTGATGGCATTTTTTAGAATTGTTAAAATAGTTGTTTTCGCTAAAAACGAACGCGCCCACTCTTATGTTTAAACAAGAACTGCAATTATCGTAATAATTGTTATAAATATGAATATTTGCGCCACGCGCTAACGGAAGTCTTGACGAAATATCCTTGTAATAGTTGTGATGGAACGTTATATTTTTGCATTTTTGTTCGTCACTAGATGAAACTAAACCCGTTTTATTACAACCTATAAATTCATTATACGAGACGGTTACCGAATTAACTTGATTTATATCCACCGCGCCGTCGCCTGCGTATTTATCCTGCTCACCCGTTAAATCCCAGTTATTTTTGCCTTTATTAAATCGATTGTTATGTACCCAAATGCGCCCGTTCGTATCAACTGAAGGCGCACTCGAACTAAAACCTACGGCATCTTCCGTGTAATCGGTGAAGGTAAGATTTCTTATTTCAATAGAACTACAATTAGAAAAAGAAAGTCCCCATTGAAAAATTTCCGCGTATTTCGTAACACCTTCGATAGTGACGTTTTTCGCGTTTTTTATTGGAGCGCTATTAAAATTCGAATCGTCGTGATAAACCTGTTTGCCTTTTATCTGTGGATGATCGTTTTTATTATAAACGATAGTAGCTGTCGTAGTCGTTTGGTCTACGTCTCTTATTACCCCTGTTTTGGTCGTTATATATCTATAAATTTTACCTTCTTTTTTGTCAAACAACCTAAGCGTAAGATTTTGTATATTTTCGCCAAACTCGGTCGAAAACTCGTTCTCAAAATGAGTGCTTGACAGGTTAGAATCGTCGGTAAGTCTTGGGGTAACCGCCTTATACACCCATTGATTGGTTGAAATTCTGTCCATTACTCTTATCGCAACGGGCGTGGTTGCATACTTAAGATTAGCTAAAATATTCACTATTCCAATATACCGTTTCCCCGAAAAAGTTGCAGTAACGGTGTTCTTGTTTTCGTTGTTGAGATAAATTACGTAAGCGTCAGATTTTAAGGTTCCGTCGTCGTTATAAGCGCCAACCCCCGATTGATTATTAAAATGCGCATAGCCTGACCTATCAAGTGCAGAAACAGAAATATTTTTAACCACTTTTTCTTTCGTTTCACCGTTTAATGTTTCCGTAACTTTGACGTCGTACTCGCCCTTTTCCAGCCCAACGATTTCACAACGTTTATTTTCTAAGTCTTGATAAATAAGCGAGCTATCGACTGTAATAAACGTGCTATCGCCCGACTTTTTATAGTAAAAAGCATATTCTGCCGACTCATAAGTCCTAACAGATACGTCAATCATTTCGTTATAACCAAAAGCTTGAACGTATACGCTATCAACATTTTCAACGCCATCTTGAGGCTGTTGTCTGCACGAGCTAAGCGCGAACGTAAGCATTACTGAAATTAAAATTGCGATTATTTTTTTCATCCTGCACCCCTTGCGACTATTTTACCACACTATTCCCCTTTAATCAACCCTTTCAAAAAACCTTTTTCTGAGAGCAATTAACAAAAAACCTAATTATTATTAATCTTAGCGTTATTTAGTATTGATTTATTTTATTTTTATGGTATAATCAAATAGATTATGGATAAAGAATTAGATTTACAAAAAAGAGATAATAGTATTGACCTTATGAAAGGCATTTTAGTCTTTTTGATGATTTTATGCCACGTTTTAATGTTCTTTCCAAACGGGCCGATTGAAACGCCGTTTACTGTATTTGTCGGGCTGACTTCCTTTCCTGGTTTTATGTTTTGTTTAGGCTACGTTTTTCCTATTGCGTACTCCAACAAAAAAGATGCAGAAAAGCGCATGCTTATGGGATTTATAAAAACGCTACTTGCCTTTTACGTATCGGGAACGTTTAGTTTATTACTAATACAAAAAGCGGGATTTATAAATATTGTAGATATGATTCTTATTCGCAACATCCCCGGCTATTCTGAATTTATCGTAAGCTTTGCGTTCGTTTATCTTGTAAATATTTTTCTTTTTAAACCTATCAAAAAACTCGTTCAAAATAAAATTAAGTTTATAATAGTCGCTATTTTATGTCTAGCATTTACCGGCTTTAACTACGGCACGGTAACGAACGACTTTTTCGGAGTTTTCGTCGGAACTTATCGCTTTAGCAGTTTTCCTATAATTCAATACGGATTTTATTTCTTGATAGGCTTTTACGTAAGCGAGCATAAGATATTTTTTAATTTTTACATATATTTTATATCGCTTGGCTGCACTTTTCTATTTTTCCTTTTCGTGGGATTTTACGGCTTCTATCCGTCAAGATTTCCACCGTCACTTACTTGGGTAGTCGGCGGATTCTTTATAATTTACACCTACTATTTAGTGTGCAAGCTTATAAAAAGATTTTCCTTTTTGGAAATTGCAGGAAAACATTCTCTGTCATTTTTGTTAATAAGTAACATACTGCTATTCACTCTTGACAGACTTATCCCAGAACCACCGTTTATTCATTGGCTGTTCGTAACGTGCGTATTCGTATTGACAACAGGAATTTGTTATGCGTACGTATTTATATCACGACCGATAATAAAATCAATCAAAAAAAGAAGATTTAGCGAAGAAATTGAACAAAAAAGTGGCGAATAAGTCGATTATTCGCCACTTTTTAATTTTAACCAATAAAGAAATCGAACGCAAGCATTACGCAAAAACCAATAAGCAGTGCGTACGTTGCAAGCCTTTCGTTTCCGTGCGAGTGGGTTTCGGGTATCATTTCGTCGCTTATAACGTAAAGCATCGTTCCCCCTGCAAACGCGAGCATAAAAGGAAGTATCGCACTTGAGATACTAACAAAGAAATATCCAACTAGCGTTCCGACAATTTCGATAACCCCGGTTAGCGACGCAATTAAAAAAGTCTTTTTCTTGCTTATTCCAGCAGCTATCATTGGCGCGATAATAACCATGCCTTCCGGGATATTTTGTAGCGCAATACCTAAAGACACGGAAAACGCGTGCGCGTTGTTTCCATCACCAAAACTTACGCCGGCAGCGATACCTTCTGGCAGGTTGTGTATAGCGATTGCAATAACGAATAGCAAAATTTTATTGATACTATTAGTTTTATCTGGGTGCGCTTCGATATCTACGCCCGATATTTTGTGTAAGTGCGGAACGAGTTTATCGACGATATTTAAGAAAAACGCACCGCACAAAACCCCTACGACAGTAATCAGAATACCCCAATTCCCGTTGTAGCCTAGCGACGGCACGATAAGCCCAATAACCGCCGCCGATAGCATCACGCCCGCTGCAAACGATAAAATTATATCGTTTGCTTTTTGAGACGGTTTCTTTATTAAAAAACCTATAATTGCACCAACTAGCGTTGCCCCACCAACGCCAAACGCAGTAAGTAATACTTCTTTCATATCATTATTTTTACCTTTTTAGTTTATATTTATTGTAACATATTTATCATCTATTTTCAAGTGGTAATTCGTAAAAATAATAGAAACTACGCTATAACGCGATTAATAAATCGCCGAGAAGTAAAATCTTCTCGGCAGTATTATTTTGTTTTCACACAAAAAATCAGGTTGTTTTTATAAATATTAATTTAAAACTTTCTTCTCATATAAATATGCTCGATACCGTCTTCCAGGTAAACGTCAGAGCACTTCAAAAAGCCCTGCTTTTCGTAAAAACCTTTTGCGTAAAGCTGAGCACCAACAAGCACCATTTCTGCGTTATAAACGCTTTTTGCGACCTTTAAACCTTCTTGAACGATTTTTGCGCCAAGCCCTTTCCCACGCTCGGTTGTGATAATTCTACCGATAGATACTTCGCTGAATTTTGTGTTTTTATCTAATACTCTTAAGTACGCCAAAACCTTACCCGATTCGCAGAAAAACACGTGTATAGCACGCTTATCGTAGTCGTCTAAGTCTTGATACGCACAATTTTGTTCTACTATAAAAACGTTTTGTCTTGCTTTTGCAATCTCGTATAACTCGAAAAGGCTTAAGTCTTCAAATTTTTTAATAACAAGTTCCATAGATTAATTTTCTACACACTTATAACTTACAACAATATTTGTAAAATGGATTTTGTTTTGGATATTGTCGGTGGAAAATTCAAGTGTAATTCTTTGATTTATCAAGTCAACGACATTACTGGTGTACGTAATCGTTTTGCTAACCTTAGTAAGTTCAGTCTTAACATCTTCTTCGGCTACGCCTAATCGGTCTGAATTAATGACGTAAATTTCATATTTTGGCGCGCCAGCATAACCTATGTCAAGTGGAACGTTATAATCTTTTTCATAATGGACGTTATATGAAACCTCAATTTGCATTGAGTAGTCTAATGTCGCGAGTTTTTCTAGTTCAAACCCCGACGGCGTTATGTAATATATGGCAGAAGATTCATTTCCACTCCAACATTTAATAACTGACGACTGCAAATGCTGAGTGTCTGCAAGCTTTACCCACTTTGCATAAAGCGTTGTATCGTTTTCAATATCTAGCGGGAATTTAACTTCGTTTCTAAGCGCGCTATCTAAAAACCAACCGTCAAACAAATAATCCTTTCTAGAAGTCGACGGCGCAGTTTTTAAAGAAGTTGTTTTCTCAGAAGGTATTTCTGAACCACCGTTTACGTCAAACTGAACGGTATATTCTTTTGCTAACGGCATATCTATACTGCAATTCCCACCGTTATTAATTGAATCATTATTACCACTTGTTAGTGTGCTAGAATTACCACTGTTAATTTCGCCACCGTTTTCTTCATCGTACTCACACGCACTTGCAAAAAGCACGGTTGAAAGCACTAAGATTACGATTAATGATATCTGTAATAATTTTCTCATAAAACCTTCTCCTTCGTTTATTTTTATTAATATAATGTTACTATAACTACCAAAAAATGTCAATAGCGCATCTAATATATATTATTCAATGTACAATTTATTGTACTAATATTAAATTTGACACTTTAAATAAAAATCTGCGACTGTAAGACTTTTCTTACAGTCGCATAATCTTTTGTGATTATCTGACGTTCTTCTTTGGTTTTTTGCGCTTTATTTTTGATATTAAACAATATAAAACGGTTATTAGTGCATATCCAATTATCAACGCTGTATAAATTATCTTGTTTTCGGTTGCGCTCCATAACGTTAAAAGTGGAAAAATAATAAAAATCGCCGAGTATTTAATTTTAATATTTTTAGACTTTTGAAGTAGAAAATAAAAAAGCATAAACCAAACGGGAACTACTACGCAAATAAATATTGTATAAATCAAATCAAAACCGTTAAAATAATTTGCAAACGCAAAGGTAATTAGCGTAAACGTTTGATTTATACCTAAAAACGTTAGGAAATATTTATTATTAAGCCACATATAAACGCGCTCGTTAAAGATAAGGGCAAAAAACTGCGTAAGCCCCCATAAAACGAAAAGCAAAAAGGCGAGAAAGGAAAAATTAGTAAAAACTTTATAATTTGAACTCAAAATTATTTTTACGGCAAAAAATAGCCCCGCCCAAGCAAATATTAAGTTTATTATGGATATAATACGCCATTTATTTGAGCTTAAACTTTTCATAAACTTCTCTAAAAAGGTAAAAATAAAAAGCACCGTAGAAGTACTTTTTATTGATTGTTAATTTATCGACTTAGTCGAAATCGTCGTACACGAAGTGTGGACAAGCAGCATCGCTTGGTGTTTTATCACAATAATTACACTCGCAATCATACCCGTCGCAAGAAACACAGTACGCGCAAGTCGTATTTGGACTGTAGCCACAGTTTGGGCAAGTTCTAGCACCAGTCGAAACAGAAAAACCGCATTCGCTACAAGAAACAATTGCCATAATTTTTACCTCACTTTTTATTAAAAATTAAAATTTTTTTACCAGTCAATATCGTCTTCATACAAATAAGCCGGACAAGCAGCGGAATCCCCAGACTTTCCGCAATATTTGCACGTTTCATCATAACCGTCGTAATCCCAGCAAGAATGACATCTTGCGTTTGGACTGTAACCGCAGTTAGGGCAAGTTCTTGCACCAGTTGAAACTGATGCTCCGCATTCGCGACATGTAACGATAGCCATAATTTTTCACCTCACCTTATCAGTCGTAATCGTTATACGAATAGTGTGGACAAGCAGCATCGTCGCCAGACTTTCCGCAGTAACTGCATTCGTCGTCATATGCGTCGTAAGACCAGCAAGAATGACATCTTTCGCTTGGGCTATATCCGCAATTAGGGCAAGACCTAGCGCCTGTCGAAACTGACGCACCACATTCGCTACAAGATACAATAGCCATAATTTTTTACCTCACTTTTTTAACAATTAAATTGTTTATTTAATCATACCACCAAAAAAGACCTTTGTCAATAGGCAATTTTATTTCTTGCATTGATATTTTCTCGAATAAAATATCGGTGTTTTCAGCTTAGCACGTTTCTATTTTTTCTTCCGTTTCAGCAGTTTTCTGTAATTTTTTATATCTTCCGTCAATCAAACTACACACCAAAATGATACCAGCATTTGCCACAAACGACATTACGCCAGAACGAAAAGTGTAATACGCCAAATAGTCGAAATAGCTCATTTCGTGGTTATATGACGTATTATAACTATAAGTAAACCTTACTTTATATACAAAAACGAACGACATAATAAAAATTATTACGCAAGCACTCAAAAGAATTATGTCTGCAACCTTTTTATTTACTTTACCAAACAAATGAAGAATTGAAAGCGTTATTGCAATAGCGCTAATAATAAATGCTATCAAATAGAAAGTTAACGGAATAAAATAATTATCTTTGTTAAATACAGCTAATCCCGCAACATTTGTTTCGTACAGCTGCAAAATATTAAAAAATTCATTTAAAATGCCAAAACAAGATATAATCGCACCTACTAACGCAATAGCGTAAACAAAATTGACTACCGATTTTTTATCTACCATTTTTATCTCCCTTTTAAGAAATAAATTGTTTAATTAATAATATCACTAGACAAACCGTTTGTCAATAGACAATTTTATTTTTTACGGCTACGAATTTTTGCTTCTTGCATGTTTAACTTAAAGTCTTAATATTAGTTTTCATATTCGTATAATTTGTATAATCTTTTTGACGTTTTACCCGCGTAAACGTGCTTAAAAACAAATTTTTCAAAGCCTTTAAGCTCGTCTATTAAGTATTGTGGAGTAATAGTATGCTCTTTAATAAAAGTCAAGCCCGTATCTATTTCTAAAACGCTTGAATTTTCTATACCGTAAACTTTAGTAACGCCCACATCGTTTATAGGATTTTTTATTTTGCTCATTTTTACAGCAAACGGAGTATAACAGTCAACCAAAACAGATAAACGTGAAAAGTGAGTGCTTAATTTTGAAAACGCTCGCTTTAATTCTTCGTTCGTTAAATACATGCTTACGCCTTCCAAAATCACGATTGCGCGTTCGCTTTTTGGCAAGTCTTGCAAGAAAGTGCCTTCCCTTATATCGTCGGCGATCATACGGTAGCTTTCCGTTTCTTTATAATAACGCTTGCGTTCATTGATAACAGTCGGAAAATCCACGTCAATCCACAACGCTAATTTATCACCAACTCTTTCCACTCTGCTATCCAAACCACATCCTAAATGCAAAACAATCGCATCAGGAAATTGCGCCAATTTTTCTTTTGTCCACGTATCAAACACACTAGCGCGCATACTCATATAGTACGCTAGCCATTTAGATTTTGATTTTCCTTTTAACGGAATTTGTTCGCTTTCCCAAATTTCTTCGGCTTTTTTATCGCTTAATATAATTCCTTTTTTACTAACGAGCGCTTTACCGTAAAGTGGGATATATAAAGTTTTATTAACGTTGTTCATTACCACCTATCCCCCTAATTAGTTATATCGCAATAATCAATTTGGTTAATACTCATAAAATAGTTTTCTTACTTACCTAATTTTTTTAAAATGATTATAACACAAAATTAAAACTTTATCAATATGTTTTATTTTCTAATCAAATACTATCGCTTCGCAAAAGCAAGGATTATCAAATTCATATACTTGGAAGCAACAAAGAACCGAGATAAAATCTCGGTTCTTTGTTGCTTTTCACTCATGAAATACCTGTCATAACATGTTTAACTTTATAGTTCGCAACATCTTTATACTTCTTACACTTCCATTTTTTTGATTTTCTCTTATAAAAATAAAAACGAAGCAGCAAATACCATAGCTATTATAAACAACACAAGACCTATAGTTCTAATTTTATGTTTAGTTTTTGGAAGGTCTTTTCCTTTTGCTTCAAACATTAAAATTTCATTATCGGTTAAAGGCTCTAAATTCATGTCTTTTAAATGTGCCGTCACTTTCTGTCGTTTACTTTCTTGATTGACTGAAACTATATTATTAATTAACTTTTTATAGGTTATTTTATTATAGATGAATAAACCTATACTAATTAATGGCAATAATAATAACAATTTACTTAATTCAGCTGCTATTCCAACAATCGACATCACGATAGAAATAGCGTAGCATACAATTGCTATAATATCAAAAACCTTGGTTTTTGAATTGACAACATCCATCAAGTTTTGTGAAATATCAGGCATGCTACCACTTATAGAGTACCCACCAAAAGCAAATGAACGATTTTGGTAATCATTTCCATTATTGTTATACTTAATTTTATATACAGGTGCTGAACAACTGTTTATTGAAGAAACCTTTACAGTACCGTTTGCCGTAAAATCTTTGTATCTATCTCCAGGTAACGCTCTCTCTGCTTCTGCTTGACAAGCGCTGCGAATTCTTTCTTTTGCAAAATTGACCGCTTCGGCACTTGGATTTTTTGGAGCTTCTGCTTCAAAATCTACTTTATCCCATTCAACAATATTTTCGGTGTTGGCACAAGATAAATGAAAAGAAAATGTATCTGGATATCCTAATTCATTTTCATTTAATACTGCTCTTACGTAATTCCCACTATGCATGCCACTGTACGCTTGCCAATCTGTAACCGTTTTGGTTTTCTTGACATATTGTTTACTTGTTGAATTGTATTCTGTATACTCAACCTTTCTGTCATAACCGATTGATGCAGTATAATTTAAATTTGCTTCACCTTCAACGATTAAGTAATTTTCATAAAAACATTCCGTTGTGTCAAATTCACTATCAAGAATATCTTCTGGCGTTGACGCGTCAGCCGATATGCTTATAAGAGTATTTCTTAAAAAAGCTGTTTCGTCAAATTCCTTTTTTACTGCTGTGAATGTTACTTCTTTATCAGATTTCATTTCAACATGGAATTCGTTCTTTACAATGACTTCTTTTTCATTTTTTGGTAATACAAAATTTGAATCACAATTATTACACCTACCCATATCTCCGGTCATTATAGTAACATCTGTTGATCCACATTGCGGGCACTGATACGCCACAGTTTCTAATACATTGTCCATTTTTGCTTCCTCCTTTGTTTTTAAGCATGTTTGCTTTTTGCTATTATATCACAATTTGAGATATGTGTCAATATCTCAAAACGAGATAATATATAATATTTATATGAAATTAAAAGAATTAAGAGAAGAACACAACTTAAAACAGACCGATTTAGCCAATTTTTTAAACATTAAGCAAAATACTTACTCGCAATACGAAAGCGAAAAAAGACAGCTTCCTATTGATGTGTTAATAAAATTAGCTAAATTTTACAATGTCACAACTGACTATATTTTAGGTTTAGAAGATTAAAAAACCACATCTTTTTGGTGTGGTTACCCCTCAGTCGCTAACGCGACAGCTCCCCGTGAACTCCGCTTCGCTCCGTGGCGACGAAAAACAAGTTTTTCTTGCTAAGGATTATCAAATCCTACAATAGGGAAAGCACAAAAAAAAGAAGAACACTGTCTTGTGTTCTTCTTTTTTTGGCTCAGCAAGTGAAACGTAAAACTACCTTCTATTTCTGCATACCTTGTTTTTATCATCTATGTACTATAATTTTAAATTCTTTTCCTTTATACCATAGTAATTATCTAAATCCATTTTTATTTGCTCTCTAATTTTTTTAATATATACCTTCTTAATAGCAGAATCGGTTTTTCTATCAAAACTCCCTAAAAATAAATGCAATTGGCGATTTACTTCTTTGCTACAATAGTGATAATCTTCTAACCAAATTCGCTCTAATTCAGATTCTACTAAAACTTTTTCATTATCTAATTTGCTTTCTATTTCCACCAATCCAACTAATATAGCATCATATATTGATATTCTTCTCCTAAGATAATCTTTTTTATTCTGCTCCTGATTATCTATAAGCGTTTTCTTCAAATTTGTTTTAGACACTATAATATTTCCAATTAACGAAACTGCACCAGTAATTAACGATGCACCCAAAGTTAGAATAATAACTTGCCAATCCATAATTTCTCCTTTCAATTAAAATTTTTATTGTTATATAATTAATTTCTCTTATTCATTCTATTTATTATCAATATTTTGTCTTGTAATGCTAAATTTTAATTTTGATTGGTTTTCATTCATTTTATAAACTCTAACACCTTGTTTCCTAGCATATTGCACCAATATATCCTCATAACACTTTGCGATTCTGCAACCAAGATAAATGGCGACGGGTTTTACTTCTATAAATTTATCTCTATTCGTTTTATATAATTGCAAGCGCCATTCTTTTTCATAGGCCCAACTTTTTTGCTTAAATATATTAATTTTGTACTGGGCAAAATTATCTTCCAGCTTCCAAGCATCCTTTATTCCTACACTATCAAGCGTTTTAATTAAAGTATTATCATATATGTATTTTGTCGCGTCATAGCGTTGATTAGTATAAAGAATAGGTAACAACATAACTTGCTTCCATTTTTCACAGTTACTAAAGTCCTTTCCTTGTGGACATTGCATACAGTCGGTTTTCAATGTATCGGAATCATATTCTAAAACGAAACCTTTATGATTGTCTGCATAATGAGCCCACATTAGAATATTATTATATTTTTCAGACAAGCAAACCAACGGCATTTCCATTTTATAGTAGTTGATATAGCTATATAAAATTTCTTTCGCAGTTTCTTTTAAATGATTATTCAAAATATCCCAACTTTCATTAGGAATACTGTCTACTATTGTCTGCAAATCTATACCTTTTAAGGATTCTAATATTTGTTCGGCTTTATCTTTTGGCATTTGTGGAGGTCGTGTTTCAATAAATCCAGCCGAATTTATATTCTTTTGCACTCTTTCAATGTTTGGAATCGTGGTCATATTTGAAATTTGACTGTTAATTTTTTCGATATCACAATACACCAAGCAATCATAAGGGTCGTTAAAATTGTTAGCTGTATTAAAATATATTTTATTCTCTCTAAATGCTTCTATCGTATATTCTGTACAACTTCTATAATGAAACAATGACTTCGGTTTATTTTCTTGAACGTATTGCAACAAATCCATAATAGTATTCTTTCCATTAATATCATTTACTGTTCCATTTAATAGTTCAATGTATTTGTTTTTATTTATCATTTTTATGTCCTTAAAATTATTTTTTATATTATATCATATTGAGTATTCTTTTTCAAGATTATATTCCTTTATATCTTTACATTTTTTATAAAAAGTGTTATAATAGTTTCAATATTAAGGAGAGTAGTATTATGAGCTTTGCGGAAAAGGTAAAATTTGTTCGTACTGAACTAAAATTATCACAAGAAGATTTAGCGAGAGAACTCGGAGTTAGCTTTGCCACAATCAACAGATGGGAAAACGGCAGTTATAATCCAAGCCGTTTAGCCAAAAAAGCTTTTGAAGATTTTTGCGAAAAACGAACTATTAACTTTTCGGAGGAGAATAACTAATGAATTATATCGGTTCTAAATATTCTTTAATAGACTTTTTGGAAGCATCTATAGATAAAACGTTAAAACTTTGCAACGAAACTAGAAAACCGTCTGAAATGGTTTTTGCAGATTTATTTGCAGGGACAGGCGTTGTTAGTGGCTCTTTTAAGAAACAAGGCTTTTCTATTATCGCAAATGATATTCAATATTACAGTTATGTAATAACAAAGCACATGATAGAAAACAATGGCAATCTTGATAAAGAACGTTGCAATCAACTTATTGCAGAACTTAATTCTTTAGAAGGCGTAGAAGGCTTCATTTATAAGAACTACTCTTATGAAGGAACGGAAGGACAAGAATATAGAAGATTATATTTCTCTGATTTTAATGCTAAGAAGTGTGATGCTATAAGAATTGCTATTGAAGATTGGTTCAATCAAGGCAAAATCAACGAGAACGAATACTTCTTTTTGCTTGGCTCTTTGATTAACAGTATAGATAAGTGTGCAAATACTGCTTCTGTTTATGGAGCATATCTTAAAAAATTAAAAAAATCCGCATTAAAAGAAATGGAATTAACCGCTCTCCCTATTATGCAAGGAACGGTTGATTGCAAAGTTTATAATGAAGATATAAGCGAACTTATTAAAAACGTTTCGGGTGATATTTTATATCTTGACCCACCTTATAATTCAAGACAATATTGTTCCAACTACCACATGCTTGAAACAATTGCAAAGTATGATAACCCTGAAATAAAAGGCAAAACGGGTTTGCGTGATTATACAGACCAAAAAAGCGTCTTTTGTATTAAAAATAAGGTTGCAGATGCTTTTGCCGACCTTATTAAAAATGCTAAATTTAAGTATATCTTCTTAAGTTATAACAACGAAGGGTTAATGTCTTTTGATACTATCGAAAAGATTATGAAGAAGTACGGCAAATATAAAGTCTATATGCAACAATATCGTCGTTTTAAAGCAGACAATGCAAGAGATGCTAAGTCTGATTCAACTATTGAATATTTACATTGTTTAATTAAGGAGTAAATTATGGAAGAATTAGAAAAATATTATGAAGATAATGAATTTAATACAAACGAAATAGATGAAACTACTATTAGTGTTAAAGACCTTGAAAATCTAGTATCTATTCCTATGGATTTATCCATAGAACTAATTGATGAATGGAAACGTAAAGGAAAACTTGTTTTAGACCCTAATTTCCAACGTAGAGAAGTTTGGGATGCAAAAAAGAAAAGCCAATTTATAGAATCTTTAATTTTAGGGATTCCTATACCTTCAATCTTGCTTGCAGATGACAAAAGAAATAATAAATATATTGTAATTGATGGTAAACAAAGATTAAATACTATTGTCGAATTTTTAGCTAGCGAAAAAAATGGAAAAGGGTTTAAATTAAAAGGACTAGAAATCTTAAATAAGTTAAATAATTGTAATTACTATAAATTGTTGACAGAAGGAGATTTAGTTCTATATCTATCCAAATTCCAAGATGCCATACTCAAAGCTTCTATAGTTAAAAACTACACAGAAGACCAATTATACTTTATATTTAATAGATTGAATACTGGAAGTGTTCCACTTTCAACTCAAGAATTAAGACAATCCTTGTTCCCTGGAGATTTTTTGAACTATATTAATGAATTTTCGTATAACAATGAACAAATAAAAAAAGTATTAGGCATTAAAAATCCTGACAAAAGAATGAAGGACGTTGAATTAGTCGTTCGTTATTTTTCTTTTAAGTATTTTAGAAATGAATACTCAAATAGTCTTAATGACTTTTTTAATTATACGTGCAAGTATTTTAATAAGTATTGGAGTGAAAAAGAGTCATTAATAAAAGAAGATTGCGAAAAATTGAATATGTCCATTCAATTTGTTTTTTCTCAACTTGGAAATAATGCTTTTAAGGCATATTTACAGAATAAAGAAACTAAAGAATGGAAATTTGGTCCGACAAATAGACCCATGTTTGACTTGTTATCTGTTGTATTCTCAGAAGAAGATTATAGAAAAAAAATTGTAGATAACAATATCGATTTAGAGACATTAATAATTGAGTTATTTACAACAAATGAAAAATTCTACGATGCATTTTTACCAACAACTCATAGTAAAGAAAAAACTGAACGTCGTTACAACTTGTTTTTAGAGCGTCTTAATAATATATGAGAACAAACAAATGACAAAAGAATACATAAAATTAAAGAAACGCATCGAAGAAATTAAGGAAAATTTCTCCTTCTTTATTGAACCTTACCCGAAAGAAATAAACAATAAAAACCAGGATTTGATTAAATCTTTTATATTGCTTTGTCACACGGAGCTGGAGAATTATTTTGAAAATATTTGCATACGTATAATTTCTAATAGTAAAGCTACTTATGATAAAAATCAAAAACTTTTCCCATCATTATTGTCTTTATCTTTGATGAGTGATAGAAACTTTAATGATAATGAACAAGATTTTACTACCACTCAAAGTAGGTTAAACAAATTATACACTAATTATTTCGCAACGATAAACAATAATAATGGAGTCAAAGAAAAAGACTTGCGAAAACTTTTACCAATTATTGGTATAGAAATGACTACGATTGATGACACATTGTTATCGCAATTAAATGCTTTTGGAACCAAAAGAGGACAAACAGCCCATACTACAAAAAAACAAATTCGTAGATTTAAGGAAGAAGTTGAAGCTGTTGACAACATTATTGTAGCTTTAGAAGAATTAGATAAAATTTTCGAGAATACAAAATGAGTAAAATTAACGACCTTGATATGACAAAATGGAAGGAACTTACTGACGTTTGGACTGATAGTCTATGGATTATTCCCCAAAGAGATAATTCAGGCGCTCACGACGGACATTATCACGGCAACTTCGTTCCACAAATACCGCATCAACTATTAACTCGATACACAAAAGCAGGTGATTTTGTTTTAGACCCTTTTGCAGGAAGCGGTACAACCCTTATCGAAGCACAACGTATGGGAAGAAATTCTATAGGCATAGAATTGCAACCTGATGTCGCAATGGAAGCAATCGGGAGAATTCACTCTGAACAAAAAGAAGGCATTATAGCCGATACCTTTGTAGATGATAGTAGGACATTTGATATTAATAGAATTCTTGATACGTACAAGATTAAAAATGTTCAATTTATAATCTATCACCCACCGTATTGGGATATAATCAAGTTTAGCGAGGATGTCAACGACTTATCTAATTCTAAAAGTATAGATAAATTTATAGATAATTTCCGTCAAGTCGTTAAAAATACTTCTGCCATACTTGAAAAAGGAAGATATTGCGCCGTTGTTATCGGTGATAAATATGCAAACAGTCAACTTGTGCCACTTGGCTTTTATTGTATGCAAGCTATGCAACAAGAAGGACTAACATTAAAAGCAACAATAGTTAAAAATTTTGAAGAAACAAAAGGAAAAGCAAACCAAAAAGCACTTTGGAAACAACGCGCGTTAAAAAACGGTTTATATCTTTTCAAACACGAATACATTTTTGTGTTTAGAAAATAATGCTATTTGGGAATAATGGAGAATAAACAAATGATTAACGAAAATATTATGATAGGAACAGCTATTCTATCAACGTTTGCAAATAAAAAACAAAATGACAGCATTGATTTGATGTTACCTTTTGTTAAATATGCTTTGCACGAAAAATATACTATTGGCGAAATCGTAACCACTTCGTCTATTTGTGATTTTATTCAAAATACATTTGCTTTTGATAATTTACCCATAGCCATTATAGATAAAGCATTTATACGTTTGAGCAAGAACAGTGGTTGTCTTACATACAATAATAAAGAATATACGTTTTCAAAGGATGTTTCTGATGAACATTCTAAAATTAAAAATAAACGTAACCATGCTCTTATGTTAGTTGATGCAATAGTAAAAAAACTTACCCCATATCTGAATGCTAATAGTTTTAAGAAGTATACGGATGAAGATTCCAAAAAAGCTCTTTTTAATTTTTTAGATAAATATGGACTATCAACGATAGATAATTCCTTAATTGATTCTCAAATTTCAAAATTTGAAAACACGAACAGGATTGTTGGCGCCTTCATATTGGAAGAATGTGAAAGTAATAGCGAAACTTTCAATACGCTTATTGAACTTATTAAAGGTGTCTTCCTTTCTAAAGCTATCTATCTTCAAACTAATAATGAAAATATCTTTAAGGCTAGAATGAAAGATACAGTTATCATATTAGATGCTCCATTATTATTAAGTATACTAAGTCTAAAAACCGAAGGAGAAAATAGAGTTGCCCAAGAATTTCTTCAAGTGCTTCCTCCCGAAGTAAAACTTCATTATTTTCAACATAACTTCAAAGAGTTAGAAAGTATTATTCGTTCATATATGCATCAACGTCAACAAGGAGGAAAGTACGTTCATACACTTGAATTTTTTGATGAAAAAGACTCCTCTATTGAAGATATTGAACTTTTTTTGCTTCAATTGGATAAAAAATTAAGATACCACAATATTACAGAATACCCTAAAGAAATCCCTATTGAAGAACAATTTTTTATAGATGAGAAAGGATTATCTGAGGAGTTAAAAGAAAAAATTCCATCATATAAAAATAATGAAAAAGCTTTAGAAATTGATATTGCCACTATCGCTTATATTAATCGCTTACGAAAAGGAGCAACTTCACGCAGTATAGAAAAGTGTAAAGTAATCTTTATTACAAATAACCACAACTTAGTGCAGGTTTCAAACAAGTTTTTAGGTTCTGCACACGATATTGGCTGCTCCATGTCAGAAATAGACTTCACAATATTAATGTGGTTAAAAAATAGCAAAAAGAATTCCTCCGTACCGAAAGATATTCTTGTTGCAAATGCGATGGCTGCGACAGAAGAAGTTACAGAAAATTTTATGGAAGGAGTCTTTGCGTGTATAAAAAGATATAAACAAGATGGAAGTTTTGATGAAGAAAGCGCAGGCTTGATTTTGGAAAATATTTATTGTAGAAGAGAACTAGTTGAAATTTGTAACGGTGACCCTAGCGAAATTACAATAGAAAAAATAAAATTTGTTCAAGAAAAATACGAAGATAAAATTAGAGAAAAAGCAGGCTTCGATAACAAAAAACTAAAAACAGAACTAGATAGTGAAAAAGAAGCTCGTTTAAAAGCCGAACAAGATAAGAAAGCTTTTATGAGTAATTTAAGAAATAAAGCAAAGAAAAAAGCTACTCAAAAATCTAAAATAGTTAAATGGAGCATTCTAATAATTCTTTATGTCATATTATTGGGATTTGGCGGTTTGGGCACTATCTCTTGTATTAAGCAAGGTTTAATCGGAGAAGTTAGTATTTTAGGAATAATTGGTATTGCAGTTTCGATATTTGGATTGCTTGATTTTGTGATTGGAAAATCAAGGTTAGTTATAAAATTATCAAAGCTTATCGAAATAAAAGTGTATGAAAAAACTTATGATAGAAAAATAAAAGAATATTATGAATAAGAAGGAAGACCAAGCAAAAACTTGGTCTTCCTTCTTAATATATTTTTATAGGATTCTGTGTTCTATCATAATAGATACAATCCAAATTATTAACAGTAGCATTGCTACACATATTTCTTGTTTGATTGTTGAAATTAACTACAGCAGAATCAAAGTCACGCTTGTTTTTGGTGTTTCTTTTGTATTCATACGCAAATATGGTAGGTATAATTGTGACAGGTTTATTTTTTGATAATAAGTTTGGGGCTATATATTGGTCAACCCATTTAATATACCACGGAATTTGATTTGTTATCAAGCTTGCTAAAGGAGGTTCGTCTTTTAATTCTATCACCCTAATTTGGATTTCATTGTTTGTTTCAATACAAGTTAAAATATCTATCCTTTTTTCTCCCACACTGCATATAACTTCATTTCCAATCCATAATTTTATAAAAGTTGAAGGGAACAATTTTGATATTAATTGAGGATGTCGGTCATAGTTTTGCATTATATAAGCTTGAACATGTCCTTCGTGCGAATTACCAACATTAAACAATCTATTGTCGATTGATAAAGAAACGGTTGTTATCCCTGTATACTGATTTTGAGTATTACTTGCTACTATCTCTTGGGTTTTTGAGTCATAACAAAAATCACCATTTCGTAAAAAAGAAGAGTTGTTTTCAGCATCCAATAATCTTTCAATACTATCTGATTCATGATTAGTAAGGAAAGAGCAACCTCTCATTCCCGTCAATTTTCTATAAATCATACTCCAACACATTTCATAAGGTTTATTTATTGTTGAGATGTCATCTAGTTGTTCTAAAATCCCTTTAGCAAAAACTTTTTATGGTTTTATTTTTACTCTAAAAGGCAGGTATTTTTTTAAGGAACCACCTAAATAATCTGTGTTTTGAGCTTCAAAAAAAGGATTCCCTTCTATTTCAAAAATTCCAAAAAACCTTTTTACTCCTGTTACATAAAATAACACTTTATCTCCATTTCTAACCTTTGAAATATCTGCAATCATTCCTGTAAAAGTATTTTCATAATCATATTTACTTTTTAATGTGCTATTTAATGCGGGTTGAAAGGTTGAGAAGCCTGTTCCAGCAAACATAAATTGCAAATGGACATTAAAAGTTGTTTCATTTACTACAAAAACATGGGTCATTCTTTATTTCTTCTCCTGTAAATGTTTTTTAAACTCAATCGGGTCATACCAATAACAACCTTCGCATGCGTTTTCCTCGTTATTGTGAGTTGCTCCACCTTTGTAATATGACATAGGATAACCTAATTTTTTAGCATCGTAACGAATACCCGAGCGACGACATTCTTTACAATATTGACGTTTAGCATCGTTAGCGGCTTTACTTAACGGTTGAAAATCTTCTAAACGTTGGTCTTCATTTCTCATAACACGGTCTTCATTTTTCATTCCGTTTTTATGGTCAACTTCAGGATTAGATGTTCCCAACACAACGCAGCGTTGCGCCTTTATAGCCCTCTTTATATCTGCTCTTATATGTTGAGAGTAATCGCCATTGTTGATACCGTTTAAGCGTATTCTATCTATTCCATTACCAGGTGTAATGCTCTTATCAAATTCTATTATATACTTTTTTGCAAGCGTAGATTCTTTTCTTGCCCAAGACGCACCATTGCCAAAAGTTAAAGAACCATATTCTCCTACAAATTCGCTAACTCTTACCCAACGACTAACACCGTTTTCATCTGGCTGTGCTAATTTAATAAATAACTCAGTTTTTGTCATAAGTTTCTCCTTATATTTAATTAGTCTATAATCAAGTTTTCTAAATTAAATTTATCGCAAGCAAAAAAATCGCTTACAGAAATATTAAAAGCGTTAATTATTTTAAGAAGTGTTTTTAAATTGCAACTTTGATAACGCCCACTCATTATGCAGAGCATAGTGTTGTGAGTAAGTCCTGAAAGCTGTTCCAATTTATATTGTGACATATTGTTTTGAATCAGTAATTCTCTTATTCGAGATGAAATAGCTACGTTTAATTTCATAAATACCTCGCTAATTTTTGTTACGTATATTTTAACATACCTGATTGTAATAAATAAGCCAATAAAAACAATTAATTTGCATTTTTGCTTTTCCTTTGTGTTTTAAACTGAAACTATAATAGCATATCAAAAACTTATTTTGGCACTGAGACGTGTGCTTGTCTTGAAACAAGTCGGTGGGGCTTTGCCCCGCCGAAGACAAGCACACGTCTATCCAACTTAACTCAATTTTGACGTTTATAAATTTGCTAAACCAATACGCCGAGCGAAAAAGTCTGTTTACGCTAAACCGCTTATAAACAGACTTTTTACCGCTTCGGCGTTAATTTTAGTTTATACACAAAAAAAAAATTATAGAACATTTGTTCGAGATTTTTGTCACAAACGCTTGACTTTGGTAATTTCGTATGATATAATGCCTAACATTGAATAGTTTTTTGGCGTGTGAGTCCGTTATTATTCAAACAATTAAAACTTCATAGTCAAAGGAGAATTTGTTAGTTAATTTAGTTTTGTATTCGAAGTGACAAGTTTAGTTTAACGATTGCCAAATAAAAGGCACAACCCGTAATTCCGAGGGAAATATCGGAAATAGTTGCACTTAAAACGAAGCGTAATACAGTTTTAATTTATTTTAAAGCCGTATTGCGCTTTTTTTCGTGCTCTTTTTTCTATGAAAAATTTAGAAAAAGGAGGAAAACGAAATGAAAAAGCAAAAAAATCTAGAGATTGTAGCAATTGGCAGTCCGAGTGTTTTGGCGTTGTCTGAAAGTGAACAAAAACACTTTTATTTCACTTTGCTAAACCGTATTCTTGAGCTTTATAAAGAGAAAAACTAAACAAGGAGGTGTAAATTATGATTTACGGTGAAAGCAAAGTATACAACGATGGCAGTCATTACATTGCAATCCCCCACACGAACCGACCTGTTAAAAAGAAAGCTAAAAAAATAGAAAGCGAGAAAGATATCAAATTAAAAGAGATGGCAGATAAAGTGTTTCAAGAAAACAAAGGAAAGCGTAAAAAAGAAAAAGTTGAAGCATTAAACAACCAATTAAACGAAATAATTAAAGACACTAAAGCCACTAAAGAATTTGTTAAATCATATATGGATAAAAAATTTAGAAATTTAATAGAACGTAGAAAACGATTGGCAAGAAAAATAAATTTAGGACAATGGAATTATTTTTGCACGTTTACCTATGACGATAAAAAACACAATGAGGAAAGTTTTATGAAAAAATTAAAGAATTGTTTAAAGAAATTAAGTTATAGAAAAGGTTGGATTTACATAGGAGTTTGGGAGCGTTCTCCCGAGAAAAACCGACTACATTTTCACGGTATATTCTACATACCCGAAAATGCGATGGTGGGAGAGCTGAAAGAAGTAAACGATTATAGTTTTAGCACACACAAACGGCAAGTAACGTTACAAAACACTTATTTTAACGAGCGATTTGGACGCAGTGATTTTAAGCGAATAGAAAAAGCTGACCCTAATGCTTTATCAAGTGCTACACGTTATCTTATGAAGTATTTAGAAAAAACTGGAGAGCGTATTGTTTACTCAAAAAACACGCCCACCTACTTCATTTCCGATATTATGGAAGAAGACGTTATTTGTGTTATGAACGAAGACAGAGGCGAAAAACTAATACTATTTGACAACTTTTCGTGTTGGGACGAAGGTTGTTATATGGGACAAGTAAGTCCTGAAGTTATATCTAAAATGAGAAAGGCGAATTAGAATCTAATTTCTCTTTCGCCTTTTTGGGAGCGTAAACGAAACTACTCTTTTATACAAGGGTAAAGTGCATTGCTTTTTGCAACCCTTGTATAAAAGAAATATTTAGAGGTTTTATTACAAATATTAAGCAGTTTCGTTTTGGTTGCTCCCGTCGAAAGACAAATTAAATGAAATTAAAAGGAGTAAAAAAAATGGAAAAACAATTTAAAACGGCTGTAATTTATGCACGTTATTCAAGTGATAATCAAACGGAGCAATCTATCGAAGGTCAACTTCGAATTTGTGAGCAATATGCTCAATTTAACAATATTCTTATTCTTGACACCTATATCGACAGAGCAATGACAGGCACAAACGATAATAGACCAGACTTTCAACGTATGCTTGACGATTCCAAAACTAAAAATTGGGATTACGTTCTAGTTTATAAATTTGATAGGTTTTCAAGAGATAAATATCAATCAGTGCTACATAAAAAGACTTTAAAAGATAATGGCGTTAAGCTTATATCTGCAATGGAAAACATACCTGATTCGCCCGAAGGCATTATTCTTGAATCGCTACTTGAAGCGATGAGTCAATATTATTCTATGGAATTATCGCAGAAAGTTAAACGTGGTATGAACGAATCACGTTTGAAAGGACATTTCACAGGTGGATTTTTGCTTTATGGTTATAAAGTTGAAAACAAAAAAGTTATTATTGATGAAGAACAAGCCGAAGTTGTAAGATATATTTATAATCAATATTCAATTGGTGTATTTGTTAAAGATATTCTTGCCGAGCTTACTTCAAAAGGTATTTACAATCGTGGAAAGCCGTTTGCGAGAAGCACAATTTATAACATACTTAAAAATGAGAAATACGCAGGAATATATAGACATAATGAAGAAGTTTTTTATAATATATATCCTCAAATTGTTCCTGATGAAATTTATAATGCCGTTAGAGCAAAAATTACTAGCAATAAATACGGAAAACGTAGCACCGAAATCGTTTATTTATTAAAAAATAAGCTAAAATGTGGCTATTGTGGTAGTTCTATAACTGCCGAAAGTGGCACAAGCCATACAGGTATTAAAAAACGTTATTACAAGTGTATGGGAAGAAAACTGAATAACGGTTGCCAAAAATCTATGCAACGCAAAGAGTTTTTGGAAGAATTTGTTATAAATGCTATTTTATCGTATTTAACCGATAAAACTGAATTTGATGGTATGGTTAAGTCGTTATTAAAATGCCAAGATAATTTGGTTAAAGAAAATATCGCTTTGAATATGCTTGAAAGAGAAAAAAGTCAATGCGAAACAGCACTTGCTAATATTATGAAAGCTATTGAGCAAGGTGTTATAAATAGCACGACAAATAAGCGTATGAAAGAACTTGAAGATAAACTACAAGAGATTGAACAAAAAACGTTGCTTGAAAAAAGTAAAGTATCTACTAAAATAACTGAAAAAGAGATTAGAGAATACTACGTTCAAGCACTTAAACTTGAAGCTAAAGTCTTAATTAACTATCTTGTAAAGGAAATTAGACTTTATAATGATAAAGTTGAAATATTATTTAATAGCCCAATTGCTTTATACGGGATTTCAAAAAATAAATTACTACAACTTAAACAAAAAAAGAGCAATATTACAAACTATAAAGTTAGAAATATACGTATAACAAATAAGTGGCTATTTATTCCACGTTCCTCTTGACTTGAGCCTCTTAGGAGTGTGTTGAAAAAGGCTTAAAAGAGCAAACTTCAACGCCCTAAGGGGCTTTTTTTTGTTGCCTTTTGGCAAATTAGCCTAACACACTCCCCTCTCTAGTCAAGAGGCTTTCGACGGCATAAACCGCCACTTTAAGCGTATTTTTTACTAGACTAATCATTTAATCATCGTGCTTGCATACGGCGTTTTGACACAAAGAAAAAAGCCCCTAGAAAAGGACTTTTACACAAAAGAAAATAACCTAAAGTAGGCTTATTCTAATTTACGTTTTAAGCAAATTAAATAAAACGAAAAAATTTAGAAGTAAATGCAAAAATTTATAAGTCTATGTCTAAATCAACACAACTACCGCAATTTGGACACTCGCATTCAGTTATAATAACCGAACTACCAAGTCCGTCTTTACTCAAACTAATAGTATCCGAAACACTTTCATTGCAATATCGACAAACATAACTTACATCAACCTCAATAGCATAGCCCACATCGTTTTTACTTAATGTACTTACTTTAATAGCCATCTTAAAAATCTCCTTATCTAAACTTATACTAAAAAAGATAACCTAACCCAAACTTTAGGTTCGGATTAGGTTTTTCTTG
>JAFQWV010000021.1 GCA_017407325.1 Clostridia bacterium | reverse complement strand
ATTGCTTTATAACTTGGCTCTGTTTTATTATTTTCCCAACGGTTTACCGTTGTAAAGCTAACACCAAGTTTTTCACCAAACTCAGTTTGACTTAGATGTAGTTGTAAACGTACTCTTTTAATTTGTTCACCAAATGCCATAACCAATCTCCTAATTAGCATTTTGAAATATAACATTATTATAGCATAAACGCTAAATAAATGCAATATGTTATTATTCATTTTTAGAAGCATTTTTTATTTCTGTAAAATTTAAAGAGTCCGATTTCTCGAACTCTTTCTAACGAATTTGCTTTTTGTTCAATATTATTGTGTGATTTTTTCCCAAGAATGCCTAACTAAGTTCGTGCGTTTTTCCAAAACGCCGTCAAATTTATAATATGCAACCGGAGGTTGCAATTTATGAACGCTTTTGCGTTCAATTTATGACGGCTTTGCCGTCAATTTATGCAAATTTATTTGCAATTTATTAAAACGCCCTTTGAGAAAATCTCTCAAAGGGCTTTAGTTTTTAGTTTGAAGATGAAGAATCACTGCTTGTTTCTTCTTCAGCTGGATAATTTTCGTCCATATAAGTATCGAGTAATTCTTTGTCCGCATCTGACATAACGCCTACTAGTTTATCAAGTCTTGATAAAATGTGTTCTCTGTCTTTAACTTCGATATCTTCGATATAGTCTTCGATTTCTTCGTCAGTCTTTCCGTCGGTTTCAGTTAGGTCGAACGCATAGATATATCCGTAGTAAGGATCTTCGTCAACAGCGCAAACGAAGTAGTTTCCAACGATTTCAGGTTGATACCAATCTGTCGTTACGTTCACGTAATTTAAGCGCTTAGGTTCAACTTGTTCGCCCTTAACTTCGCCCGTTGCAAGGTCGATAATCTTGCTCATATCAAGGCTGTAGTAAACGCCGTCTAAGTCGCAGAAATAAGCGATGCCGTCTTTAATGAACTTAAATGCTGAGTCGTTGATAGTATCGTTGTAATAAATGATTTCTCGACCAAATGCTTCGTTTGATGCGTTGTTGTAGTCGTATTTCATCATACCGTAATTTGCATCGAAGTAAACGATTGCATCTAAGTCGATATAGATAGAAGTTTCTGCAAAAATTGAATTAGCTAAGCTTGAACCGTTGTCGATAGTGATAAGCTTATCGTAGTTTAACTTAGTTGCCGGAGTTTCTCCGTTAGCTGCCGTTACGATATCGCTTTGTTTAATACCCTTATAAACTGCAACTGAAGAAGTTTGAACTGAAGTTTCTTTGATATATAAATCTGCACCGGTATTTTTAGTAATATCAAAAAGTACGCCTGCAATGCCGATACCGTTAGTTGCGTCTGAATAAGTACCAGCGCCGTTTAAGATTTCAACGTCTTCACTACCGTCTAAAGCGATGCGATAAACTGCGTTAAAGCTTTCGTCTTCGTCAAGAGCTTCGTTGTGAACGCTCGTCGTGTAATAAGCGTACTTAGCGTTTAAATCGTCAGGGAAAGCATAGTTTGTCACTTTTTTACTTTCTTTAACTAAGCTTTGAGTATCTGCATTGTAAACTCTGATAACCTTGTCGCCGTCGTCGTTAGAAGTGTAAACTGCAAGATAGCAAACGTTATCAAGCTGAACAAATCTGAACGGGTCAGAGTTTGTAGAAAGGTTAGCAATAACTTTAGTTTCGCTTCCGTCAAGCTTAGTTCTCATATATTCGATTTCAGTGTTCTTTACGTCACCGTTTGCGTTCTTTTCGCTACAAGGAGTTGCGTAATAGATATAATCACCGAAAATAAAGAGTCCGTTTCCATTACCTTTTTGAGTTGAGTATACGATTTCAGGAACAACTACGTCAACAGTCTTATCTTTACTAGAAAGTTCTGCTTTCTTTGCGCGAACTACCGCACCTTTAACGACTTGTCCGAAAGTATTTTCCGAAGTGTAATCTTCAATACCGTTAATAAAATAAACCCAATCGCCTTTTTCTACCAAGAATCCACCGTTTGAACTTACTTCGCCAGAGTAGTCTGTAACGGTTGAAGTCCAACCCTTGTCACAACCTACTATCGCAAATATCATAACTAAAGATAATAATGCGATAAACAATTTTTTCATAAATATCTCCTTTTAAAGCACCGCTCGGCTTTTAGCGATACTTCTTCAAATTACAATATGTCTTATATAGTATATAATAAAAAAATAATTAAATCAATTATTTTTAACTAAAAACTTGATAAAGTATAACTTTTTCATTCATTTTTTTTGCAATTTAGGCATATCTTTTTATTAGAATTTTAAGGTCTTGATATGCAAAAAAACAATCTTTTGGAACTTTTAACAAAACTCAGCCAAGCTGCCGCTTCCTTAAAGCAACAAGCTAACACGGAAAATAAAGAGAGTAAAACGTTTAGCGAGCAAACCGCCACCCCGAAAATAGAAGTCGAAAAAATCGACCGTACAAAGCCTGCCGTTCCTAAAACTGATGCAATTATCAAAATGCTAAGGGCGCATAACGAGATGTCGAGAAGGATAATTGAAGAAAATAAAAAATAATGCACCGCACGCGGTGCGCGATATGCGCGAATAAAGTTCGCGCGCGATATGTTGCTTTCGCAACTCGATATGCGAAATAAATTTCGCTCGATATGCAATTTTTCAAATTGCGTAAAGGTCGGGCAACCCGACTGTTATGTATGTTTTTTCAAACGCCGTGCTTATTATATGTTTAAAAAGCCTTAGAAACAAGGTCTGCAACCGACGGTTATGTTTTATCTACCCCAACACAATATAAAAAGCGTTCGTGAAAACGAACGCTTTTATCTTTTTTCATCGGACTAAAAAGACTTAGAAACAAGCAAGAGAAGGCTCGCTAAGGTTTAGCGGTTTGGATAGACCTTTGCGGTCATCCAAATTGGGAAACCTTAGCAGAAACGCACTATTGCGTAGTTTATAAGGCTTTTTTAAGTTCTTCGAGTTTTTCAACAAGTTCCTTAGGAAGTCTATCGCCAAATTGAGCGTAGAATTCTTCAATGCCCTTAACTTCTTCAAGCCACATATCTTTATCAACTGTGAGAAGTTCTTTAATAGTATCAATAGTGATATCGAGTTCTTCAATATTAATATCTTCTGGGTTTGGAACGAAGCCGATAGGAGTTTCAACAGCGTCAACCTTATCTTCGCATCTTGCTAAAATCCATTCAAGAACGCGTAAGTTGTCGCCAAATCCCGGCCAGATGAAGTGACCTTCGTCGTCAGTTCTGAACCAGTTAACGTTGAAGATTTTTGGTAATTTTTCAGCCTTTGCGCCCATTTCAATCCAGTGAGCGAAGTAGTCTGCCATATTATAACCAACGAACGGACGCATAGCCATAGGATCGCGACGAACAACGCCGACAGCGCCTGTTGCAGCAGCAGTAGTTTCACTTGCCATGATAGAGCCTACGAATACACCGCTGTTCCAATCTCTTGCTTGGTATACGAGCGGAGCAGTTTTAGCACGACGACCACCGAATACGATTGCAGATAGTGGAACACCGTCTGGGGCTTCAAATTCGCTAGAAATACATGGACAGTTGATAGCAGGAGCGGTAAAGCGTGAGTTAGGGTGAGCACCGCAAGTAGATTTGTCTTTCTTGTCGTACTTTCTGTAATCCCACTTTTCGCCCTTCCAGTCGATAGCATTTTCTGGTGCTGGCTCGTCCAAGCCTTCCCACCAAACCGTATTGTCGTCAAGGTTGTGAACGACGTTAGTAAAGATTGCGTTCTTCTTAGTAGAAGCGAGCGCGTTAGGGTTAGATTTTGCGTTAGTACCAGGAGCAACACCGAAGAAACCGTTTTCAGGGTTGATAGCCCAAAGTCTTCCGTCTTTACCAGGTCTGATCCAAGCGATATCGTCACCTACGCACCATACTTTATAGCCTTTCTTTTGGTAAAGTTCTGGTGGGATAAGCATTGCAAGGTTTGTCTTACCGCAAGCAGAAGGGAACGCAGCAGCGATGTATTTAACTTCGCCTTGTGGATTTTCAACACCCAAAATAAGCATGTGTTCAGCCATCCAGCCTTCGTTCTTGCCTTGGAAAGATGCGATACGGAGTGCAAAGCACTTTTTACCAAGTAAAACGTTACCACCGTAACCAGAGTTAACAGACCAGATAGCGTTGTCTTCTGGGAAGTGAACGATATATCTCTTTTCTTCGTCAAGGTCAGCCTTAGAGTGTAGACCACGAACAAAGTCTTCGCTTTGACCGAGTGCTTCTAATACCTTATTACCAACTCTCGTCATGATGTTCATGCTGAGAACAACGTAGATAGAGTCGGTTAATTCGATACCGATTTTAGAGAACTTAGAGCCAACAGCGCCCATAGAGTAAGGGATAACGTACATAGTTTTACCCTTCATAGAACCGTCGAAAATTTCGCTAAGCTTTGCGTAAGCTTCGGTTGGGTCCATCCAGTTGTTGATTGGGCCTGCATCTTCTTTATTCTTGCAACAAATGAAAGTTCTGCCTTCAACGCGCGCTACGTCGTTTAACGCACTGCGGTGTAAATAGCAGTTTGGCAACTTTTCTTCGTTGAGCTTAATCATTTCGCCTGTTTGGCATGCTTCTTGGCGAAGTGCTTCGTATTGAGCTTCGTCACCTGTAATCAACACGATTTTTTCAGGTTTACATAAAGCCGCGCTTTCGTCAATGAACTTTTGTACTGCTTTGTTTGTTACTAACATTTCAAAATCTCCTTTATATATTGTATGCTTTTATTTTTCTTTTTAAAAATTTTTTATCGGCAAAGTAATCAGAAACTAATATCGCATAGAAACTAAAAACTTCACCACTATCATTTTAGCACATTTTTGTCAATATGTCTATACTTTTTCAACCTTATATTTCGTATTCTTGAGAGTTTACTGTAAATTTTATACTATCTGCCGTTTTGCAAAGCGCGATAAGCTCCATAATCTCACCAAGTCGCATCTCCATAGGATATTCTTCAGAAAGGGTGTGTATTTCTAAAAACTCACCTTCTTTTAATTTGTAGTTTTTAAAGCACTCTTTAATTTTTGCGATAAGATTTTTTACCGCCGTTTTTTCAGCGCCTTTAGGAACGAATACGGTAAGCTCTGAATATCCTTTTTCATTTTCGACTTTTTTCATTTTTTCATACTTTGATTTTTCAAACATAACGGTTACCACCTATTTATTGCCTATTAGTTTTAGATTACCACAATTTTGTGAAAAATAAAACAAAATAACGCTTTAATTGACAAAAATATATATTTTTCACTAAGTGAGCATAAGTTAAAATGAAGGTATTAATTATGAGTAAGTTTTTAAAAAGGGTTATCATTTTAAAAAGCGTCGATGGTGGCGGGCAAAGTTGCATACTAAAAATTGAAAGTGGTCTATCTGGCTTTTCGCTTTTCCTTAAGTGCGACGAAAAGCTTTTTAACGAAAACTACAAACTTGCAATATCCGACGGCAACGATTTTTCTTTGCAGCCTGTCCTTTCAGACCAATTTTGCTCGCTTGATTTGTCCGACCAGATTATCGCGGGAATTTTTAAAAAAGACGAGCTAATCTTTTTTGGTGCTAGCTCGCCTTATATTGACAGAAAAACTCTTATAGACAAGAAAAAAGATTACGAAGATTTTATTTCCGAAAGCGAAAAAAACTTAGAAAATATTTACGACGACGATAAGATTGCTACCGAAAATTATTATGATAACCGACTTATAGATAAGGATTTAGATGATGAAGAACAAACTTATAGAAATGATGAAACTTCGCCAAAAGATTTATCAACGCAAAAAGAAAGAGTTCAGAGCGAAAAAACTTTCTACGATGAAACAGGTTTTAACGCTATCAAAAGTCAAGACGACTTTTACGAACTTCAAGCAAAAAGCAGGCTAAGCGAACTTTTTTCCGTTTGCGAAGAAGTCGAGTGCCTGAAAAGCGTTATCCCCAACAGCCGATTTGTAAAAGTCAATTATACAAACTCAAGTTTTTATATCGTTGGCGTCATTGAAGAAAACGATAAGCCTAAGTATATCTGCTACGGCGTTAGCGGTGTTTACGGATATCCCCCGAAAAGCCTATCCGACTTTTGTCATTTCGTGCCAAAAAGTTTATTCGACCTATCGCGTGACGGATATTATATGATTTTTCAAAGCGCAAAAACCGGCGAAAAAATAACGCCAAGCATTGATGTTTTTGGCTTTTAAAGGATAAATTGCAAGCGTTGCTTGCATAAATTGACGGCTCTGCCGTCATAAATTGAACGCATTGCGTTCATAAATTGCAACCTTTGGTTGCATCTTTGTATATGCAAAAACACAGTTTTTGCAATTTATGCAGTTTACTGCAATTTATGCGCTTTAGCGCAATTTATGAAAACTTTAAGTTTTCAATTCATCAAAAAAGTGGCGAATAAACGTGTTATTCGCCACTTTTTTTCATAATCTTTTTCATCGCAAAGTATAAAACCGTTCCCAAAACACCAACGGAAACTAGTTCACCAACTCCCACGGTTGCAAATCCGTACCAATACGCAACGGCTCCATCTGAAAACGCAGTAAACACAAAAGGAACTAAGAACGCGTTAAACAAAATTACCGGCAATTCGCCAAGAACTATTTTTTTTACGTCTGATTTTATCTTACGCCCCACAATAGCAGTAAGTAGCGAAGATAAAAGCGTCGCAAGTCCACCGATTCCGGCGTCAAGTGGAGTAGAAAAAATGAAGTTTGATACTACGCACCCAATAGTTAGCCCTATGCTACACTCGGGGAAAAATAGCGGTAGAACGGTAAGCGCTTCAGACACCCTTACTTGCACGGGGCCGAAAGAAATCGGTGCAAAAATAGCACTAAGCGCTATGTAGATTGCGCAAGACAAGCTCGCGCGGGTAAGCCTTTGGCTTTTTGAGTTTTTCAATTTTCTCACCTCGGTTTTTATTTTTAGCAGTGTTTGCCGAAAACCTGCTTATTAATCGCGCTATAGCGCGCTGTTCTAGGCAACTCTTCTAAACGGTTTGTACATAAAGCAGAAGAAGATTACCCATAAACTTGCTACGCCGACAAGTGCGTAGATTACTCTCGTTAAAACACTCATTGAGCCGAATAAAAAGGCAACGAGGTCAAACGATAACGTACCGACGAGCAACCAATTAAGTGCGCCGATAATGACTAAAATAAATGAAATTATAGTCGCTATTTTCATATATACCCCCAAAGGCAAAAACGCCTTTTAAGGGTATTTTTTGCAATATTTTTAAATTTATTCTATCTGTCGCCGTTTTCCAGCCAAAGCGAATCAAAGCTTATTGATTCAACGAAATCGTCTTTAGTAAAACGCACGAAATTGAACTTTGCATAATTAAAAATGTGCGTTTTTAAAATAATCGGCGTTGGGATATCGAGCGTATGACAAATTTTTGTCAAATACTCGAAAAATAAAGAATAGTCCATTTTTTCGGCGTTGTCAAAAAAGGTCGTTTGCTTAACGATTTTATTCTTGTCCATTACTTTTGCCCAAATTTTAATCATTTTACCACCTTTTTTGATTTTAAACGTTTACCGTTACTGCCTTATGGAATTTCTTCTTTAAAAGATGTTTTTTCTTGATAATAACGCACGAACACTCTTTAATTCTCATTAAAAACGGCCTACCTAAATCGTCCATGATAGACGGAATAAAGGTAAATAGACAAACGAACTCGTCAGGATTATTTAATAAATTTGCGACGCTTTCAGGAAGTGGCGCGAGCATTTTCGTGCAAACTTCGTTTTTCTCGTCTTCGTCTTTCGGGTTTCTAAGACCTAGCGCAAGCGCGTTATCATAACGGAAGTTTTCAAATTTTTTGTTAAACCCTTCTAGAAATTCCGTAGGCTCGTCTTCGGTGTAAAATAACGTGTAGACGTGCGCAAATACGTCGTAAAAAACGTAAAGCATACCGTCGTCTGGAAGTAAATCTTCTTTATCAAACGGCTTTATATCTGAAAGATTTATTTGTCCAACGAAAAGTTCTTCTTTGTTAAACTTTGTCTTTGCTATTTTTTTAGTAACCATTGGACTACCAAAAAAGTGCGTACCGTTATCTTCACCCAAGCTTCTTAATGAACTTAGTGTAATATTAATCATAATAATACCCCCTATGCGTATTATTATATATAATATTGCGCGGTTTGTCAATATTAAATTTAAAAGTGAAATCCGATTTAAAATCGGGTAAAATTGCAACTTGTCAATCGAGTGAAATTTTTGCGAGCGAAATTTTAAAAACACACAGTCATTATGCAACAAAGTTGCAATTCATGAACGCATTGCGTTCAATTTATGACGGCAACGCCGTCAATTTATGCAAGGAACTTGCAATTTATTTTTAAATATCTTTTAACGACAAATCGTTTTCTTTTATAAGATTAAACTTCCTAAATATTTCAGATAAGACAATATTTAAAATTGCAGGTAAAATTATTAAAAATAGCGAAACGAGTAAAATTACGATACCTATATTCGTTCCTGCTTGGTGCATTGTCGAGAAAGTTTCGATAACGCCAACGAGTCCACTAGTTCCCATACCACTACCGACTGCGCTTGAAGAAAGTCCGCAAACCGCGCCGATAGGTCCTAAAATCGCGCTTGAAATAATAGGTGGCAACCAACAAAGTGGATGTTTAACAAGGTTAGGCATTTGCAACATACTCGTTCCCAAGCCTTGCGAAACAAGTCCCGACCATTTATTTTCTCTAAAACTCATAACGGCAAAGCCTACCATATGACAAGAACAGCCTATAACTGCCGCGCCTGCCGCGATTCCGTTTAAGCCTAAGCTTACACCGATAGCCGCTGAAGATATAGGAAGCGTCAAACAAACGCCCATAATGCTTGCAACGATAATACCCATTAAAATTGGTTGCTGCTCTGCGCCCGTATTGATAACGTTACCGATCCATTTCATTACTTGAGAAATTGGTGGACCGACTAAAAGACCGACTATGCTTCCTGCCGCGATTGCAACAAGTGGCGTAACGATAATATCAACCTTAGTTTTTCCCGATACAAGCGAGCCGACTTCAAGCGCAACGAACGCACCGACGAACGCGCCGAGCGGTTCGCCAACGGATACTAAAGTAGTTATACTCATAGCGTCGTTGAACACGGTGCCTGCGATAATTTTTGATGCAAACGCGCCAATCATACCTGCAACGCCTGCGCTAACTGCAACGAGTGGTGCTTTTTTAAGTTTGTACGCCATACCGACGCCAATACCAACACCCATCAACGCCTTTGCAAGCGTTCCGACCGACTTTATGTAGTAAGCAACTTTCGTGTCCCCAAAAAACGAGCCTATCTGACAGATAATAGTTCCGATAATCAGCGTTGCAAAAAGCCCGAGCGCCATACCCGATAACCCGTCAATAAAAATATAATTCAACACTGACTTAACTTTTTCAAGTATAGTTTTTTGACTTTTTTCTTGTGATTCTTTTTCTATATTTTCCTTATTTTCTTCCATAATTTTTACCCCTTAGCAAAAATTTTATATAATTTTAGCACTTTAGCGAAATAAAGTCAAAAAAAATTTTATTAATTTGAAAAAAAGCATTGTTTTTTGCTTTACAAAAATTTAAATAAATAGTATATTCTTAGGGCTGTCTTGAAAAGGGCAGTAAAAACGCTCATCATTTTCCCCCTTTATCATATCAATTAAACGACAGATGCAAAGTTTGCTCTGTCGTTTAATTATTTGAAGTGAAATGAAAAGCCTTTGGCTTTTCGTGAAATTGCGACCTGTCGGTTGCAGTGAAATTTTTGCTTACTTTACGCGTAAGCAAAAGTGAAATTCAACTTTTTCACAAAAGTTGAGTTAGGCCTGGGCAGATTTTGCATAAAGCAAAATTGCCAACTCAACATATAATTTTTTCTAAGGACTAAAATTATTATATCGGCAGTTTGAAGGCTCTGCCTTCAAATCATCAAAAAAAGGCGATAACACGGTTATCGCCACTTTTTTATACTTCAATACTTCTATAATATGCGGTTAATTGCTCTTTTGTGGTTTTTTCGGCGTTGTATGCGATTTTTAAATTTGTCGATTGCAAGTTTTCTATCTCAATAGATACTAAACGGTCGTTTTGATATAAAACTTTCACAGGCTGTTTTGTGATATTAAATTCACCGTCGTAGACGTTTATAAAATAACTGTTGTTTTCACGCTCTAACGAGCCTAAAGGAAGAATAAAATCGCCAGCTACAAGGTTATACATAAAGCACACGTTTAGATTTTTACCGTTAATAAGTTCAGGCGAAACGCTTGCAACTTTTAAGCGGATATTATAAAACTCACCGCCACCGTAAATTGCGTTTTCGAAAGAGAGCTTTATATTTTTGTTATCTATACAACTAATCAATCTATCACTTTCAACGCAGTTTACAAAATCAGCGTAATATTTAGCGTGGCAAGATAGGTTTACTATAACGCTATCGTAATCGTAAAAAACGAGCTGAGTTTCGTTTGTTTGCGGTATGGCGTTAAAAAACAGCCCGTTAAAAGATAGCGTTTGTTCGGTTTCGCCTTTTGCGATAACTTGATCTTTAAGCACGAAATCTCCAATATTTGCTAAAATGGTTGAGTTTTTATCAACGGAAATTGTTTTGGTTGGAATTTCACAAACGCCAATTAATTCGAAACAATCGAAAACGTATCCGCTTTTTTGTTCTACGTAGTTAGTTGGCGTATATTTAACAATTTCATCAACGATTGCAATTTGCGCTTGCGCCGATTTTTTATAGCCTTTAATATTAACGAGCAAAATTACCGTAATTAAGCTTAAGCAAAACACGGAATACGCAATATAAAAGGCAATTTTACTGACTTTTTTATTCAAAACGCAACGCCTCCACGATATTTCGCTTGTTAGAAATTACGCAAGGAATAATCGACGTAATTAAGCAAACGAAAAAGTTTAATAAAATGGGTATTAAAATCATTTCCACAGAAAAATAGATAGAACTGATATTTAACGCAACGCATAAAATTAAGCCAACGCCAACGCCTATAAGCGCGCCGATAAAGCTTGTTAAGGTTGCCATAAATAAGCTTTCAAAAACAAACTGAAAAGCAATGTCTGAACTCGTTGCGCCCATAGCCTTTTTTATACCAATTTCGCCAATGCGTTCCTTCATTGAGAAAATCATAATAATAGCAATAAGCACGGCAGAAAACGCTAAAATTATATAAAGCGCAATATCTAACATATTAGAAAAATCGCCCATTTCCTTTTGCTTTTGTAAAACAACTCTGTCGTAAGACAAACACTTTATATCGTTACTTGTAACGCTATCTATAAACTGACAAGCGTATTCTACGTTTTCAACGTTAGAAAAAACAACCTTTGAAAACCCGGTGGCGTTTTTGCATGCGGTGTAAGGGATATAAACGTTTCCCACCACTGTATAATTTTCGTTTTTCTTTATAGCGGTTGACAGATTTTGCCCTTGAGTTTTTAAGTCCAAAGAATCGCTTAAAATTCCAACGACTGTATATTCCGTTCCACTAATATTTAATTTTTTGCCGAGCGCAGACTCGGAAAATAGCATTTGCGCTATAGAATTATTTAAAACTGCGACGTTGCTTTCTGCAAGCAAATCTTGACGCGTTATGCACCTTCCGCTTAGTAATTGAACTTTTACTAAGTTATCTATTTCCAAAACAGACGGGATAGGCATATAACAAAAATTATCGCTTACGCCAACTACTTTTAAATCTAAATTAATATTTTTGTTTACTTCTTTTGCGTTTACACGGTATAAACTATCTTTATACACCGAAAAAGAGCAGTCGACGTTTTGCGCTATTATTTCAAACTCGTCTTCGGCTAAATTTTTAGCGTAAATAACGTCGCTATCAAACTCTGAATAAACGTTTATTTTAGAATGGTTATAACTTTGCAAAACCAAACTTCCGACAAGGTATAAAACGATACCGATAATAACACCGATAGACGTTAAATAATATCTTGGCTTATTCGACATTACCACCGAAAAAGAGTGTTTAAATATGTTAATAACTTTAATCATACTTAATAAGCCCCCCGTCTTCGAGTAAATAATGCGTATCTGCTTTTTCGGCAACCTTATCGCTATGAGTAACTAAAATTAACGTTTTTCCTTGTGCTTTGAGTTTGTCAAAAGCATCTAAAACGATATTTGTATTTTCGTCGTCTAAATTTCCTGTCGGCTCGTCGCAAATAATAATTTCTGGACTCGTTGCCATAGCCCTTGCGATTGCCACGCGTTGCTTTTCACCACCGGAAAGATTTACCGCTTTATTGTTCAATAAATGGTCAATCTGAAAATTCTCTGAAAGTGCATTAATTACCGCGCCGTCAATTTTTTGGTTGCGGTAAATAAGTGGAAGTTCTAAGTTTTCTCTTACGGTAAGAGAGTTCATTAAGTGGTAAGATTGAAAAATAAACCCTAAATATTTTTGTCTGTAAAACGAGCAATCTTTTAAGGTATCAATTTTTTCGCCGTCTAAAAAGAACTCGCCACCGCTTGGCGCGTCTAATAATCCAATAATATTAAGTAATGTACTTTTACCGCTACCCGACTTTCCTTTAATTGAAACGTATTCGCCACTTGATACGTGCAAATTGATATTTTTTAAAACCTCAATTTGCCGTGGCTTTCCGTTATCGGAAACGGTAAAATGCTTTTTAATTTCAACAAGTTTAATCATTTTTAGCCCCCTTATTTACTATCAGGAATAAAAATGCTTTCCCCGTCGGTTAATCCGTCAACAATTAAATAATAATCGTCGTTTTTATCGGCAATCGTTACAAATCTATAACTTAAAACGTATTCATTTCCGGCTTTTTGAGCGACTAAAACCTTTTCAACGCGAGAGACGTTTGCGTTAGAATCGCTAGATGTAGTACCAATTTGATTGCTGTTTTTTATTGCACTCGTGGAAATGCAAACTGCATTTTCAACGCTTTTTTCAATTTTAGTGATAGTTAATTTACTGCCTTTTAGTAAAATAAAATCTTTATCTTGTATAGAAACGGTAATTTTAATACCGTTGTTTGTTAGTTTATAGTCGATGTTTGTAATGTTATTTTCAAACTCGTTGCCGTTTGACTCAACGATTAACTCGGTAGAAAACTGAAATTTGCTTCTGTCTTTTTCGGCAATGTAAAATTCAGCATAATAACACTCGTTATTCATAACTGCAACGGTTATTTCGTTGGTTGCTTGATTGTTTTCAACCGCTACGACTTTACCAGAATACGTGGCTAAAACTTGGTTTGTAGTTTCGCCCATAAAACCTATAACTTGGTCTTTTGTAACTATGTCGCCAATTTTCAATTCGGTGCTTGATACAGAGTAATTACGAATATATTGACTATCGTCTGCAAGTAAAGTTGCGCTGTACGATAAACCCTTTTTAAAAGTCGTTTTTTCGGCAGTATAAAGCTTGCCCGAACTTAATAAAACGTGTTCTTCAATAGAAGACGTATAGTCTGGCAATTCAATTTTTTCCGTTTTGTTTGCGTTTACTAATACGATAGAAATAATAACTCCGAAAATTAATACTAAAACTATTAAAAACGCAATTCCGCCGTTTATTTTTTTACTGTTTTTTTCCATAATACACACCCTAATTGATATATTGGTTAAAAGTTAAGTTTGGGAAATTTACTGAACTGTTTAAAAGAGTAAGCGTTGCTATAAAAACAGGTTCTTTAATAACTTCCGTTCCACCTAAAAGCGAATATGAAACGACGATATGCTCGCCTAAATAGTCAAAATTTGTTTTATTTACTTTTGCAATGCCACTAAAAGAAGTCCATTTGTCGCTCGTTGTTAGCATTTGATTTAAATTCGTATAGTCTGTACTGGTAAGATTTTTATCAATTTCTACGTTTTCGCCACTAAAATCTATAGATTTTAATATTATGTTTTTGCTTGACGTAAGTAAAATTGGCATGGCGGAGTCAAATGAATAGTTTTCGCTATTTTCCATTTTACTAATTATAATTTCAAAGGAATAATTTGTAAAAGTAATGATTTTTTCGGGAACGTAATAAACGGTTAATAAAATATCAGGTTGCTCAGTAATAGTCGTTTTACCCTTGCTCGTTTCAATTTCAAGCGTTAAAGAATCAACCTTTACCGTTTCGTTACCTAAGCTTGCATTGCTAATTACGGTAGCGCCAAGTAAAACGTCGTAAATTTTATATCCGTTCTGCTCGCCAATAAAATCGTTTTGCTGAAAACTTTTTATCGCTAATTCTAATTCGTGGTCGCCCGTTACGGTATAATCTAAAAGATTAATATCGTTTATCGCGCTATTTGATATTATTTGAATCTTCCAACAGTTGCCAGCAGGTTTAACAGCTTCACTTTCGCCAAAAGAATTATTCAAAAAGCAAACGTACGAAGAATAGTGATAAGAATCCGTGTTTATAATAATCTTTTCTTTCCCTTTTTCGCAACCGCTAAACGATAAGCAAATAATAAACGCAAGTAAAAACGTTGTGAGTTTCGAAAATTTACGTTTCATAACTAAGTCCTTTTTATTTAATAATATGATTATATACTAAATACGTACAATTTGCAATACTATGTTTTAACTTTTTCGCGATTTTCAACTCTATGAATAATGGAATTGGTCCACTTAAAAATTAAAAAATTTAACGGCGTTTTGAAAAAACGTGCGACCTTTACGCAAGTTGCAAAACTTGCTATCAAGCGCGATGTTCGCGCATATCGAGCGCCATATTGCGCATAAAAAAAGGCGATAACACGGTTATCGCCACTTTTTATTCTTCTATATTTTCTCTTTTAAATAACGTTGAACTGAAAAATTCTTCTAAACTGATATCAAAACCTTCGCAAATTGCATACAGCGTTATAACTTTCACAGAACCACTACGCTTCTTTTTAATAGACGTTAAAGTTGATTGCGGTACGCCACTCTTTTTAAACAGCTCGTATTTTGTCATTTGTTTCTCAATACAAAGTTGCTCTATTCTTAAAATAACCGCATCTGCTAATTTCACAAAATCACCTGTAGTTTTTGAAATTAGTATATACAAAACTCGTCAAATATTACTGCTATGTTTCGCATTTGCTTGAAATTTTATTTAAATAATGCTAAACTTAAAAGTATGATAGTAACATTTTGCGGACATTCGGAAATATTTTTGTTCCAAAAGGATAAATTGATAACGGAAATATTGGAATATTTAAAGATACTAGGTCAAAACGAGCCATTAACTTTTTATATGGGTGGCTATGGTGAATTTGATCAAATAGCACTAAACTGTGCAGAAGAATATAAAAAAACAAGAAGTGATACTAAAATTATTTTTATTACTCCTTATTTAGACGATAAATATTTGAAAAACAAATTACCTTTAAAAAAATGCTATGATGAAATTATTTACCCTGAAATTGAACACGTTCCTAAAAAGTTTGCTATAATAGAGAGAAATAAATGGATGATTGAAAAATGTGATTTTTTAATTGCATTTGTCAAATATAACTCTGGTGGAGCATATCAAACGCTGGAATATGCTAAAAAACGCAAAAAGCCTTTTATTAATCTTTATACTGAAATTGAAAAATAATTTAACAGCGTTTTGAAAAAACGTGCGACCTTTACGCAAGTTGCAAAACTTGCTATCAAGCGCGATGTTCGCGCATATCGAGCGAAACTTGTTTCGCATATCGAGTAGCCTTTTGGCTACAAAAAAATTGCATATTGACAAATAATATGTCCATATTATATAATAAAGAAAAAGGGGGAATTCAAAATGACTGAAAAAAGAATAAACAAAATTTTTGCTTTTCAGATTGCGTTGTGCGCTTTGTTTTTGATTTTATCAATAGTCGTTTTTGCAATTTTGCCGAAAATAGACTTTCCTAATGACGACGGTTTTGAAGCCGGACTTGACCTTGCGCTTGGGATAATTTTCTTTGGTATATTTTATATCCCCGTTATGGCGATAAACTTTATCTATAATATAATCTATTGTATTGTTTTGAAAAAGAAAGCTAGCTTAACGCCTATCGCTGTTATCGTATTATCTTTTATTATTAAAATTTTAACGATTGGTTTTACGATATATTTTACAATTTTTTATGCGATGATTTTTATTTGGCGCTCGTTTTTAATGACGTTAATTTTTATCGCCATCTTCCTTGCTGTGATAATTTTATCAATAATTTCAATGACTTTTGAAGCGAAAATGAGGAAAAATGAAATGAAAAGTCTATGACTTTTCGTGAAATGGCTTACGCCATGAAATGATTTTTGAAAAAATCATGAAATGCAATCAAAGATTGCATTGTGGTCGAGCAAATTTAAAATTTGCCGAAAAAATTATATATTAATCACGGAGCGCAAAGCGTTCGCGACCTTTACGCAAGTTGAAAAATTGCATATCACGCGAAATTCGTTTCGTATATCACTTAGACATAAAAAATCCCGAAAACGAAAAGTTTTCGGGATTTTTGATAATAGCCATATAAGGCTGATATTATCTCTTTGAGAATTGTGGAGCACGACGTGCTTTCTTCAAGCCGTACTTCTTTCTTTCCTTCATTCTTGGATCTCTCGTTAAGAAACCTGCTTTCTTTAATGCTGAACGAAGTTCTGGTTCTGCTACGATTAAAGCGCGAGCGATACCGTGACGGATTGCACCCGCTTGACCAGTGAAACCACCGCCACAAACGTTTACGAATACGTCGTAAGAAGATTCTTTTTCGCAAAGTGCAAGTGGTTGACGGATAACGAGTTTCATCGTATCAAGTGAACAATATTCGTCAATAGTTCTGCCGTTAATGATAATAGTGCCGTTTCCGCCTGGAATTAAACGAACTCTAGCAACTGCTTTCTTTCTTCTACCAGTTCCCCAGTATTGAACTTTTTTCTTAGTTGATTTAGCCATATTACTTTAGCACTCCTTATCAATAATCAATTTTAAGCACTTCTGGCTTTTGTGCTTGGTGGTTGTGAGTGTCGCCCTTGTAAGTGCGAAGCTTCTTAGCCATTGCTCTGCCTAAAGAATTCTTAGGAAGCATGCCTTTAATTGCTTCGTAAACAGCAAGGTCACTCTTTTTAGCGATCATATCTTTGTAAGGGGTTTGCTTTAAACCACCGATATATCCTGTATGATAGGTATAAAGTTTCTTTTCAAGTTTTTTACCTGTTAAAACTACTTTGTCACAGTTGATAACGATAACGAAATCGCCACAGTCAACGTTTGGTGTGAAAGTAGGCTTATTTTTACCTCTTAACACTGCTGCAACGCAAGATGCAACTCTACCAAGCGGAATACCTGCTGCGTCAACAACGTACCACTTTCTTTCAACCGTTGAAGCGTTTGCCATATATGTCTTCATAATTTGGTTTTCTCCGTTTGAAATAATATTTTGCGAAGTTTTAAACGGGCTTTTCTTACCAGCAAAGGGGCTAATTTCGCAAAGCACGAAAAAATAACCGCTGTAAACTTGCGACTTAAACATTTTACATAATATTTATATATTAGTCAAGCAAATTTTTCAAAATTTTGCGTTTTTTTACAAATTTTCCTAACCACACAATATATAGTAGTTTAAATTTTTAAAAATCGCAAGACTTCATTAATATTCTACGCTTAAAAGGGTTAGACCGCAGGCGGGCATAGTTTTTCCCAAAAGATTTCTTCCGCCACCTGAGAGCGCGGACAGTATTTCGCTTTCGGTAAGTCTACCGTAGCCGACTTCTATCAGCGCGCCGACTATAATTCTTACCATATTGTATAAAAAGCCGTTTCCCGTAACCGTGAAAGTCAAGCGATTATTCTCGATAGAAATTTGCAAGTCGTAAATCGTTCTGACGGTTGTTTTTACAGACGAATTACTGCTTGAAAAGCACTTGAAATCGTGCTCGCCGATAAGAAGGTTTTTTGCGCTTTGCATTTTTTCTATATCGGGCATTTTATTAAGTCTTGCGCTGTAAAGCCGTAATAAAGGTCTGTCAAAACCGTCGATATACGCGCTATAGGCGTACGTTTTGCGTTTTGCCGAGTATCTTGCGTGGAAATTTTCGTCAACCTCAAAGCTATCTCTCACCTTGATATCTTCGGGCAAAACGTTGTTAAGTATATGCATAAAGCTTTTTGCAGGTTGAGAAAGTTTCGTGTCAAAGTGAGCAACTTGCCCCGTCGCGTGAACGCCTGCGTCAGTTCTTCCACTTGCGACGAGTTTTATCTCTTCACCAGTAGCCGTAAAGTAAGCGTTTTCAATAACTTCTTGAACGGTTTTGCCGTTTGGCTGAATTTGCCAGCCAGAATAGTTCGTTCCGTCATATTCTATAACAAGTGCAATTCTCATACGACAGCCACCGTGTAAATATTAAGACAAACTACGCCTGCTATCAACGCAACCATAGTTAAAGTTGCAAACAAGTCGCGAAGGTGAAGCTTTAATTTCTTATATTTCGTTCTTACTTTCGATTCGCTGTAACAGCGCGCGTCCATCGCGTCGCCTAGCTCTTCTGCACGGCGGAAACTTGCAATAAGTAGCGGTATAAGCACGGGAACGAGTGCTTTTGCGCGTTTTAATAAGCTTCCACTTTCAAACTCTGCCCCACGCGCTTTCTGTGCTGAAATTATTCGGGAAGTCTCTTCCATAAGCGACGGAATAAACCTTAGCGCAATACTCATAACGAGTGCGAGTTCGTGCACTGGGAATTTGATAAACTTTAACGGCTTTAATAAACTTTCGATACCGTCGGTAAGTTCAACGGGTGCGGTCGTTAGCGTTAGTATGCACGAGCCGAGAACTAAAAACGTTAGCCTAAGCGCCATAAACACGGCAAACTCTAACGCTTTATCCGTGATTTTTATTTTCCACCAAGCCCAAAGCACTTTTTCCGTTTCGTCGCGGTGGAACAGTACGTTTATTATAAAAGTTATCGCGATTATGAAAATTATCGCCTTAACGCTT